>JAGQWL010000250.1 GCA_020437385.1 Bacteroidota bacterium
ATGCACGAGGGCTACCGCCCAGGCGATGCAGAGCGATTCGGAAACGAGCTGGATCGACTGCTCGATGAAGCGTCGGCCGATGCGCGAAAGTAGATACGCAGCATGAGACGTTCGGCGGTGACGACCATGACAATGCTCCTGACGATGAACTCAATGTTCTTGGTTGCGCGGACGGCAAGCGCGCAGCTGTCAGGCTCGAATCTGTTCGAGTTTCAGGCGGGCAATTTGCCATTTGCCGAACCGGCAGATCTGACAACAGGGTACGATCAATTGAATCTGATGTATCGCGAAGGCGACATCGTGGGTGCCGTCCGGGTCGAGGCGTTTCAGACACCGGAGTCGGATCACGAATACACGTCGCTTTCGCAGTATCGGTTGACCTACCGCACGCGGCGTACTGAGCTGAACGTTGGCCATTTTTATGACATACTCGGGCGCGGACTCCTGCTTCGCGCTTATGAAATCCCGGGAGTGGTGTTCGAGGATATTGCATCCCGCGTCCGACGAGGCTTCTATCGAGACGTCCGTGGCGTTTCCGTGCGCTACAGCGGTGACCGTGTGTCCGCCGGCCTCGTCCGTGGACGACCGCTTTCAAATGTGCTTGCTCCAACGATCAACGAAAGAGAGCGTCGCCCGGATCTGATCGAGGCGGCCGACATCGGTTTGAGAATCGGCGGCGTTACGGTCGGGGGGCAGTTTCTCCGCAACAACACGGAGCGGGCCAGTACCAACTTTGCTTCGCTGTCGGTGTCGAGCTTTGTCAGCAGCGTATCAGGCTATGTCGAGTACGCGCGATCGCTCGATGACGGCATCGGGATTGCCGACTTCGGAGACGACAGCCGGTACGCAGCGTACGCATCGATCGCCTACGCTCGCGGGGCGTTCGGATTGAGCGTGGAAGGAAAGGACTATCACAACTTCTTCCTCGGATCCGGCTTCAATGACCCACCTTCGCTCGTTCGTGAACAGAGCTACGTTGTGCTGAATCGAAGCACTCACGTGCTGAATGTGATCGACGAGCGGGGCCTGCAGCTGGAAGGTTATCACACCTCGGGCGGCATGACGCTGACTGCGAATGCGACGATCGCCGAAAATAGGTTCGACCGGCGTTACCTGTTCCGCGAGTTGTTTCTGGAACTGGTCGCTCGTATCGATCGCGATGCGTCGCTGAAATTGTTTGCGGACGCTGCTGAAGACGCGTTTCGCCTGGAGCGTAAGCGACTATCGGCCGGAGGCTACGTCAGCGCTGCGCTGAATCCTTCCTGGTCGACGTCGGTCGGTGTCGAGGGGCAGCGGTTCTCGAGGTCCGGCGACGTGCTCGCTGGGGGCGTCACGAATTTCGTCGTTTCGGTTTCACTCGACTACATCGCCCGGTATTCGGTTGGCATCACAGCGGAGCGAACAGATGATCCGTTCCTGACGGACAATCCGACGACCCCTGAATTTGAAGTGGGCGCGCGCTACTGGTTCGGCGTCACCGGAAGCTGGCGGCCCACGTCGCATCATACTGCGGCGGTGTTTGCCGGCCGTCGCCGCGGAGGTCCGGCCTGCACCTCGGGAATTTGCTACGAGGTGCTGGACTTCAACGGCGTGGAAGTGAGATTGACAAGTAGATTCTAGGAGGCAAATGATGCAAGCCGTTACTAAAGCCCTCGCCATTTTGCTGACTGCTGCGATTCCCGCAGTGGCAGCGTCTGCACAAAGTCAGGGAGACCCTGCGCCGGACTTTACGTATGCGGCACTCGGAGGTGGTTCCGTTTCCCTCGGAGATTACCAGGGCAAAGTCCTGTTTGTGTTTCTCTTCGGATATCAATGCCCCTATTGCCTGTCCGTCGGCAATCGAACGGAAAAGGAGGTTCATGAGGCCTTCGCTTCCGACACACTGTTCGCAGCGATCGGGCTCGATCTCTGGAATGGCACGCCGGCGAATGTGTCGGCATTTCGTTCACAGACGGGTGTGACCTACAAGCTCGGGCTTCAGGCCAGCTCAATGTCGTCGCTGTATGGAACAACCTATGACAGAGTGATGGTTATTGGTCCCGACGGCAAAATTGCCTACAAGGGATTGACAGCAACGTCCAGCACATTGGATGATGCCGTTTCGGTAATCGCGTCGATGTTGTCGGCCTCGACTTCCGTATCGCCTGATGGCTCCGCGACCACGTTGCATCTGTCGACCTATCCGAATCCGTCTGCTGGTGCGGTCTCCGTCGAGATCGGGACCAGCGAGTCCGGCGATGCGGCCCTGGTTGTCTACGATATGCTGGGACGGCGCGTCGCGACACTTCACGACGGATGGCTTCCTGCCGGCAACGCCACGGTTGTGTGGGACGGCATGAATGAGTCCGGGGCACGTGTTGGTTCCGGAGTGTATCTTGTGTCGCTGCGATCCGGCGGCAACTCGCTCACACGCACCGTTATTCGTTCGGAATGAAACCGGCTCATCACGTTTGCTCGGCGCCAGACCTGTTGTTCGTTGCCGATTTTGAATCGTGGAATTGCCTTTGACTGTCCCTCCGGTCCTATCTTTCAGGCAACTCAGTTTCGCAAATCGATGAATCGGGCGGCAAGTGATGGGTTGCGGATGTAGTGGTACTCTCTTCTTGACACGATTACGACGAGCGCTCAGCGGAGCGACGTTTGCGTTCCTTTTGTTGGTCAGCGCGGGATGCAAGGACGGTGTCTGGACTGCCTCAGCGCCCGCTGGATCCAGGCCAACGGTTGTCGCGCCGAATGAAGAGACCGTGATACCAAACGGCCGTGTCCTGTCACCGGTTGGTGCACAGTACCGGGTGGCTCCGCATCCGTATGGTCTTGCGCTGAGTCACGACGGAGCGATTGCCGTCACGGCCAACTCCGGTGTACGACCATTCTCTATTTCGATTCTGGAAGATGTTCTGTCCGGCAACGCCACGGTCAGGCAGATACCGGACGGTGCCGAGACAGACGAAGGTGTCCTCGCAGCGGTGTTCATGGGTCTCGCCATTTCGGCAGATAACGCGCGGATCTATGTCGGCGGAGGGATGGAGGGGAAGGTGGTCGTTTTTGATCGGGTGAGCGGCGATCGGATCGGCGCGTTCGATGCCAACGTGCAAATAGGTGATCGTGCTTTCGAGGACTCTTACATCGGCGATCTTGTTTTGACGCGCGACGGCACTCGAATATTTGCCGTTGACCAGACCAATTTCCGGGTGGTCGTCTTTGACACCGCCGCGGGCCGGGCCATCGCGAGCCTTCCGGCAGGGCGGTACCCGTTCGGCATTTCTCTGACGCCGGACGAAACCCGGGTCCTGGTGGCCAATGCCGGTCAGTTCGAATACAGCGTCATCGAGGGCGTCGACTTCGATGAAAGACAGGGCACTTCGTTTCCGCCGTTCGCCTACAACACCGAAGCAGCCGAGCAGGGCGCAGCGGTTGAGGGTTATGCGGTACCCGGTCTCGGTGATCCGAATGCGATAGAAGCGTATTCCGTGTGGACGATTGATGTCACGGACGTCGACGAGCCGCGGATCGTTTCGAAAGTGAAGACCGGTCGGCTGGTTGGTGAAGACGTAGGCGGGAGAACAGTTGTAGGTGGTTCGAGTCCGAACAGTATCGTGTCGACAAACACGCACGCCTACGTTTCCAACGGCAACAACGACGAACTCTCCGTTATCGACTTGCGGACTGACACGGTGGCGTCGACGATCGAGCTGAGGCTCGACAAGAGACTGGGCGATCTTCGCGGAGTGATTCCTTTTGGTCTGGCGCTGTCGCCGGACGGCAGCCGATTGTACGTGGCAGAAGCCGGGATTAATGCCGTCGCCGTCGTCGACACCAAGACCCGGACTGTGCTGGGGCACATCCCAACCGGATGGTTTCCTTCGAAGGTTGCCGTGTCGCCCGACGGCAGGAAGCTTGTCGTCGCGAATGCGAAGGGGCATGGAAGTGGTCCGAACGGCGGGGCTGACTTCGCGGCTGGTCCGGCTGGCACGTACGTCGGCAACCTGATGTTCGGCTACGTCAACGTGATCGACATTCCGCCTGATGATTCACTCGCGACGTTCACGGATCGGGTCATCCGCAACAACTTTCGTTTCGAAAGGGCGGGAGACGTGAAGGATGAGCGATCGCGTAATCCGGTGCCGATCTACCCGGGCGAGCGGCGGTCGCCGATTGAGCACCTCGTATTTGTCGTCAAGGAGAACCGGACGTACGATGAGGTCTTCGGGCAGGTGACGGCGGGCAACGGGGATCCGACACTTGCACGTTTCGGAAGGGGTGTGACCGTCACGAGTCGTGACGGCGACAGGGTCCTGGCCGACATGACGGTGATGCCCAATCATCTGAAGCTCGCGCGCATGTACGGGATCGCCGACAATTTTTATTGTGATTCGGATGTTTCGGCGGACGGTCATCGGTGGTTGGTTGGCGTCTACCCGAACGAGTGGACGGAGACGGGAGTTGCGGCGAGCTACGGCGGCGGGCGTCGGTTGCGGGTGAACTCTACGGCTCCCGGCGTATTGTCTTTTGTTGGATCATCCGGCGCGGTGTATCCGGAGGATTACAACGAGGCCGGTACGATCTGGGATCACTTCGACCGATTTGGAATCAGTTTTTTCAACTTCGGCCTCGGTTTTGAATTCGCTGGTGCCGCTCTTGAGCAGGAATTCAAATACACCGGTGCGCGTCTACCGATCAATTACCCGATGCCGGGTCCGCTTTTCGACAGGACGTCGCGTCGATTTGCGACGTACAATACGAGCATCCCGGATCAGTTCCGGCTCGACATGTTCATCGAGGAGTACGAATCGCGGTGGGCCGATGGCGAGAGTCTTCCGCAGGTCCTGACGGTGTTTCTCCCGAATGATCATGGCTCCGCAGAACGAGTTGACGACGGCTATCCCTTCTTCGAAAGCTACATGGCCGATAACGACCTCGCGCTTGGCAGGTTGGTCGAATACCTGAGCAGAACGCCGTACTGGGAAAAGATGGCGATTGTCGTCACGGAGGACGATCCGCAGGGTGGTGTCGACCACGTTGATGCGCACCGAAGTGTACTGATGGTCCTGTCGCCCTGGGCAAAGAAGGGATATGTGTCGAAGGTCCATTATAGTTTCGGGAGCATCATGAAGACCTTCTGGAATGTTCTTGGCGTACCGTTTCTGAATCAATACGACGCGGGTGCGACGGACCTGTCAGACTTTTTCACGGACACGCCCGATACGACGCCTTACGAGGCCGTAGCGCCTGACAAGAGGCTGTTCGATCCCCAGACTGCCCTCGATCCTCTTGATGAGCATTTCGACTGGAGCTCTCTGGACGAATCGCCGGAGATGGATGATGTATCTTTGATGCAGGAATGGGCCCGGGAGCAGGAAGGCAAGGAGGAAGAAGACGGGCCGCGATAATCGAGCGCGGGATGTACGCGGGCTGTGCCGCATTCACGTTGGAGGGAAGAGTGAAGTACGCGAATTTATTCATGGCCGCACTATTCGTATTCGGGGCTGCCGTCCAATACAACGACCCGGATCCGCTGCGGTGGATCGCGGTCTACCTTGCGGGTGCTGTCGCCTGTCTGCTCGCAAACCGGGTGCGCGGTCTGTACTGGCTTCCGGCATCGATTCTTGTCGTCTGCATCTTCTGGTCGCTTTCGTTGATGCCGGCGGTGGTCGGCAGGATTCCGTTCCTGCAGATGTTCGCGAGCTGGGAGATGAAGGACTCCGGCGTCGAAATGAGCAGGGAGATGTACGGGCTGCTGATCATCGGTGGCTGGATGCTCGTCCTCTCAATCGCGGCAATCCGCGATCGACGGTTACGTCGCGCGGATTCCGCTTCCGAAGGCACTACCTGACGGTGTTCGGATAGAAGCTGCGTTTTTGAAGGCCGTGATCCTACTGAGCGCGTTCGACGTTTACCGTTCCCGTTCTCGACGGACGTGAAACGAGCGAGTAGGAGCCCGACATGCGACTGTTGTTGAGCTGGACCTGCAACAGACGCTCTCCGGCCAACAGGATTTCGATGCGGTCGCGAGCGATTGCCTTGCCCGACATGTCGCCCCCGGTGACCTGCGTCCTTCCGTTGCTCAGTTGGATGTATTCGCGGTAGTAGCCTGTGATTTCGCCGGCGACATCGGTGACATTCAGCAAGACACCGTTGGTCGTACCGGACGGAGTAACGAGCGATCCTGTCCATTCGCCGGTTAGATTGGGAATCGAGTCGTCTTCGGCACCAAAGCTCGAACATCCAGAGACGATGGTGGCAAGCATGATGCAGGCGGCGAGGAGTGAGGTGTATCGTGTCGTTTTCATGGCTGCTGTGTGGTTGGGTGAAGTTTGCGGCAGACTTAATTGCCTCTATCTCCACACGCAATAAACTCTGGAGAAAGTGATCACGAAGAGTGAAATCGATCGATTCGGAACGACGGACGAAGCCCGTTCGTTTTCCTCGGCCGGCGAATTCGGAGCAGGCAGACTTTGCGGCAGCGCTGTCTCCGGAGCTGCAGTATCTGTACTTTACGTCCGAACGGCGTGGTGTCGCGGGCCCTGTGGAATCTGTTCGACCGCCTCGCGATATCTGCCAAGTCTGATTTTCCGAATTGTTTGATTGCGACTGATGTTGTCGGGAGGTGTGAAGTGGGTTCTGAATCACTTGGGACGGATGATTCACCGATCAAGGTGGTAGTCTGGGGCGAGAATGTGCATGAGCGGACCAACGAGCTCGTGCGTTCGGTTTATCCCGACGGAATGCACTCCGTCATTGCGGATGCATTGAACGAGGATCCGGCCATCAACGCGGCAACGGCAACGCTTGATCAACCCGAACACGGATTGACGGCAGACCTACTCGATCGAACGGACGTGCTGACGTGGTGGGGGCACGCCGCCCACGGTGAGGTCGCAGATGAGGTTGTCGATCGGGTGCACAAGCGGGTGTTGGAGGGAATGGGACTTATCGTGCTGCACTCGGGGCACTACTCGAAAATTTTCAAGCGGCTGATGGGGACGTCGTGCAGTCTTTGCTGGCGCGAGGCCGGTGAGAAAGAACGGCTCTGGGTTTGTCAACCTTCCCATCCGATCTGCCAGGGTCTCGATCGGTATATCGAGATTCCGAATGCCGAGATGTACGGTGAGCCGTTTGGGATACCAGTTCCCGACGAACAGATCTTCATTTCGTGGTTCGAGGGCGGGGAGGTCTTCAGGTCGGGGGCAACGTGGAAGCGAGGAAACGGGAAGGTCTTCTATTTTCGCCCCGGGCACGAAACGTATCCGATTTATTATCAGAAGGAAATCCGGATGATCCTGCGGAATGCGGTCCGCTGGGCCGCCCCGAAGACGGAACGCTGGATTGACGATGCACCGAACATTCCCGTGGAGCAGGCACCAGAGAAGATTGAGGTGAAGGGACGTACCCTCCACGCTCCGGGCGAGCGGGGCTACCGGTAGAAAAAAAATCGAAGACCCGCTGAATCTTCTGAATGATGATGGTCAAGCAAGAGATAAGGGACTATGTCAAAGCCGTGCCGGCAGATCGCCGGCCGGCGTTTGAGCGTCTGCTCAATGTGGTTCGAGAGAATCTGCCAGGTGGTTTCGATGAGGTGATTCAATATCGGATGCCCGGCTTTGTTGTCCCGCACAGCGCGTATCCGCCGGGATATCATGTTGATCCCAAGCTCCCTCTCCCGTTTATCAATCTCGCGAATCAGAAGGGATACATTGCGCTGTACCATCTCGGCCTGTACGCCGATTCCGAACTGCTGACGTGGTTCAAGACTTCGTACGCGGAAAGCGTGTCGCACAGACTCGACATGGGCAAGAGCTGCATCCGATTTCGAAAGATCGACGAGATCCCGTACGATCTCATCGCGGAGCTGGTGTCGCAAATGACGGTGCCTGACTGGATAGAGCTTTATGAGCAGAGCCGGCGTCCGCGCTGACTTTAATTCGTCTGAGCATCTATGAAGTCCACGAGTTTCAAGTCTGTCCTGTTTCGGTACCCCGGGAAGGGAGGATGGACATTCGCACCCGTGCCGGACAGTCACGCGCCGGATGTTACACACGGTTGGGGGCGAACGCCGGTCACGGCCATCGTTGACGGTCAATCGTGGGCGACGAGCGTGTGGCGGGGAAAGGATGGTCGCACGCTGCTTGCGGTTCCGAAGCGGATTCGCGGCGACAAAGAGGACGGCGATACGGTGACGGTTCAATTAAAGGCGAGTCTCGGCGGCCACTAAAACTGACGGTATGACTTTTCACGACCTCGTCCCAACCCTTCAGCTTGCGATCGGTCCGGTAATCCTCGTGTCCGGTATCGGGTTGCTTCTCCTCAGTATGACCAATCGGTTCGGCCGGGTGATTGATCGTTCCCGCGCATCGGCCGGCGAACTTCAGGGCGCGTCGTCGGAGGATCGCTCGCGTATTATGGCGCAGCTTCGTGTCCTTGTTCGTCGCGCCCGGATCGTGCGTGCCGCGATTGCGTTTGCTTCAGTCAGTGTGCTGCTCGCCGGCCTGCTGATTATCAGCCTCTTTGTGTCGGCGCTCCTTGACCTGGACCTTTCGGTCGCGATTGTTCTGCTGTTTTCCGGATGTCTGCTTTGCCTGATTGCTTCGCTGATCCTGTTTATTTCGGACATCAATCTGTCGCTGAACGCATTGTGGCTCGAACTGCCGGAGGAGAGCATGCGCGCTTCGGACGACGCATGAACGAATTGTTGACCACTCGGAAACGAAGATGATAGAGAG
>JAGQWL010000251.1 GCA_020437385.1 Bacteroidota bacterium
CTCCACCTTCCGGCTTCTTGTCCGTGCGATTGACGTTGTCGTACAATGACGGCCAATCGGACTTCTTGCTTCCGAAGACCGTGACGACCTTGTTGTCGAGCACAAACTGCACCGCATCTTCGAGCGTATTGATTGGTCGTTTGGACATTCAGGTTTTTGCGCGGAGATGGTAAACACGACAATCTAGAGACACTCGCGGCTGTATCGCAATAACGCTTGCTTTGCGGCCACCTTAACCCGATTTGGCAATCGCCGATCCTTAGAGGATATTCTCCGTTCGGAAAACGCCGCAATCAACTAACGCCCCCCATGCGACGCATCGCTCCACTCGTTCTGCTGCTATTGGCAGCCATCTTTTCGCCGGCCTCCGTTCACGCCCAGCAATCCGATTCGCTGCGTCGCGTCGTTCTTACGGACGGCACGGTG
Source organism: Bacteroidota bacterium (assembly GCA_020437385.1). Taxonomy (GTDB): domain Bacteria; phylum Bacteroidota; class Rhodothermia; order Rhodothermales; family JABDKH01; genus JAGQWL01. The sequence continues at coordinate 427 of JAGQWL010000251.1, forward strand.
CTGGTCGGCACGGTTGCCGATGAAAACGCCGATCCCATCGTGATCATGACCCGCGACGGGGTTGAGCAGCGGGTTCCGCGGTCGCGCGTGAAGGAGATCACGGCTCTGATTCGTGGCAAGTTCCACCGCGTTGATCCGACACGGACGCGCCTCGCGTTTGCCCCGACCGGGCGAACGCTCGGCAACAAGGGTGATTTTCGTATCGGGACTTCGCTGTACATCTTTCCATCCGTTACCTACGCCGTCGGAGATCGGGTAGACGTGACTGGTGCGGCCTTCTACGTTTTTGGAGACGGCGGCGTCGGGATCCTCATCGGCGGCGCGAAAGGCCAGCTGCTTGAATCGGAATCGGCGGATGTCGCGATCGGTATCACCGTTGTGGCGCCCACTGCCAGTTCAGTTGACTTCAACGGTGCCATAGCAGGCCTTCCTTACGTCGCAACATCGATTGGATCGGACGTGGCGTCGCTCAACCTTGCACTATCAGGTGTGTTCGGAGGGAGCCTCGGCTCAGGCGACTTCGAGACGGCAGACGGAGCCGTGTTATCCATTGGCGGCGAGTATCAGATCAGCAACAGCTTCAAGTTGCTCGCCGAGAGTTACCTACCGATCTGGCAGGGGGCCGGGGGCGCCGGCCTGATCGTGCCGGGTATCCGGTTCTTTGGTGACAAGTTTTCTGTCGACCTGTATGGCGTAATCGGATTCGACAATGGGAGCAGCGGTGCATTCGCCCCGCTTGCAAACTTTGCGCTTCGACTGTGAGCCGGACCGCTACGACAACACTCGCGTCAGCCGCTCGACGCCTCTTCTGATTTCGCCCTCGCCGACAGCACCGAATCCGAGTTGAAGCGCGCCCAGATGCGGCGAAGCGTCGTCAAGTCCATTGTGCGGAGTGACCTCGACCTGCCAGCGACTGGCTGCCCGCGCCACCTCGTAGGGGTCTGTGCCTGAATCAAGCCATGCCAGCATCTGAAGTCCGGCGGGTACGCTGTCGGCCAGTCGAACGGCGCCGGACAGTCGCTTCTCTACCTCTTCGACAAGAACCGCCCGCCGACCGGCATAAACTTCGCGCACTCGTCGAAGATGTCTCGCAAAATGCCCCTGCTCGATGAAGTCCGCCAAGACTGCCTGCGCCAGAGGCGGGGCGTAACGCGCCACCACCGATTTGATTGCGATGAAGGGTTCTACGAGGTCTTCAGGAAGCACAACGTACCCGAGACGCAACCCCGGTACGAGGACCTTGCTGAACGAACCAATCAAGGTGACGACGCCCGCAGTATCGATTCCCTGCATTGCCGGCAGCGGCCGACCAGTGTACCAGAATTCGCTGTCGTAATCGTCCTCGACAATCAATGCATCGCGGAGTCGTGCCCATTCGAGCAAGGCCATCCTGCGTGACACGGGCATGGCCATGCCGAGCGGATATTGATGACTGGGAGTTACATAGATCAGTCGCAAGTCATCGACCTCTGGAACCGTCATTCCCTCATTGTCAACTTGAATGTCTACGACACTTGAAGCATGCGCGGCGAGCACTCTTCTTGCACCGGAGTATCCGGGGGATTCGACGGCGACACGATCGCCCGGGTCAAGGAGTACGCGGCAAAGCAGGTCCATTGCCTCCTGCGCTCCGGACACGATCACCACCTGATGGGTTTCGCAACGCACGCCGCGAGCGCTGCGGAGGTAACCTGCCACGGCCTGCCTCAGCGGAGAAAAGCCTGCAACGTCGGAATCAAGCATGAGATTCATTGAGCCCCTAAGACGACGCCCGGTCAGGCGCCGCCACACGTCGGCCGGAAAGAGACGAACGTCAGGCTGATTTGCTCTGAACGCCCGCGGTGGATCCGAAGCATACGGGCGCAATTCGCCGACCGACCTGAGGATCGACGAAAGCCTCCTTGGTCCGGCGAGCCGAGCCCCGCTCGGATCTCTGGATCGTCTGCCCGGGCGCGCCTTCGCTGGAAATTCGGCGTCATGCTGTTGTCTGGCAGTCGAAAGAAAATCATCCGGAAGCGTTGTGCGAACGAACGTGCCGGCACCGGTCTTTCCCTCGACATACCCTTCTACCTGGAGTAGTTCAAACGCTGCTACTACCGTGCCTCGCGATACACCCGTTTGCGCCGCCAGGTCTCGCGTTGATGGCAGTCGGTCGCCCGGATGCAGTTGTCCGCCGAGGATGGCCTCGCGCAGACTGGCGTAGAGCCAGTCCGTTGCTCCCATCTCGGGGGAGCGCGGGAGCAAAGCCAACGGAAAGCTCGTGGTCTCTTTCATAAATGGTACAGGGTTTTGAGCCAAAATGGTCATTTTCCATAGTCCAAACAAGTACTATTATGCAATGGCCAAAACAGGAACAATGAAACAAGCAATACCGATGAACGATCGCTTCGAATCCCGATTCGACTACCAGAAGGTTGCGCCAGGGGCGTACAAGGCAATGGACGCGCTTGACGGCTGGATCGCGAGGTGCGACGCCCTCGATCCCGTACTCATAGATCTCGCACGGCTGCGCGCTTCCCAATTGAATGGTTGTGTCTACTGCGTTGATCTGCACTGGCGCGACCTCCGAGACAAGGGCGTCCCGGAGCGCCGCCTCGCCGCACTTCCGACCTGGCGCGAAAGCGCCATTTTTGACAATCGCGAACGCGCGGTCCTGGAATGGACGGAAGCCGTCACATTCATTCATGGTGATCGTGCCGATGATGCTTCCTACAGGAGGACCGTCGCCGTCCTTGGCGAATCCGTCATTGCGGCATTAACTGTCGTGATCGCGACCATCAATGCCTGGAACCGGCTCTCAATCGCGGCACGCCTTCAACCAGAAATCGATGCCGACTCACACTAAACAGAATCACTGATGCACCACCTGAAACTCACCGACCTTCCGTTCGCGGGAATGTCGCACCGCTTCACCGGAAATGAACAGGGCGACGTGGCTGTCTCCGCGTACCTGGCCCACGCTCCGGAGTCGCGCGGCTCGGTCCTGCATACGCACCCCTACGACACGATTGCTTTTGTTCTCAGCGGCACAGGCAGCTGGACCGTCGACGGCGAGAGTCAAGACGTGAGCCCCGGCGACATAGTTGTCGTCAGGGCCGGATCCGCACATCAATTCGTCAACACCGGGAAGGGCAACCTCGAAATCATCGACATCCATGTGAATCCGACGATAGAGCAAACAAATGTGTGATCCGCCGGTCCAAAGATTGTCACCAACAATCCCCCGACCGCATGTCACGCTACGACGCCATCATCATCGGATCCGGACAAGGTGGGAACCCGCTTGCCCACAAACTCGCTGATGCGGGAGAACACGTCGCCCTCATCGAACGCGACCACCTCGGCGGTTCGTGCATCAATTTCGGCTGTACGCCAACCAAAACAATGATCGCAAGCGGGCGTGTGGCAGCCACGATCCGCGAAGCGGCCGCTTACGGCATCCACACCTCGGATCCATCGATCAACATGGCTGAAGTGGTCGCGCGCAAGAACAGGATCGTCAAGCAGTGGCGCGACGGACAACAGGCGCAGGTTGACAAACGGTCCTCGCTCGATCTGTTTCGCGGCAGCGCGCGCTTCGTCGGTCCGCACTCGGTCGTCGTCGACGACGAGACGCTCGAAAGCGATCGGATCTTCATCGATACCGGTACGCGCGCCCGTGTCCCCGAAATCGACGGACTCGACAAGACGGATCCCGACCGGATTCTGACGAACAAGTCGATCCACGACCTGACAGAAATCCCGGACCAACTCATCGTGTTGGGAGGATCGTATATCGGGCTCGAGTTCGGTCAGCTTTTTCGAAGACTCGGCAGCGGCGTCACCGTCGTCGAACGCAATGAGCGGATCATCTCACGCGAGGACGCAGACATAACGGACGCACTGCAGGATGCGCTTGAATCCGAGGGCATGAAATTCTTCACCGGGGCGCGAGTCAAGTCGTTCATGCACCGTCAGCCGTCATCCGACGCAGGCGCGTCACTGCCGATCGTTCTGGCCATTGACGATTCGCGCGGGAACGAAATCGAACTGGAGGCCAGTCATGTTCTGCTGGCCGTCGGCCGAACGCCCAACACGGATGACCTGGACCTCGAAGCGGCAGGCGTCGCGACAGACGACCACGGGTACATCGAAGTCAACGACAGGCTCGAAACAAGCGTGCCTGGCATCTGGGCACTCGGCGATGTGAAGGGTGGTCCAGCGTTTACGCACATTTCGTACGACGACCACCTGGTGATCCTTAACAACCTGCATAACACGGAACGCGATGACGCATCAACGGATACGATTGAGGGACGGATTGTGCCGTACGCGCTCTATACCGAACCCGAACTCGGGCGCGTCGGACTGACCGAGGCGCAGGCCCGCGAGGCCGGCCACCGGTTGAAGGTCGGCAGTATCCCGATGTCACACGTGGCCCGCGCGGTCGAAAGCGGCCAAACAGCCGGACTGATGAAAGTCGTTATCGATGCGGATACCGACCAAATCCTCGGTGCCGCGATCCTGGGTCCGCATGGCGGCGAGCTCGTACAAACCTTGATGACGCTGATGCTTGTCGATGCGCCGTGGACGAAGCTGAAACGAGCGGTGTTCATTCATCCGACGCTGACGGAGGGCTTTTTCGGTTTGATGGAGTCAGTCTCGTAGAAACGCTGATTCCTCGAATCGTGGATTGCTGGAATCGCGGGTCGTGGAATCGAAGAATCGCGGGGCCGGCGCCGCCGGTGATGCGAACATCGATCACGATGACACGGGGATGAACGAATCTAAGGTCTGGGAATCCAGGAGTCTGCTTGCTGACGCCGCTCCGGGCGCCCTCAATGGCAAGCTGACAAGTGTCAACTGACAACTTCGCGAGCGAAGCGAGCGTCCCGTTCATTCCTTCATTCCTTCATTCCATCATTCCTTCATTCCTTCATTCCCTCATTCCCTCATTCCATCATTCCATCGTTCCTTCGAGAGCGCGGTCCACGATCACGCGATCCGGCAGCGGCAGGTAGTCCTCCACGTACAGCCCAAGCTGAAACTCCCATTCGTACATCGCTTCTTCGGTTCCGGCGAGAACCGAGTCCCGTGGGATGCCCACCGGCGGCTCTACGAACTCGACGAGGCGATCATAAGCCGCTGCGCGATCGGCTCCATCTGTGCGTCGGACGAGTTGCCACAACGTGACGACATCGCCCGGACGTGATGCGTCGAGCGCGTCCCGCAGCGCGGGCGATCCTCCGTTCTCAAAATCGAACCGCGTGAGTGCAGCGACGAGATCAGGTGAGGCGTCCTCGTCGAACGGCGTTCCGGGGCCGATGCCTCGTCGCGCCCTGCACATCGTGCCGGCGGGCACCAACGATCGCTGCCCGTCTCGTTCGAGCTCGACATATCCGGACGTGACATGGAGCAAACTCGTCCCAAGGCTGTCTACAGTAAGCGTGTATGCACAGCCAAGATCGGTGGCCAGCGCGGCCGGAGTCTCGACAAAGAACAATCGCGGTGGCGCCCAGATCATCGCCTCGATGCTCCCTTCTTCGAGTGCCAGTCGATGATCGTTTCCTTTTGTTTCGCGGATCTGGAGTCGCGTATCCGGACCGACCTCCACCCTTCCGATGCTTCCCACGTCCAGGAGCGCGCGCGATTGTCCGTCCGTCTCCAGCCATTGTCCGGCGCGAATTTTTGCCTTCCCCGACACGCCGGACTTATCAAGCGCCGGTCGACCAGCCAATGTCGTCACGTCCCATCCGGGCCGGGAGCTCTCGATCACCAGCCACGCGAGCACGAGCCCTGCCAGCAGCAGAGACGCAGCAGCCGGCAACAGCCACCGTCGAGGCATCGGGATGATTCGCGCCAGGGGCGGTGCCGATCCGTCCGGCGCAGTGCCGCCGTCGGCGGCGACGTCGATGGACGATTGCCCATCCGGCCCAGCCGTCAGTCGATCCCGGATTCCCGGCCAGAGATCCCGCGATGGCTCAGTATGACTCGAAAGCCTGCGGACGTCCTTGACCAGCGAACCAAGTCGTGACAATGATTCCCGACACGCAGGGCATTCGGCGAGATGTCGCTCAACAGCAATCGCGTCTTCGGCGGACAGTTCTCCGTCGAAGTAGTCGTTCAACTGATCCGCAATGTGCCCGGCGTCTTCGGGCTGACGGCCGCCACGCTCGTGGCTATTATTTTCTCCGCTGCTCATGTTACTCATCTTTTCTCATCGATGCGCCTCCATCATCGTCCGCAACAGCTGTCGAGCACGGTGCAGGTGTGCCTTCGACGTACCGGGGGCGATGCCCATCTCGTTGCCGATCTCGGCGTGCGTGTAACCTTCAACGTCGTGAAGGACGAGGACGGTGCGGGCCTGTGGCGGAAGCGACGCTATCGCCTCGCGCAGATCCATCGCAACCTCCGGGGCCGTGTACGTTGACGAGGTGTTGAAGACCTCGAGATCCGATTCGCTCTGCACGCGGGCCGTACGCCTGCGTTCCGTCCGGAGATCCATCAGTACGACGTTGACGGCGACGCGGTGGAGCCAGGTTGAAAACGCACAGTCTCCCCTGAAACTTTCGAACTGTTGCCAAACTCGCACGAAGACATCCTGGGTTAGCACCTCTGCACGCCGCTGTTGACCGATCATGCTGAGACAGAGTCCATACACCCGTGATACGTTCTTTCGATACAACTCCTCGAATGCGCCGACATCGCCGGCCTGCGCACGTCGCACCAGGCCCAGCATCGGATCCGTCTGTTCTTCAACACGCTGGGTCAAGTCCGACTCCAGTTCGGTTCAGTTTCTGACTTCTGCCATCTTTGATGCCGCCGTCGTCGGGAAGGTTTAGACGCCACGCACTGATACGCATCGCTTTTTTCCAACCCGCCCACTAAACGCTTTCGGCCTTGCCGGCATCAGACAAGAAACACAATCCGGAACGTCGATCACACGGCGGAGAACGGTTTTTCCGCATCGGCGCGCCTTCACCCCAAGAACCCCCAATACCATGACCAACAGGATGCCCAAATCAATGCAGCATACAATCGCTTTCAGACATCGCTTTCTTGGCGCACTGACTGCCCTGACGTTCCTGTTCGTTGGAACGGGCGCAACGCCACTCGGCGGCTTCCATCTTCGTGCTGATTATTCGCCAAATGACGACGCTGCGTTCACCGTCCGCGCGACCGGCTGCCACGAACCTGCAAAGGCCTCGGTATCCGGAACTGCCGAAGGCATAGTGGACGGCAAGCGCGTTTCAAAGAAGCTGGCGCTGAAGTCTACCGGAAAGGGCGTCTACGACGTTATGTGGGACGGTTCCTCGGAGGGAACGTGGGTACTTGCAATCAGCGGAAGCTACCTCGGTCGCGACGCCAGCCTGCTTGTTAACGTCCAGCCCGACGGCACGGTCCGACTTCCGGAGCCTGATCGCTACGGCTACCGCTTCTCGCCGATGCTCCGCGCGTTGACATCCAGCGACATCGACGCCGCGCTCAGCAAACTGGCGTCGGCCGGCTGAGCCCCCTCCTATCTTCCTGTCTTCTTATCTTCCTCGTTTCCGAGCGATCGAAGATCACGCGCCGAACGGCGATGACAGCATCCAAACTTGTTGCAGTGCTCCGCGGACTGGGTAACCCCGAGATCGCGGAGCACTCGCAGCGTTTTTTCAAGACGGGAAAGGGTGAATACGGAGAGGGCGATGTGTTCCTGGGCATCCGCGTGCCTGAATTGCGGAAGGTCGCAAGGGCATATGCGGATATGCCCCTCGCGCAGGTCCTAAAGGCCCTCGCATCGAAGTACCACGAGGTGCGCCTGTGCGCCGTCCTGGTTCTAGTGCGGCAATTCGAGCGCGGCGATCCGGCGCTTCGCCGGCAGATTTTCGACGCCTACCTGGACAACACCGAGCACATCAACAACTGGGACATCGTCGACAGTTCGGCGCACCAGATTGTCGGTGGCTATCTGGTTGACGGCGACCGAAGCCTGCTCGATTCGCTCGCGAAGTCGAACGTGCTATGGGAACGCCGGATCGCAATTATCGCGACGCTGCACTTTATCCGCAACAACGAGTTCGACGATACGCTCCGAATAGCGGAGAGGCTTCTCGGCGACACCGAAGACCTGATGCACAAGGCGGTCGGCTGGATGCTTCGCGAGGTCGGCAATCGTGCACCAATCGTCGAGCGCGCTTTCCTCAAGCCGCGATACAAATCGATGCCGCGGACGATGCTCCGATACGCAATCGAGAAGTTTCCGGAAGACGAGCGCCAGGCTTTTCTGCGCGGAGACATCTAAGCCGAAAGAGGCGACCGCGCTTGCTTACCGAGTCACGAAGAGCATCTGCGACTCGAGTCGGGCGCCGGCCTTCACCCGCAACAGGTACGCGCCGGCGGCGAGATCACCAGCATCGATCCGCACCTCATTCGCTCCCGGCGCACTCATTGTCTGAGCAGTATGCCGAACGACCCGGCCGAGTAGATCCGCCACCTCAATTGAGACCGATGCGGGGGCTGATAGTTCATAGCCAATCGTGAAGGCGTCTCGAGCGGGGTTCGGATAGATGGAGACGCCAAGCGGTGAAGTGTCCTCCTGACCGTCGACCGCCCCGACGATTCCGAGCATAAGATGTACATCAACGACGCTACTGTTCGACACTTCGATACTGTCAGGCCCCTCGTCAAAGTCAACATCATATGCGGCAAACTCCGGACGCAGATAGTCCTTGACCGGCTCTATGATACCGTTCCCATTGAAGTCCATTATCATCGCCGGCCAGTACGTGCCGCTCCTGACATTTTCGATTTGATAGTCGCCCGAGGAGGGGTTCGACAAGGCTGCGCGAAGGATCATTCCACCTGATTCCCGAGGCGCGTCGAGGAGTAGTGCGGCCTCGTACGGACGGCCCGAGCAGAAACTCGTCTTTACTGTAACGAGTGTTTGTGTCGTCCCAGTGACGGTCAGCTCAGACAAATCGGCCGACGTCGAGTAATTAAGGACAAAGGGGCCGCAGAGCTCCGCACCGGCATCGTTCCGCGCCCCGGTCAACACCCACACAAAATCCGTATTCGCCGTGTGCGTGACATCGAAGTAGGCAGTTCGTAAATCCGGGCTGAAGTAAAGAGAATCAACAGCAAGCGAGTCCGTCGGATTCATGGCATAGAACTCGAGCGGCCAATCCGTCGAGTAACGCGCCGTGGTGTCGAGCGGCTGACTGAACTCGAGTGACACAGTCGTCGCGAGAGCAACCGCCGAGTCGCCATCGGCAGGAGATGATGCGACAACAACAAAGTCCTGCGCCCCGGCTGAATTGAGGATGAGAGCACTCAGCGTCAAGGTAAGAATGAGGCGTAGACGAACGATCATGGATCCGGCCGGGTTGATCTGCGGTTCGATTCAGACGGCCCGCGAGGCGGCGTCGACCATGCAATAGAACACACGCGCGAGGTCACTTGCAAGTGAAATCCGCGGGGACACAGTCGGTGTTTCGTTTCGGCAACATAGAGCGTGCGTGTCATCCCGCGCCCCGGCGGTCGAACGGGTCTCGGCGATTCACGCGGGACCTCACAACAACGTGTCCGCGGTTACAGTGCTGCCTCAACTCAACTCGCTCGCGAAGGGATGACGGCTTCGTATCCTCAAAGCATCTCTGACAAGTGACAACTGGCAACTGACAACATCGTCAGACTACTGCTCACTTCGCGAGCGAAGCAAGCGTCCCTCATTCCTTCATTCCTTCATTCCTTCAATCCTTCATTCCTTCATTCCTTCAATCCTCCTCCTCCTCATCCGGCCTTTCCGGCCAGCCCGTCCGCAAATCGTTCCAGTGCAGCATTGTGTTAAACACCAGCGCGTGACTACCCTGCGTGTTCCATCGCCGCATCGGACGAATCGCAAACAGCACCACGTGGCCGTCGCCAACCGGCACGTCGAGCACCGCCGGCGCACCCGTCAGCTCGCCCTCGCCGCTCAGCATTCCGCTCATCCAGATATCCTTCTTCGCGAACGACAACACCGTGCGCGGTACCTCCGCTGCCCACAGCTCGTCCTTGTACCAATCCGGCGTGCGGAAACCACCTACATTCTCGCTCACGCTGAACACCGGTCCCGCGCTGAAGTAGGCCCCCAGCGAATCGGCAATTCCGTACACGATCGGCGACGTCGAATCTGCCGGTACCGTGCGCACCACCGAACCGCGCGCCGAGAGATTTCCTGTCTGGCGGATGGACACACGACGCGTGATCGCCATGTCGATTGGGAACGCCGATGTCGAACCCTCCGTGATGAACACGCCGCCGGACTCAACGAATCGCTTCAGTTTTGCCAGCCCCTCGTAACCCATGCCCGCACGCTGATCGTCGGTCTCGTCGATGACGCCAAGACTCGGATACGCCTTGTCCTTCTTCCACGGAATTGGATCACCGACGCGGCTGTTGCCGGCAACCAGCGTCTGCGGTGAGGCGAAGGCACGGGGCAGGATCAGCACGTCAAACTTGCCGAGGTCGGTCGTCGCAAGGTCCTGCTCCGACAGGTAGGTGTACGGGATGCCAATCTTGTCAAACGCAAAGTGCCACCAGCCCGCATCCTGCGGCGTCGCCACCCAGGTATGAATCAGTCCGACGCGAGGCACCTCGACCGGATGCGTTGCAACGTCCGGCAGCGAGTCCACTCGCTGCACCGAAATGCCGAGCTCTTCGGCGACGGCCGGTATGCCCGCGAGCGACTTCGCCTGAGCACCATTGCTGTCGATAATGAACGAACCGGCGCTGTAGTCCTGCCCATCCGCACTGAACTTCGCTTCCGCCGACGCCATTCGCACCGACGGCAGCCGAAAGCGGAAGACAGTGAATTCGTCATCCGTCGTGTTATTCACCAGATAGTAGCGTCCGTCGCCGGTCACCCCACCACGCTTCGCGATTGCTGAATTCAGCGGCGACATCGGCGCCAAAAGAATTGAAGAATCGGGGACACTGATCGCCCGCACCTGGTGCAGGTACGGAAGCGTCCACCCCGTATCATCGTACGGGGCATCCGCACCTTTCGGAAACACCTGCTTGTCCAGCAGGACCTGCGCAAGATTGCGATACGGCTGATCCATCCGCACCACATAGTCGCCCGGCGAAGCCGTGAGCATGCCTCCATCCGACTGCCCACCCACTCGCCCACTGCTGACGTCGTCACCAGCTCGCGAATCGCCGTCGGTGCCCTTCTCGCCGCCCTTCGCCTTCTTCGGCTTCGCGCTCCACCGCAACGTATCATCGGCCGTGTGCACCTCGAGCCCCTGGTCCATCAGAAGGTTCACAAGATCGATTGTCGCATTCGGTCGCGACTGATCTCGCGGAATGATCCAGGCGTACGGCGCCTCGGTCCGCCCCTTCTCGAGCGCCCGCTTCGACTTCAGATAGAAGTTGGAGACCGTCTCCTCTCGATGATCCGCAACATACTTCAGCGCCGTCAGCACGCCGGATTCCATATAGTTCGTATTGTTGCGAAGCGACCACATCGCCTTTTCGAGGGGCGGATTTGTACGGTACCACTCGCGAGACGTGTTGCCCTTGCCGAGCTTCCGCTCGTACGTTCCCGGCACGGAGTTGCCGAACGTTTCGTAGAACTTTCCCGTCGAGTTGCGAACGTTCGCCATCCAGATGAGGTAGTTCGCCGCCCATCCGTTGTAAAAGCCGTGCGTCCAGACTCCCGGCATCCCGTAGCTGGTGAGCCGAGATACCTCCTCATGTGCGAGACTGTGCCACTCGTTGATGGTAATCGGGTCGACGTATTCGTTGTATGGACCAAGTCCGGTCGACGTGTAGAGATACGAAACGGACTCGTGCAGATCGTGCATGACCTGCGGCTTCCAGTGCAGAAACGAGCCGAGGATGCTGCGCGACAGGTTGAGCGCCATGCCGAATCCATCCCGATTATTGTCATGAGCCGCATAGGCACCCCAATACACGACGTTCGGGCCGATGTCGCGGTGATCAGCCGCGTATTTATAGGCATCGACAACGCGATCACGGCCGTCGACCTCCACTACGGGCACGAACATCAGGACGACGTTATCCCTGATGTCCCGGATCATCGGGTCGTCGCTCACGGCAAGACGGTACGCAAGCTCCATCACCATTTCCGGACTTCCCGTCTCCGGTGAATGCAGCCCCGCAGTGATATAGTAGATCGGAACAGCCCGCCTGACGATCTCCTGCGCTTCCGCGGCACCAACCGTTCGCGGATCCGCGAGGCGATTCAGGTCTTCGCGATTTCGTTCAAGGTTCGCCAGGTTTCCTTCACTGGATACCGCTACCTCGACCATCTCGCGCCCCTCTTCCGATTCGCCGATCTTCCGTACCGTCACGCGCGGCGACGCGTTGGCGAGCGCACGCAGGTAGCCGTGAATCTCAGCGACGGTATGCAAGACGTCCGGAGCGCCGACAATCGTTCCGAAATGATCAAGCGGCGATGGAACGGTGCTCGATGCCGGAAGATGGTCCACGAGCGGGCTCAGGAATTGCGGATCGGTGGTATACTCGTGAATCAGGCGTCCGTATTCGGCATCGTTTGCATCGGACGCTGATTGGGCTTGAGCGGGTGCTGCCAACAACAGGACAGCAAAAAGGGAAACTGGCAAGCGAGACATGGCGTGTGCGGCTGGAGCAAAGGTGTAGATGAAAACGAAACTGTGCAACCGGAAGAGAATCCGTTCAATTTAGCGAATCGCAGTTTGATTAAGCGTTCACCGTCCGAGTAGCCGACGTTGCTAGAGCGTCTCGCCGCCCGTGCTCACGCGTAAATGGTTACCTTCAAATTGCCTCGTTTCACGCACCGTCCATTCCGCCGCGTTCCGCATAACCAGCCACAGCAGCCAGAGCAGCCATGTCGAGATTTTTGAAGAAGCGAGATGCCACACGCGGCCAGGTGCCGGGCGAACTCATTTTCGTCGGCGAACAGAAGGTCAGCGAAGCGACTGTCCGTTTGATTGATTACGACGCCGAGAATCTGAGTGAGGAGGCGCTCACGGATATCCGGGACGGACTGAAGTACAAGGACACGGACAGCGTTACGTGGATCAACGTCAACGGACTGCACGATCTTGAGTTGATTCGTTGGCTTGGCGATGCATTTGGACTGCATCCGCTTGTTACGGCGGACATCGTCAACACCGGGCAGCGACCGACGATGGAGGAGCACGACGACTACATCTTCTTTGCACTGAAGATGATGCAGTACGATGAAGCTGAAGGGCGAATCCATGCAGAACAATTGAGCATGATCCTCGGCGAGAGGTTTCTGTTGACATTTCAGGAGCGCCCGGGTGATGTCTTCGAGCCCGTCCGGGAACGCATTCGAAAGCGGAAGGGACGGATTCGCAAGGTTGGCATTGACTATCTCGCGTACGCCCTGCTCGACACCGTTGTCGACAACTACATCTTCATTATTGAACGACTCGGCGAACAGATCGAGGAGATCGAAGAGGCGATTCTCGAATCGCCGTCAAGAGACGTCCTTTCGCGGATCAACAATTACAAACGCGAGATGAACTACCTCCGCAAGTCGATCCGACCCGCGCGCGAATTCATGCTTCAGTTGTCGCGACTCGATTCCGAGCTGATACACGAAGAAACGGGACCCTTCCTGAAGGATCTTGAGGATCTCGCGGGCCAGGCTGTTGATACAGTTGACACGTATCGGGAAATGCTGTCGGACTACCTCGGGATCTACAACACGGGCGTCGGCAACCGCATGAACGAAATCATGAAGGTGCTGACGATCTTCTCGGCGATCTTCATCCCACTCACGTTTATCGCCGGCATCTACGGTACAAACTTCGACAATGTGCCGGAATTGCACTTCGAATACAGCTATTTCCTGATGTGGGGCGCCTTTCTAGTGATCACGCTCGCGATGCTGCGCTTCTTCCGATCGAAGGACTGGCTTTGATTGTTACCCCTATTCGTTCCGCAGACTGCGAACGGGATTGGCAAGCGCCGCGACGATCGATTGGTAGCCCACCGTAAGCAATGATACAAAGATGGCGACAACGCCCGCCAGAACGAACGTAGAGATACGCATCGAATCCCGGTACGCAAACGCCTCCAGCCAGCGGTGCATGCCAAAGTAGGCCAACGGTGTCGCGAGCAGAAACGCAAGTCCGACTGGTTTCAGAAAGTCCGCGGTCATGAGGGCGACGATTCCACCGACAGACGCTCCGAGCACTTTTCTGACTCCGATTTCCTTCGTACGCTGCTCTGCGGTGTACGCAGCAAGACCGAACAGGCCGAGGCAGGCAACAAGAATTGCCAGTGCGGCAGCTACGTTGAAGAGCCTGCCTACCCGCACATCCTGCGCATAGAACTCCTGAATCCGCTGATCGAGGAAGTTTGACTCGACGGGCGCCGACGGATCGATATCCCGAACGATTGCGGAAAGTGACGTGACCGTGTTCGCAAGGTCCGCAGCGGCCACCGAGGCCGTAATGTAGTCCGATCCCGTGATCGGCGTGGAGATCCACCCGAGGATCATCGGGGTTATCGGCTCGTGAAGAGACTTGAAGTTGAAGTCCCTGACGACACCAATCACTGTAGCCTCAAAAACAACGTCGGGGTTAACGTCACCCATCGATTCGTCGAGGACCCGAATGCGTCGACCGATCGGGTCTGCCCACCCGAAGGCACGTACGGCTGTTTCGTTCAACAGAACAGCGGCACTGTCGGCAGTGCGCTCGCGATCGAAATCTCGACCATCAACCAGGTTCATGTCGAATGTGGACAGAAACGATGCGTCGGCACCGATGAAGGTCGCGGTCCGGGCCTCCATGCTTCCTTCGGGCGCGACGGCGATTTGGTTGATGTCTTTCCAGTCGCCCGGGACACGCGAAGAGACACTGACGTTCTTCACCGCCGGATTCTCGAGGAAGGAGTTCCGTATTATCTCGGCGTTTCGTCGAACGGCACCGCTGTTGATGTCGAATACGAGCTTCTGTGTTTCATCAAATCCGAGATTCTTGTTTCGAAGGAACTGCAGCTGATCGGCCGCGATGAAGGTCCCGATGATCATCCCGATCGACAGCGTAAACTGCGCAACGACAAGGCCGCGACGAAGCGAGCCGACATGTCCAGAACTCGATGCGCTTCCCTTCAAGACCTGCGCCGGACGAAAACGCGCGAGAAACAGCGCCGGATAGCTTCCGGCCGCAATTCCCACGAGCACAATGAGAAACACGAGTGCCGCGATCATGGGGCCGCTGAGGAGTCGATCGACGACGAGCTCCTTTCCGACAAGACCGTTGAATGCCGGTAGCGCGGCGATCACGAGTGCGATCGCAATCGCGAGCGCGGCGATGGTGGTCAGAACGGCCTCGCTCAGAAACTGCGCAACCAGCTGCGATCGGAGCGCCCCTATCGCTTTTCGAAGACCAACCTCCTTCGATCGGCGCATCGACCGAGCGGTCGCGAGATTCATGTAGTTGATGCAGGCGATCACGAGAATGAATAACGAGATGATGCCAAAGATCATCAAGTATGAGCGCTCACCGTGGCGAACGGCGAATGGTGCCTCAATTGCATCCGATCCGAAATAGATGCTCCGCAGTGGCTGCAACGATACAGATTGCGGCTGAACGTTCTGATCATCGCGATGGGCTTCGAACAGGCTCGACAGTTTCGCCTCAACGCCCGAAGATGTGGCACCTTTGCGTAGAAGGACATAAGTGGCGAATCGTCGATAGCCCGGGTGCCAGTCGGCAACAAACTCAGACCAGCCGTTCATTTCGCTCGCAAGCGTCGCCATCGGGATAAGCATCGAAAAGTCGAGGTGGGAATTGCGGGGCGGATCGCGCAGTATTGCGGTCACAACCATGTCACCCATGCCCGATACACTCAGCGTCTGCCCGATGGGATCTTCGTCTCCGAAATATTTTGTCACTGCTGACTGAGTGAGCACGACTTGTCCGGGATTTGACAAGGCAGCGGCGGCATCACCGCTGATCGCCTGATAATCGAAGAGCTGCAGAAAGCTCGGTTCGGTAACGAAGTACTCCGACTCATAAAATCCCTCTGCACCTCGATGAACCGACGGCCGGAACAGCCTGAGGACACGCGCAGTGGCTTCGACTTCCGGTACCGATTCATCGAGTGCGGGCGCAACGGGAGCCGCAGTCGATGCAAACAGTCTGTCGCCCTCATCGGGCAGCGAGCGCGTTTCAACGAGCCGATAGATCCGATCGGCCCTGGCATTGAACGCATCTGCCGTCAGTTCGTCCTGGATGTGGAGGAACAGCAGTAGACAGCACGCAATCCCAACCGAAAGGCCGAGAACGTTGATAAGCGCGTAACCGGGACTCCGCCGCAATCCGCGAAGTGCAATCGTCAGGTAGTTCTTGATCATGAATCCGAACGGAGATGTTTTGAGGTCTGCCATGGACAAAACCATGCCAGCACTTCACGCGTCGGAAACACTCGGGTTTTCAGCAGATTGTGCGTTAATGACCCGCAGTATTGCCCGACATCCGAACACCGGTGTTCGGATGCGAACACACCGAATGCAACTAACGACCCGTGTTCTCAACCCACCCGTCAACTGCCTTCGCCAGCA
>JAGQWL010000252.1 GCA_020437385.1 Bacteroidota bacterium
GCTCGAGGTAGCCGTCGACGTGTTGTCGCAGGACGCGACAAGAATCCGTCCCGGAATGGAGGTGCTATTCGAGCGCTGGGGAGGAGACGAGGACCTCCGGGGTACGGTGCGTCGCGTTGAACCAGTTGGCTTTACCAAGGTATCGGCGCTGGGGGTCGAGGAACAGCGCGTATGGACAATCGTCGACTTTACGTCAGACCCATCGCTCTGGCAGCGTCTGGGTGACGGCTATCGTGTCGTCGCGCAGTTCGTCGTCTGGGAGTCTGAGGATGCGCTTCACGTTCCGTCGAGCGCGCTCTTCCGCAGCGACGGCGGATGGGCCACGTACCTCCTCAAGGACGGCCGCGCTGAAAAGACGTCAGTGACGGTTGGCCGACGCAGCGGGCTCGTTGTACAGATCGACGGCGGGATCGCTGAAGGCGATGTGGTCATCAACCATCCGCCGTCGGATCTCGAGGATGGAATGCGCGTGTCGGCCCGTTAATCGCGATTTTCAGGCCCAAAACCGGTCCGATTGACGGATCGAAAACAAATCGAACAGCGTCGTCGTACTTGAGCCGTCCGTTGTACTTTCAGCGACCGTCGTACCTTCAGCGAGTTGCACCTTCAGCGAGTTGTACCTCCGGAGGGTTGCACCTTCAGCGGCATACCTTCTGCGGTACTGTCGCCGCTGTCGCGACCGGTCTGAACGCGGACAACGCAATTCCGAAGCAATCGATATTCCGATGACAAATCGTCTCTCTACACTTCTTCTCTCCGCCGTTCTGCTCGCGGGTTTTCAGCAAACTGCCTGCGGACAGGCGCCGAGCGGAGACGACGCACGCAAGGCGCGAATCGCGGCGAACATCCGCTTCTCGATCCCGCAGCTTGCCGAGGTTCAGGTCAACGTTGTCAGCATCGAGCCGGGGACAGGTACGTATGACCGTGGTGTCGTGAACCTCGCCGGACAGCAGAACGTGAACTTCATCGTGTCGAAGGATGACACGGAGCTGTATCTGCTGGCGACCGACGTGATTGACGCCAGTCGTTCGGAGGATGAGATCGCCGCGTTGAAGGCCGAGCAGCAGGCTCAGGAGGGCCAGGCTGCACTCGAACGAGGTGCAATGCTCGCGGAGCGATCGGCGTCCAGCCCAAGCAAGGGTAAAGCCGATGCGCCGATCACGATTGTCGAGTTCTCAGACTTCCAGTGCCCCTACTGCGCGCGTGCGACGGAAACGGTCAAGAATGTGATGACCCAGTACGGCAACGAGGTCCGGCTCGTGTATCTGCAGCTGCCCCTCGAGAGCCTGCACCCTTGGGCGCTCGACGCGTCCGTCGCAGCGGTTTGCGCGGCCGAGCAGGATGACACAGCGTTCTGGACGCTGCACGATTATTACTTTGCGAACCAGAAGGACATCACGAAGCAGAACCTGAAGGACAAGTCCGCTTCCGCACTGGCCTCGACTGAAGTTGACGAGGCGAAATGGGCGCAGTGCTTTGACGACAAGGCCACGCTTGACAAGGTCCGCGAAGAGCAGCAGCTCGGTCAGAGCCTCGGCATCACCGGCACGCCGGCGTTCTTCGTTAATGGCCGCCCGATCCAGGGGGCCCAGCCCATCGAGGATTTCCACGAGGCGATCCGGCTGGCGCGGATGGATGCGGCGGAGACGAAGTAGTCATTCGCTCGCTTTGCTCGCGAAGTGAGCAGTTATCAGTTATCAGTGATCAGTGATCAGTGATCAGATCAGGGCGGATTGGCGCGGTTTCCTCGTGGCAAAACACCGGCCCTCGGGAACTTCTCATAGGCACGTGGCGCTCCTACTCTCCTACTCTCCTACTCTCCTACTCTCCTACTCTCCTACTCTCCTACTCTCCTACTCTCCTACTCTCCTCGAATCCTCCCTCCCCCTCACCCACCGGCATCCGCTTCCTCGCCGCCACGCTTCAGCACAAGCTGATCATCTTGCGCCGCGAGTATGTAGTCGTACAGCTTTTGAAGTGGCTCGTATTCCGACGGCATGTAAATCGTTCGTGACAACTCAAAGACCTGATTGATCCGAACCACATCACCGGCGATCGTTGTGCTCCGCACGAACTTCCCTCCGTCGAACGGCAGGATGAAGTGCCGATCGTCGGGCAGCGACTCGACGTCATAACCGTCCGGGATCCGCAGTTCCATGAACCAGGACTCGTTGCGGGCATAGCCGAAATCCACCGGATAACTTCGCGTCGGCTTCTTCAGCGGGTTCTCGCCCAGATTGCCGCCCAAACTCGTCGTCACGTACAGGTAGTCGCCGGCGGACTGCGTCCGGTCAGTGATTGAGACGCGCGCGCGCGTGACCAGATCGTCCGTCGTCGCTTCGCGACCCTGAATCCTGACATCTTCCATCGCGACGGGTACGCCGGGAAAGATGAGCGCGGCGACCATCTCCTCGTCAGCGTGAGAGGCCAGGAAGGATCGCTTCTCGAGCGCGCTGTAGCCGCGATCAGAAGCTGCGAGGTCTCCCTCGAAAACACCCTCCGGGGACAACATCGCACGATAGCTGATCAGCCGACGGTATTCGCTCGGCGCCTCGATGTCCACAAAACCCGGATCCTTGTCAACCACGAGTCCGCGACCGGAAAGTGCACGAACCGGCAATACGTTATACGCGCGGTTGGGACTTGTCGCATCCAGGAAATAGTCTTCTCCGTCGACACGTGCAAGCGTGATCATGTAGTCGAACTGCTGGAGGAGTGGATACTGCTCCGTTATCGTTCCGTGCGATCGCGTCGACAAGAGGATCGGCCAGGCCTCTATCTTCGCGGCGTTCAGCATCGTTGTGAGCAGTAGCGCCACGTCTGCGGACGTTCCGGTCTTTCGCTTGAGCACTTCGGACGGCCGGTCAGTAGCGAACCACTCGTTCACCTCGTTCCACTCGATCGTGGTGCGCACCCAGTCGTAGATGCGCTCCATGCGTTCCAATTCGTCGTCGATGCCCGTGGAGACCTCCGCCACCTTTTCTTTTACCTCGCCTTCCGGCTTTGTATAGCGGAAGGGCTTCGTGTCGAGCAGCGTTCGCGCGAGCTGCTTCCAGGACTGCAGAAACTCACGCGTGTTCTCACCTCGGATGCTGAAGCCGGCGATCTGGGCGCGCACACTGGCGCGATAGTCACTCGCCGCCTTCATGAAGGGCTCCTCGCGGAGTGCCGGCACATTGCGAGCGACCCATCGATGCTCCTCGCCACGGCCGTACTTCATCGGTCGGCTGTCTACGGCATAAAAGGGGGCCGTGGCACGAATGGCAAACGAATAGACAAGCTCGTCCGGCCGTTTGAAAACGTACTCACTCCAGATTGTCGGTTCGGCCTCCTGGAACATCCATGGAGCCAGTGTCATCACGCTGGAGATCGAACCTGAACGGCGCGTGTAGCGAACCTCGACGATGGCGCCAGGCTCCAGAGCAGGAAGCGTGAAGCGCCTCGTCTCGACCCCATTGGTCACTCGTTCACTGAAGACCGCGTCGCGCGGCAGCTTCACCTCCCGGTATCCACCAGCATCGACCGGAACAAGCGTATGTGCATCGAGCCCAACCACCTCCTCGCCCAGCTCCGTGAACGTGGGAATCGAAAACGTACCATATCGATATCCCGCGTCATTCAGAATCTTGACCCGTCGGTGCCGCGTCTCAATCGGAAAGAACTGATCGTCGAAGCTGACTTCGCCAATGTCAAACAGAACGATTGCCGACGCATCGGGATCATCAGGAAATGACATCATCGAAGCCTGTTCATCCGACACCTTCCCCCATTCTGTTTCAGGGTCCTGTGCATGAACGTTGCCGCAGACGGCCAGAAGGCAGCAAACAGCAGTGACAATGGATCGGAACGAAAAACGTGCACGAGCCGACGCGCTCGGTCGTCTGCCAACTAGATTCCTCATCATGGTACCAACCAGATACTGAAGGCCAGCTACTTCGAAACGAGAACGAACTGGTTTCGCTCTGCGCGGACAACCTGCTGAAAGAAACCGCGCACGTCGTCGTACGCTTCTGCGGCAATGCGGCTGTCGCGAATTTCGAGTGATCTGCGAAAGGCGACGCTGCCGTCGTCCAGTTTTGTCGCGGCGAGCCGGTAACGTGCGAAGGGCTTGTCGATCGAGATCGGATCGGGCAGCACTTCGATTTCGTAATCCATCGGCAGCCTGAACACAAGCGAATCGTCATCGGCAAACGCGTAGTCGAAAACGACCGGCTGGGTCCGCTTTTCGACCTCGGGCGGAATGGACGCCCACTGCTCGAGGAACGTCGGCCGCACGAACATCCGCTTACCGTTGCGCTTGCCGACGCGTTTCGACACGAAACGTGCTTCGAGCGACAAGGAATCGAGGTTGCTCTCCACGCCGCGCGTCTCTAGCGAGATCAACTCACCCGACCCGATCTCCAATTCCTCGTGCACCCACTCCTCACGCTCCTTTCCGGAAGCCGAAATGAGCGGCCCGCGCACGCGATCCTGTTGGTTGCCCGTGTACGCCGCACTCAGGTCGACCGTGGCATCACCCGCTCCGTCGAGCTGCACAATCGCCGTACGTATCTGCCGGTTCGCGTCAGAACCCGACTTCGGCGTGCGGATCAGTTCGCCACCGGTCGGCTTAATGACCAGTGCCGGACGGTCCTCGTTCGACGCGGAGATATGACCGAACGGGATCGTCTGACTCGTGCACTCCAGCCAGATCGGCTCGGAGTCACCGTTCGGCAGATACAGGATGACGTGATTAAACTGATTGCACGGAAACTGATCCAGCACCGGCGGTATGTAGCCGCCATTGCGAATCAGCGCCGGGTATGCCTCCACACCAACTGCCTTCAGCATCGAATACATGTAGTTGGTCAGCGCCTTGCAATCGCCGTAACCGCGCTCATCCACATAGATCGCCGGATAGGTCTGCCATCCGCCGATGCCGAGGTTGACGTTGACATAGCGCGTCTTTTCCTGCAGGCGGCGATACAGCCGGCGCGCCTTCTCAATATCGGTATCCGCACCCTTGACGATCGACTGCAATTCGGCGACCGTCGCTGGTGGGAGCTCGTCGCGCCCTTCGCTTAATCGACCGTACCACTGCCCGAACGTCTGCCACGAAGACATGTCGCCTTCGGTCCCTTCCACCTCGAAGAGCGATGTCGCCGTATAGACTGAGATCTTCTGATCGAAGGAGCCCGGGCCCCACGGCTCGCGGTCGAAGTACGGAATGCCCTCAAGATCCCAGGTGTACTGGACGTCCTTCCCATTCGTCACCGTCGGCTCGATGTCCGTGCCGAGCGCGAGATGCCGTACCGGCGTCCCCGACGGCGCCTTGATCGTAAGAATCGCCCGTTCGACGGGCGCAACCGACGTCTGGGGATACCAGATCGGCCAGTTTGCAATACCCTTGTGATTCAGCTCGTACCAGTACTCCACCGTGAACGGATACGAGTCGCCGCGCAGCTGCGCAAAACGTACGCGCGAATCTTCGTAGAGCGTGTAATCCGAAATGGCGCTGAAGTCCCTCCAATCGTCCTTGTGCATTTCGTACGTGACCTTGCCCAGCGGATCCCTCACGCGTCCCTTGAACGACTTCAGATCACGGAGGCCGTCGTAGAAAACCTGCATATCCGCCAGTTCCTCGTCCTCCTTCGAGAGAACGGTTACCACGACGTGAACGCGCTCCCTCGCCCGGCCGACATCCGTGACCTCGAACTCGCGATAGCTGTAGCGCACCGAGCTGTGGCCGAGAACTACGTTCACCGGATCCATCTGCGTGATCGGGAACGTCTCGTCAACACCTTGAGGAATGTAGAATTGAGCATGCGATGGCCGATCGAGAAGCGCGCAGAGGACCAGCATCGCGACAATGCGAAGCGAAAGGTCAATTACTTTCATCGGACCCGCCCTCCACTGCCGCTTCCTCTTCGGACTTCCTGCGCAGAATCAGCTGATCCTCCTTGGCGGCCACCGCATAGTCGAAGAACTCCTGCAGGTTCTTGTATTCCCTTACGTCGTAAAGCGCACGGTCAAGCCGGAAACGTTGCTCAATCTTGACCGTGTCACCGACCACTTCCGCGTATCGAGTGTACCGACCACCCTTGAGTGGAATGATTCGGTTACGCTTCTCAGGCAGCTCTTCAACGACGTAGCCTTCGGGAATTTTCAGGCTCAGGTTGAAGGTGATGTCACGGGCGTACGCCAGATCAACCGGGAACTGGCGATCCGGAAGCGTCAGCGGATTTTCATTCTGGTTGAGCGCAAGGTTCGGATTGACATACATAAAATCTCCCGCCGCCTGCGCCCGCCCTGGAATCGTGACCGTGGCGCGCGTGATGAGATCCGCTTCGGTCGGCTCCAGGTTTTCAACCTCGGCGTCGGCAATTTCAACATCATCGATCTCGTCGAACACGTTTGAGCGGATCAGGTCTTCGGCCGACTTGTCGTCGAGATACGTGCGTTGAACAACAGCCGAAAAGCCGGCATCCGCCGAAGACATCTTCCCCGTGACGTTGCCGTCCTCGTCGAGAGACGCCACAAAGTTTGTCGTATGCTGATAAATGCTTTCGGCTGAAACCGGCACAAACCTCGGACTCTTCGACAGGAGCCAACCCTTGCCTGCCAGCGCGCGGACAGGCAGCACATTGTAGGGGCGCTTCGGGCCTGTCGCATCCAGATAGTGCAGCTTTCCATCAACGTTCGCGACGGTGATCATGTAATTGAATTCACTCATCAGCGGGTACTGCTCGGTGATGGCACCGTTCGACCGTGTGCTCATCAGCAGCGGGTAGGCTTCGATGTCGACTCCGCGCAGGAGCGTCGTCAGCAGCATCGACACATCAGCCGAACTTCCTTTTCGCTCCTCGAGTGTCTGCGACGGCATCTTTTCCGGATCCCAGTCTTCAACATGGTTCCACTCGATGTTCTTGCGGACAAAGTCGTAAAGAAGCTTCAGCTTTTCCGTATCCGACGCCGCAGTCGCCGTAAGCTCGGCGGCCTGCTTCTTGATGGACGATTCGACCTTGGTGTAGTTGAGTTCACGATAGTCCAGGAGCTCGTCCGCAAACTCCTGCCACGATTTCACGTAACTGACGAACCCGTGCCCGGGCTGCATGTAGCCGGCGAACTGTGCGGACACGTGCATGCGAAAGTCATCCGGCGCCTTCATGAACGGCTCCTCCCGAAGTGCCGGCACGCGCTTGACGGCCCACCGCTGTTCCTTCCCGCCGCCGCGCGTGTTTACGACCTTGTTGGTTTCGAAGATGTCGAAATCGCGGTTGGCGTAGGTCGCAAACGTGAAGCTCAGCGTATTGGGCACCTCAAATCGGAAGTCGCTCCAGATTGTTGGCTCCGTCGTCTGGAAGTACCATTCCGGGACGTAGTTGATCGAGTACGGACTCCTCGTTCGAACCGAATACCGGTATTCGACGATGACACCAGGAGCGAGCGCGGGCAGCGTTGCGCGCTTCCGCATCCAACCCTTGGTGACAACCTCGTCGAAGACGGCATCCTTCGGCAGGTCTACTTCCTCCACGCTGCCGTCTGGCTGTGGCACGAGTGTGTGGGCGTCGAAGTCCGTAATCTTCTGCGCCTTCGACGCACGCAGGTACAAGAGCGCGAACGTGCCCCAGTCGTAGCCGGACTCTTTCAGAATCTTGATTCGGCGGTGGCGCGTGAACGTCAGGTTGTAGCTCTCGTCCCATTTGAGTTTGCCGACGTCGAAGAGAATGATTGCGGCCGCGTTGGTATCAGGCGGAAACTCTTTCATGAGGGCCACTTCGGTTGGCACCTCTCCCCATTTTGTATCCGGCTCCTCCTGAGCGGAGGCCGTGTCAACAAGCAAGACGCCGATGAATGCCGCGAACGCGGCTGCTGTCAGGCGAGGCAGGAAGTGAGTTCGCACTCGCGCGACTGACGTGGACGAAGACATAATGCCACCTTCAGTTCGATCAATAATTCATACGGCCTCCATATTAGGCCCCGATGAGGCTAAGTGCAAGCAGGACAGGATGTTGCCAAAACGCAACATGGTCAAGATGATGCTAGCCAAGCGACTCCCGCAACGCTTCCTCGTCTTCTTCGCCGAGATCAGGCGTAAAATGCTTCAGCCTGCGAAGGATGTCCGTCGTCCCCAGATACTCCCCGGCACATCCGAGATGGCAATAGCCGCTCGGGTTGAACCGTCCTTCCTCGTAGAAGACGAGACTGATCCGCCAGTCATCTTTCTCGATCATCTCGCGACAGTGCCGGCAGCGAGCACGTCCGGTCGGCGAGCGCTCAACCCCGTCGATCCGTGGCAGTCGCAGATGCGCTGCGCTTTCGCGCGCATCAGCGGCAAGCGCCTCCGCGTTGGGCACGTCTTCTTCCGTATTCTCGAGCGCGGCGAGCAGAATCTCCGGGCGCTTGAACGCGCCACACTGCAGGTGATACCAGATCGTCATCGCGCCTTCCGCGAACGGATTCGGGAGCTTCTCGCCGAGACGAAGCGCCCCCTTCTCGATGTTCTTGTTGCAGCCGCGACACTTCGCGCGACCGCTCGGCGACACCTCGATCGTATGTTTGAGTTCTGGCTCCATGGCAACCCGGCGAGTTGTTATCAATACCTGTCTGAATAGTAGGTCAATTTCGCGCGTGTCTGCAACTTGCGGGTTTTCCCTTGTGCATAGCCAGGCCTGCGTCGGTACCTTCCCTCACCTTTTTGGGAGCAGGTCCGTTCGCACCTGTTTCCGGCACATTGTGGCAAGCGCAGCTTGTCACA
>JAGQWL010000253.1 GCA_020437385.1 Bacteroidota bacterium
AGTTTGCTGAATGTTCGAAGCGGAGAATCCGCGGGAATCAGGGCCGCAATTCTTTCGTAAGGGTTCAGTTCAGTTGATTCGACGAGGTCGGTCACTTCCGGTTTTGTTGCATTAGGTGTCGCTGCTTCGGTGCTGACAGCTTTCGATTCATCGTTCACACGTCCGGCGGGTGGCTTCCCGGCATTCCGTACGCTGGACGCTGCCTGCTCCAAGCCCGGTATCACGCCACCCGCCAGTTCGACCTCGAACCTCAGTCGTTCCAGAATTGCTTCGTCGAGCGAATCCATGACTTGCGGGTGAGGTTGGCGGAGGCTGCGTGATGGTCGTACGTCACGCTACTAAGGTACGGGAATACTGATGGCCGAGACACCGTCGATTAGTAACAGACGGCCCACACTTGTCATGTGGATAATTCACCCTAACGCAATGTGTTGGGGGGGGTGAACAGAATATGTCGCGTTCGACGCGATGGGTCTGAAAATTCGAGTCACGATCTAGATCGGTACCTCGAGGTGTCGTCGCGTCACATAGTGTATGCGAATTGATTGCGGCTCGACCGTATAGACAACACGAGCCTGAAGCTTTGAACTCGTGACATCTACCTGGAAGGCCGCAGCTCCGGGCACGTTCATTCGAGTTGACAGTTCACCCTGATGGGCTAGAATCAAGGCAGTTTCAAACCATTCCGGCTCCTCTGGCGGAACATCCGAAATAGCCACCATGGCGCTATTTTCGATGACGATTGACTTGGCATCAAACACGATTTGTGGTAGACTTACGCAAGGAGTCGATGACAACCGCACTACAAGGCGGCCGCCAGCGACTGCTCGCAGGGTTATGCGTCCGTTACAGCTGATCCGTGCAAAGAGAAACTGTTTCGGGTCGCCAGTCCAGTTATTAGGGTCGTCCTATTTAGGGCGGCCCTTTTTGCGTGTTGGTAACTTTGTGCACGCCTAGACTAAATCTACAACTCTTTCGGGGCGGGCACAGGCGCGTTATCGACAGACGGCTCACAATCCATGGAGGCGCCTGTGGATAAAGAACGCGACTGGAAGCCAATTCGATCAGCGCGGGCTAGGCGGGGGCAAGCCCTGCGAGTCGATCGACGATTGCGGCCGCCACGATCTTCTTGTCCGCAAGCGGAAGCTGCTCCCTGCGACCGTCCCGGAACAGGAGTGTGACCAGATTGGTCCCGGTTCCGAAGCCGGCGCCGCTGTCGCGGAGGTTGTTCAGGACGATCAAATCGAGATTCTTGTCGGACAACTTTCGGGCGGCGTTAGCCTCGGCGTTTTCCGTTTCCATCGCGAATCCCACGAGAACCTGTCCGTCACGCTTGTTGCTTCCGAGCTCCCGGAGGATGTCCGCCGTGCGCCGAAGAGGCAGACCGCCCGGAGTGTTGCCGTCCTTTTTCACTTTCTCTGTCGCGGTGGTTTCAGGAGCGAAGTCGGAAACCGCCGCCGCCATGACGATCACGTCTGCATCGCTGCGCGACAGTACCTCGCGGTACATGTCATCCGCGGAAACAACGTCGATGCGTTTGACGCGATCCGGCGTTTCGAGGTTTACGGGCCCCGCAATCAGCGTCACATCGGCTCCGAGGCGTGCGGCCGATCGCGCCAGTTCGAACCCCATCGTGCCGGTCGAATGGTTGGAAATGAATCGTACGGGGTCGATGGCTTCACGCGTCGGGCCGGCGGTGACCAGTAGGTGTTTACCTGCAAGCGGACCGGTGGCCGTTCTCTCTTCCAGATGTTTCTCAACCCGCCCCAGTATCTCGACAGGCTCGAGCAACCGGCCCTGCCCCACGAGGCCGCTTGCTAACTCTCCGTACCCTGTTTCGTAAACCTCGTAACCGTAGCTGGCGAGTGTCTCGAGATTTGTGCGGGTGGCGGGATGAACGTACATGTCATGATCCATCGCCGGAAACACCAGGACGCCACATCGGGCCGCGAGAGCCGTCGCCGTGAGCATCGAATCGCTGAAGCCATGCGCGAGCTTCGCGATCGTCTGGGCAGTGGCGGGCGCAATCACAAACACATCCGCCCAGAGGCCAAGCTCGATGTGCCGCGTCCAGGATCCATCAGCGTGCTCGGGGAAGATCTCGGACAGCACTTCACGTTCGGAGAGGGTACCGAGTGTCAGCGGCGTCACGAAGCGGGCGGCGTCTGCCGTCATCATAACCTGTACCTCGGCGCCCGCCTTCTTGAAGAGGCGAATCAGCTCGGCCGACTTATACGCGGCGATTCCGCCGCAAACGCCCAGGATGATGCGTCTGGATTTGAGCATGGGACTTCCGAGGTAGTTAGGTGCACGATAGCATGTGTATCGGCAATTCAGGCCGGCTCCGTACTGCTTCCCAGAAACGTACTGATCCTCCGAGTCGTTTCCCGCGTAGCGCGTTCAAGGTCGTCGTTTACGACGACGGCATCGAAGCGGTCCAGGTATTCCATTTCCTTCCGAGACCGAGAAAGCCTGACGCCAAGCGTCTGTTCGTCCTCGGTGCCACGTGTGCGCAGCCGGCTTTCGAGTTCATCCATCGAGGGCGGTGCGACGAACACCACGAGAGCGTCTTCACCGTAAAGCTCCTTGACGTGTTCGGCGCCGCGAACATCAATGTCCAGCAGCACGGGTCGCTCCGTTGTCGCAGCGTCGAGCTCTGATCGCAGCGTTCCGTAGTAGCGGCCCGGATAGACCTCCTCGTATTCGACGAGTTTTCCCTCCTGGACAAGGTTCAGGAAATCCTCTTCACTTAGAAAGAAGTAGTCGACGCCGTTCTCTTCGCCGCTTCTCCTGGCGCGCGTTGTCGCGGAGACAGAGAACCGTAGTTCGGGGATCTGCTTGAGGGCCCGCCGCGCGATGGAAGTTTTACCCGCGCCCGACGGCGCGGTGAGGACGATGACGCGAGGGTTCGCCATTATTCAACATTTTCGACCTGTTCACGGATCTTCTCGAGTTCCTCCTTCATCGACACGACGGTTCG
>JAGQWL010000254.1 GCA_020437385.1 Bacteroidota bacterium
CCATTGACGGCGAGCAGCAGGCCGTCGCGGAGTCCGGCTTTCTCGGCGACGCCGCCGGTCTGCGGTACGACGGGCACGCCTGCGGTTCGCCATCGGGCGTTTACGTGGATCGACTGGAACGGCGGTTCGGCCTCGTTGATGAGCTCGAAGTACAGTGGAATCGCGCGGATGTTGAGCGCGACGCCCGACACGACGATCAGCGCGAGCAGTACACGTGCGAGCCAGAGACTCCAGCCGGAAAGCTGGAGAGTCGATTTGGGGTGATGCGAATGCGTGCGTTCGGTCATCCGGCTGAATCGTCGGAGGGGGTGAGAACCGGTTTACACGCGCAAATTAGGGCACGCGCGAATAAGACGTGAGGCGACGGGCCGCGAGAGGCACGGATCCCCTTGGCGGCATGCACCGATTGGTCGTCCAGGCACGGCGGCGTTCAGCTCTGGCCGCTACGCGTCGAGCCGGAACTGGATCGGCACCGTCATCCGAACGTTCACCGCCTGTCCCCGCTGATGTCCGGGTACAAATTCGGTCTCCGATATCGCGCGCACGGCTTCCTCGTCGCATCCCGCCCCGATACCGCGGATGACCTGCACGTCGCGGGCCTGGCCGGACGCGTCCACAACGAACTGGACAACAACCCGACCTTCGATTCCCGCACGTCGGGCCAGGTCGGGATACTTGACGCGCTGTGCAAGTGCTTCGGGACCGCCGACCATTTTTGGCATGTCTTCGACGACGACGAAGAGTTCTTCCACTTGCGATGAGGCGTTCGCTGCGTCTGCGGCAGGTTCCTCAGCCTGGATCGAGTCATCCGCGGTAGCGTCGGAACCGGACGGAATCACTTTTGCGAAAAGGATAATCGCGAAACAGCAGAACAGGCTTGCGAGAACCGTTGGAACGAAGTGGCGGCTGTGGAGAAAGTTGCGCATGGGTGCTGAGGGCTTGAGGATTTCGTAGTTCGCTCGATAAGGAGACACGGGGAACCTTACAAAGTTGCCAGTCGAATCGCTCCGCTTCCAGGAAGCCGCAGCGGCTCAAGATGACACGGTTCGTTCGGAGCGGGTCCTATCTTCTTATCTTCCTATATTCTTCGTTTCCGCGCGAGCTCTGCTCGCGCGAGAGGTCTTCTTCGTTCCGCCCTATCAACGCTCGCGCGACCGCCCCGGCTCCCGGTTGCCCGAGCCCTCAACGCCCGTCAGCTTGTCGCCGAGCTCCGCACGCTCGGCATCCGCAAGCGCTGTGAGTCGCGCGACAACCTCCGGATGCTGATCCAGCACATTGGTCGACTCATCGATGTCCGCGTCCAGATCGTACAGTGCAAGCTCCGCCCGAGGCGAATAGTCGTATTTCCCGGGGATGCCGTCCCTGCCCGGCGCCTGCCCGATCATCGTCCGGTAGCCGTGCGGGAAGACGAGCTTCCACTTTCCGCTGCGCATTGCCTGCAGCTCGTTCTGATTGTAGTAGAAGTAGTACGCCTCCTGCGGCGACGCATCGTTCTCGCCAGTGATCAGATTCCAGATGGGTTTGCCGTCTATCGGATGTGGCGGCAGATCCGCATGCAGTAGTTGCGCGAGCGTCGGAAAGACATCGATGGTCATCGCGGGCGTCGAGACTTCCAGTCCGGCGGGAATGACACCGGGCCAGCGCGAGATGAACGGCACGCGAACACCTCCGTCGAAGGTGGTGCCTTTGCCCTCGCGCAGCGGACCCGCCGAGCCTGCGTGGTTTCCGTAGCTCAGCCACGGACCGTTATCCGACGTAAAGATCACGAGGGTGTTGTCGTCGAGTCCCGCGTCCTTGATTGCCTGCAGCACCTGTCCGACGGACCAGTCGATCTCCTGGATCACATCGCCGTAGAGTCCGGCGCCACCGTTTTCTGAACTATTTCGCCCGGCGCGTTCATCCGACACCCAGATCGGCACGTGCGGCATCGGATGGGCGAGGTAGACGAAGAAGGGTGTATCGTTCGCCGCGTTTGATTCGATGAAGGCGACCGCGCGGTTCGTGAAATCCGTCGTGAACCGCGACTGATCCGTGTTGTAGCCGACGATTGTTTCGTTCTCGATGGTCGGAAGGTCGCCCCACGCCTCGGGATTCTCCGGATGGTGCGGCCACATGTCGTTCGAGTAGGGAATGCCGTAATACTCGTCGAAGCCGTGACGCGTCGGAAGGAATTGCGGAAGGTGACCGAGGTGCCACTTCCCGTAGATGGCCGTTGCGTAGCCCTTCGACTTGAACAGCTCGCCGAGCGTGACTTCTCCGTCGGCAATACCGTGTTTCGCGGCCGGGCCAAGCGCGCCGTGAATGCCGATGCGGTTCGCGTAGTTGCCCGTCAGCAACGAGGCACGCGACGCCGAGCAGACGGGCTGGCTCACATAGAAATCCGTGAAGCGGACGCCTTCGGCGGCCATTCGATCGAGATTCGGCGTGTCGTAGGCCGTCGCGCCGTACACGCTCAGGTCCGCGTAGCCCATGTCGTCGACGAAAATGAGGACGACGTTGGGTGCTGAGGATCGCGCGGATTTTTCTGTTGATCCGCCGCAGTGGAGCGTAAGAGTCGCGGCGGATTTTTCTGTTGATCCGCCGCAGTGGAGCGTAAGAGTCGCG
>JAGQWL010000255.1 GCA_020437385.1 Bacteroidota bacterium
CCGGCAAATCGCCATCGCGTGAGCGAGTACTCGATGGATTGACTCGATATCGCCATCTTTGTCCCAACTTGCTCTCCGGCAATCCACTTGTTGCGGACTACCAGCGGCCAGCCGACGTTCGTGGCGACGCGTAGAACGCCCGGCTCTTCGCCAATTGAGGCGGGATTGTACAGGATGACGCCCGCACGTCCACTCAGGGCAACGGTTGCTTCCCCGAGCGCACTCGACATCGGGTCAGCATTGATCGTGACCTGTGCGTGCAAAGGGCCGGGTAACGCGCCGCACGCGGAGAGTACCGCGAAAAAAAGGACGAGGCCCAACCTGACCATCTCGCGATTTCGGGGCCCGGTTGGCATGGGACACCTTCTCGATGACATAGACCGATCGCTCCGCTTAAACTATTTCGCTAACATTGCAGCGGCAGATAACAGTGCTCTTACGTCCTAATGAACGCAAAAAAAGCTGCGATATCCGAATTCCGCACGAACGGTTTCTGCGTCGTGGAAGATCTGTTGTCCGCGGAAGAAGTCGCCGCGTATCTCGCGACGTACGACAGATTTCTCGACGGCACGATCGATTGCGGACAGAAACGCTCCGACCTTGGCGCCGGTGTGTCGTCGAACAACGAGAGCGGGGCGGAGAACATCACGCAGATCATGTGGCCGTCCGCCCTCGTTCCGGTTTTGCGGGAGGCGGTCTATCACCAGCGCGCTTTACAAATCGTTCGAGGTCTATTGGGCGATGATGTCGAACTCGATTTCGACATGTTGATCGACAAGGCGCCGCGCAGCAACACCGCGACACCATGGCATCAGGACTGTGCCTACTGGATCGACCTGCCCGACAAACGAGCCGCTTCCATCTGGCTGGCCCTGGATGAGGCCACGATCGACAACGGATGCATGTGGTACGTACCGGGATCACATCGCCAGCCGGTCCGTCCGCATCGGCCCGCCGGCACCGGCGGCGGTGCGCTCGTATGTGAGGCTGACGAGTCCGAGGGCATTGCTGTGCCGCTGAGGCCGGGCAGCGCGGTCATTCACGCGGGCGCCACGCTGCACTACGCGCGCGGCAACTCCACGGATGGTCATCGCCGCGCATTTATTCTCAACTTCCGGCCGGCGGAGATGATCGCACTCGAACGCGAACAGGGGATGGACCACGGACTCACCGTCAACGAGCGGATGGTCCGCAATGTCGGGGCGCGGTAAGCACAGGCGGTGGGGTGGCGTCGTGTTTCGGTCCCAGCGCCGACTGGCAACCAATGACAAGAATGACGTGTCGATTGCTAGTTCACCACGACAATCGTCCGACTGTCGATTGAAGCATTTGCCCGCAACACAATCACATATGCGCCGGCTGCCAGGTCCCCCACGCCGAACTGAATTTCGTGAGATCCAGGTAGGTCGGTCGTGTCGATCTGTCGTACAAGGCGCCCGAGAACATCGACCAGGCGAATCTGCACGTTGCTGCGACGATCAATGACGTAACGGACACGAATGACATCGCGCACAGGATTTGGGAAAGCGGATTCGATTCTTGGCGCATCAGCCACACGATCGAGAGGGGCTTCTTTTCGATCGCTGTTGTCGACATCGACCGGAAGGGGTTGACGAAGAAAGGCCAGATTGTTCGAGGATACGCCTCCGGCCTCCGAGAAACTTCCGCCGAAGTAACCGTCTCGTGCTGCATAGACCGGCCCGTTGATTCCACCTGGGGGAATGGTCAATTCGGAATTGTTCCAGAATGCAATGTTTCCCTCGGTCGTCAGACCTACGTAAATCAGTTGCTTGCTGGTCCACTTTTTTATTTGGCACCCTCCGTCGCATTCACGGCCGAGGAAACGAACCGGGCCCGACAGCGGCTCGCCGACAGTATCCCATTCCGTCCCATTGAACCGCGCAAGATACCGGATGACTTTGTCGCCTGAGCGAACTGCGAAATCTCCTGCGACAATGTAGTCGGGCTGTCTCCCATATATCCCGGTTCCCTGGCCAATCTGCACGTGCTGAATGCCGTCAAGGCTGTCGGAGGGGAATGACGGGTCGAGCGCGGCTACTACTCTTGAACGGAGGAGGGCCACACAGCCATAGTACTCGCATTTGTCCGGCGTACCGCGGCCAGTCGATGGGTGATCAAATCCGATCAAAACTTCGCTCTCCATGGCTGCGAACGAGGTGATGGAGTCGGCGAATGCCCATTCCCCGTCTTTCACCAAATCGGCGTTGTCCGGGAGGTACCGATATAGACGACTTCCCTCGGCCTCATCGTAGGTCACAAGGTAGAATACGCGGGTGGGTCCCCCCGACAAACCGTCGAAACCGATCGCAACAGGCTTTCCCACAATGGGATCGGGCAGCGGGTTATCCCATTTCTGTTGTCGATTGAGTCTTGCGAATCCGTTTACCTGAATTGTGTCGGCGCGGTCGAAGTTGCCAATGAAGTAGACGTCGTCCGATCGAGGGTCCTTCGCAAGCATCGTCGGCGGACCGTTCAGGTTGCCTTCGGGTTCGATCCAATTGAATCCAGTCCAATTCGCCACGAACGGAATGCGTTTGGCCCCGACGTGTTCGAAGTCGCCGCCAATGACCAAGCCGTTTCGTGTGACGGCGACGGCCCGAACAGGGCCGTCTGGCCCATAAGACGAGAATCGATCATCCCATGCCGGACCATTGACCGGTTCTGATTCGGTTCGAAACGTAAAGGGTTCGGACCATTCAGAAGGGCCCTCGGGGACCTCCGCTTTAACTCGCCATGAGTAGCGATGATCGTATAAGGTAAGGAAGAGAGTATAGAACGAATCGGTAACGGCCTCACTAACGCGTGGCAGGAACGAGTTGTCGGGCGACCAGACCTCGATTCGATACTGAGCGGCCCCTTCGACTGCGTCCCACTGGAGGATTGTCCCGATACGAGCTACGTCCTCAGAGCCGTTCGCCGGATAAACAAGCTTCGGGAAGAATGGCTCGCGCGTTGTGTCATATTGAAACAGATAGTTATTCTCACTGGCAAGCAATAAGCCGCCCGAATACTCAGCCCCGGAACAGCAGTCCGAAAAGTCGATAGTTGGCTGATCGAGTCGTACCGCGTTAACGAGCGAATCGTTTCGGATCTCGTATCCCATCATCCCGTAGCCGCGGTCATGGGAACTCCGCGCCAAGAATAGCCGATCACCGTCAATCGTGATGTCTGACGAACCATATGGATCCACGAAGGCAGTCTGAACCTCCTGCAGCAATGTTGACGGGTTGGTCGATGGGGAATAAACGAACAGCTTTCCGAGATGCGGGTCAAAGTAGTAGAGTTTGCCGCCATTCAACGAGACGACGGATGAGGAGATGGGATAATACTTGAATGGAAAGGTCTCCCTCAATGACCATCCGCTTGGAGATCTCTCGTAGAGGAATGCGCTGTGCCAGTTGGAGGTTGAAACGAGCAGAAGATCGTCCTCAAGCGAAATGCTGATATATTGACGCCCCGGGATCGGCTCCAGGTGTTGGTCTGTTTCCCACTTGGCGAAACCATTGTCCTGAACGCCGTTTCGCCGGAAGACGGAAAGGGTAGTCTTTCCGTAGAACTCGTTCAAGAAACCGGTGCCCGTCGCGATTAGGTCGTCCGTCATCGCAATATTCAACCCAACACGACCTAACAGGGGATACGGCCCCAGCACGTCTACCGGAATTGTCAGTTCTTGCGCGAAGACCCACTCACTTCCGACTTTCTCGAAAACCAAGACGGACTGGTCGGTACTAATTGCAATGAAACGGCCGTGAATGGCGGCATGGCCTCTGACTGGTTCACCGTTTCGAGTCAACTCTTGACGGAACTGGAGCCGTCCATTTACCCTGGAATAGACCTTCATCGACCCGGAATAGATGACCGTGGTGGTATCGTACGTGGCGAGACTTCCTATCACCGAATCCATTATCACCGTGTCGATCAGAATCTGCGCGTCAACTGGCGTGCCCCGCCCTGCGAAAAGAACTAACGCAGCAAGAACGGCTGCTACGCGGGCAGTCCTAGCCAATTCTTTCAGAACTGCGAATCGACCCGGCTGGGCGGCACACGGTTTAGACATCGCTTCCTCGGCCAGTCTTACTCAGATGATGTGGTGATTGAAACGATAGATACCATGTATTCCGCTCAATGTCCATGTTGCGGAATCGCAACATGTTGCTCGGGTGGTTGAAAAGCGCCAACCCTGTCGGGGGCCACCTCGTAGCGCGACGGCGATCGCCTCGCCGGAACTCCCGGTGTCCCGACCGATGAGTAAAGCAACAGCCGCAGCTTCCGGCGGAATTGTCGGTATCTTACTGTGCGCGTGAGCGAGAACCGTCGAATCAAGCATCATGTTGCCGCGTCGCGCACCCGGCGGCTACGACGGTGATCAGGACGGTGGCCAGGATGAGGTCGCGCATGGCGAATCAAGGAGTCTGTGGTCCGAATCCCAATGATACGATCAGCGAACGGCTCGTGGCACACGCTCCCCAATCTCGAAACGGATGACCAACTACGAAAAGGAATACCGGCAGGCAACGGATGTGTGCGGCGACCCCTTTCCGGAGTTCATCGCTTTCTTCGAATCGGCAACACGACCGTACACCGTTCTGGATCTCGGTTGCGGACAGGGGCGCGATGCACTGATGGCGGCCCGTTTCGGGCACGCGGTCGTCGGCGTCGATCTGGCGCCTACCGGAATCTCGCAGATGATGTCGGTCGCGTCAGCCGAGCGTCTGGACGTCACAGGAGTTGTATCCGATATTGAAGCGTACAAACCGCGTACGTCATTTGACGTCGTTATCCTTGACCGGGTTCTTCACATGCTTCCGACGGTTGAGCGGCGAATTGCACAGCTTGATCGTTCCAGCTCCTTGATTCGTCACGGTGGATTTGTATTGGTGGCGGATACCCGGTCGAACCGCAAGCGAATTGCTGACTACTTCCAAGACCTGGCGTGGGTGATCACGTTGCGGCGCTCCGACATTCTATTCGTAAAGCGTCCTTAGGATCGTCGGCGTCAGGTTCGCGACCGCTGCCGAAGACCTCGGCGGCCCCGCCGGCTGATTGGCGGCGAATCAACATTGGTTGTCATGCGGCCATCCTCGTATCTTTCATCCTTCCTCCTCAAGCGCCAACGCCACGCCGATCATGAACACGCGCCACTCCATGCTCCGCATCACGTCACTGATCCTCCTGCTGTTCACCCTTTCCGGCGTCAATGCAATGGCGCAGCGCTTCGGCGCCCGTCCGACCGGCCCCGACTTTCCGGTCGATGACCCTGTGTTGAAGGCCATCTGGGCCGAAGGCATGGAAGCATCGCAGGTGACCGAACTTGCGCAACATCTGGCCGACGTCTTTGGTCCGCGCCTCACCGGATCACCCGGATACAACGCGTCCGCCGAGTGGGCCGCCGAGCAGATGCGATCGTGGGGCATCGACGCCACGCTTGAGCAGTACGGCACGTGGCGCGGCTGGCAACGCGGCACGTCGCACGTCGACCTCATCGAACCGCGCGTCCGCTCGCTGGAAGGTCGCATGCTTAGTTGGAGCGTCGGCACGAACGGACCTGTCGAAGGCGCCGTCACCATGTTGCCGGAAGGCGATTTCAACGCGTGGCTGCCAAGCGTCAAGGGCAAGTTCGTCCTCCTTTCCTACGCCGAGCCGAGCTGCCGCCCCGCTTCGTCGTGGGAGGAACACGGTCCGGATGGCGCGGTCGACAAGTTCAATGAGGCTCGCACCGCCGCGCGCGATGCCTGGAACGCCCGCATCGACGCGATCGGCATGGAACGGCAGGACATCGTGAATGCGATCGAAGATGCCGGCGCCGTCGGGTTTCTCACCAACTACTGGACCGGCGAATGGGGCATCGAGCGCATCTTCCCGATGACGTACTCCTTCCGTGCGATGAACCGCAAGGCGGCGGCCTTCAACCTGAGTTGCGAGGACTACGGACTCGTCTACCGCTTGACGGAGAACGGGCAGGGGCCCGTCCTGCGTGCCGATGCTGAATCCGAAGACCTCGGCGAGCAGCCGGTCTTCAACGTTGTCGGTACGATCCGCGGGACCGAGCTGCCGGACGAATACGTGCTGCTCTCCGCGCACTTTGACTCGTGGGACGGCTCAAGCGGCATGACCGACAACGGAACCGGATCCGTTGTTATGCTCGAAGCGATGCGCATCCTTCGCGCAACGTACCCCAACCCGAAGCGCACGATCGTCGTCGGCCTGTGGGGCGGGGAAGAGCAGGGCCTGAACGGATCGCGGGGCTTTGCGGCGGACCATCCGGAGATCGTGGACGGGCTGCAGCTCCTTCTCAACCAGGACAATGGCACGGGGCGCATTGCCCGGATCTCGACGCAGGGTCTCGTGGATGCCGGTGAGCATTTTGCACGCTGGTTCTCGAAGCTGCCGAACCTTCTCGTCGGGGACATCGATCTGAACGTGCCGGGCTTCCCCGGTGGCGGCGGATCCGA
>JAGQWL010000256.1 GCA_020437385.1 Bacteroidota bacterium
AAATCGGCCGATTCACCACGAGGTCTGTTCATGATTGCTGATCGAACGATTCGCGCACCCCGCGGTACGACCCTTCAGTGCAAAGGCTGGCACCAGGAAGCGGCGCTGCGGATGCTCATGAACAATCTCGACCCCGAGGTTGCCGAAGCCCCCGACGAACTGATTGTGTACGGAGGAGGAGGAAAGGCAGCGCGCACGTGGCAGGATTTCGACAAGATCGTCAAAACGCTTCGCCGGCTCGAGTCGAATGAAACGCTCCTCGTTCAGAGCGGAAAGCCCGTCGGGGTTTTTCGGACTCATGATGAGGCGCCGCGTGTCTTGATCGCCAACGCGCATCTCGTTCCGCGCTGGGCGACTGCCGACGAGTTCAGGCGATTGGACGCACTCGGGTTGACGATGTATGGGCAGATGACCGCGGGGTCGTGGATCTACATCGGCACGCAGGGAATCCTTCAGGGTACGTACGAGACGTTTGCCGAGTGCGCAAATCAGCATTTTGGCGGAACGCTCAGCGGCAAGCTGGTCGTGACCGGCGGACTCGGCGGAATGGGCGGCGCTCAGCCGCTTGCGGCCACGATGAACGGTGCGGCATTCCTGGGAGTGGACGTCGATCCGTCCCGGATCCAGCGGAGAGTCGAAAAAGGTTATTGCGATCGCATGGCGTACGATCTTGATGAGGCCCTCGCCGCTGTCGAAAACGCAAAGGCTGACGGTGAGCCGCTGTCCGTCGGACTTGTGGGAAACATCGCCGAAGTGCTCCCGGAGCTCGTTCGTCGCGGCATCGTCCCCGACATCGTGACCGACCAAACCTCTGCGCACGATCTGGTCCGGGGCTACATCCCTGTCGGAATGTCCCTCGACGTCGCGGCCGCAATGCGGGAAACGGATTTCGACGGATACCGCGAGCGGGTGCTTGATTCGATGGAGGCGCACATCGACGCGATGCTCGCGCTTCGCAAGGCGGGTGCGGTCGTCTTCGACTATGGCAACAACTTGCGCGGCCAGGTTTCGGATCTCCGCAGCCGCCGCGATGCCTTCGATATTCCGGGATTTGTGCCGGAGTTCATTCGGCCGCTGTTCTGCAAGGGCTCCGGGCCTTTCCGCTGGGCGGCGCTGTCCGGAAATCCTAAGGACATAGCGGTGACGGACAAAGCGATTCTCGAGACGTTCCCCGAAAAAGAGTCCCTCGCCCGCTGGATCCGCAAAGCCGGAAAGCAGGTTCAGTTCCAGGGGCTGCCGGCGCGAATCTGCTGGCTCGAGTACGGTGAACGAGCCGAGATGGGCGAACGCTTCAACTGGCTTGTCGAAACGAATCAGGTTGATGCGCCAATCGTGATCGGTCGGGATCACCTCGACAGCGGGTCGGTCGCTTCCCCCAACCGGGAGACCGAAGGGATGAAAGACGGCTCCGACGCCATCGCCGACTGGCCGCTTCTGAATGCGATGTTGAATACTGCCTGCGGTGCAAGCTGGGTGTCGCTGCATCACGGCGGCGGAGTGGGCATCGGTTATTCGATCCATTCGGGGATGGTTGTGGTTGCGGATGGTACTGAGAGTGGTGCGAGGCGCGTAACGCGTGTGCTGACGGCAGATCCGGGCACGGGCGTAATGCGGCACGCCGACGCCGGATATGAGGTCGCAGTGCAAACTGCGAATGAGCGCGGAATCGACCTGCCGTCCATCAATGGTTGACGGGGCGCGTGCCATAACGATCGCCAACCTCTACGAGGATCTCGGTGTATCGATGGACGCATTACGGCGTTCGTGCGATCGGGTAGACGAGTCCCGGAGCGTCGTCGACGCCGCGTTGTTGGATGGCAAGGCCTACTACGGAATCAACACGGGCTTCGGCATTCTTGCAGGCAAGCGGATTGACCTCGACCGGCTCGAGATGCTGCAGCGCAACTTGCTGCTGAGCCACGCCGTCGGTGTCGGATCGCTCGTTCCGCGCGCGATAGCCAGGCTGATGCTGCAGCTCAAGATCCACGCCCTCGGGCTCGGTTACTCGGGAGTCTCCCGAACGACGTTCGACCGATTGCTCGAATTCGAGCAGCGAGACCTTGTCCCGGCGATTCCTTCCAAGGGAAGTGTTGGCGCGTCCGGAGATCTGGCGCCGCTCGCGCACCTTGCCCTTCCGCTCGTCGGCTACGGGTACTTCCTGCTCGAGGACGGTTCGACTGTCCCGGCGGACAAGGCCCTGGCGACAGCCGGCCTTACGCCGATCGATCTCTCGCCCAAAGACGGCCTCTCGCTGATCAACGGGACGCAGCTGATGTCGGGATACGGCGCTTATGTTCTCGAGCGGACGCTTCACCTGCTCAAGCTGGCGGATGTCCTCGCTGCCATGAGCCTCGAGGCCCTGCAGGGCAGCATCGTCCCGTTCGATTCTCGCATTCAGGCGATACGCCCCCATGTTGGACAGGGACACGTCGCGGCGAACGTTCGCGCGTTGCTCGTCGACTCTGAAATTCTGGAATCGCATCGCAACTGCGGAAAGGTTCAGGACCCTTATTCACTTCGCTGTGTCCCACAGGTCCATGGGGCATCGAGAGACGCACTCGCTTATGCTGTCGCCACTGTTGAGACCGAGTTGAATTCGGTGACGGATAACCCGCTGGTATTTCAGGACGGCAGTATTCTCAGTGGCGGCAACTTTCATGGGCAACCGCTCGCGCTTTCACTCGATACCGCTGCGATCGCGTTGGCTGAGCTCGGCAGTATTGCGGAACGTCGCATTTACCTGCTACTGGCTGGACATGACGGACTGCCGACATTGTTGATGAATGAAACGGGTGTCAATTCCGGTTTCATGATTCCTCAGTATACGGCGGCTTCGCTGGTGTCAGAGAACAAGGTGTTGTGTCATCCGGCATCCGTTGACTCGATCCCGACGAGTCTCGGCCAGGAGGATCATGTTAGCATGGGGTCGATTTCAGCGACCAAGCTCTACCGCGTGCTCCGCAATGTGGAGACAATTTTCTCGATCGAACTTGTTACGGCCGCGCAGGCGTTGGATTACCGGCTGCCGCTTGCGCCGGGACGCGGCGTAAAGGTTGCGCACGAGTTTGTCCGGTCGCATCTTCCGCACCGCGAAGAAGACTACCTGTTTCAGGAAGACCTGCGTCCATGTCTCGACCTCGTCCGCTCGGGCGAAATTCAACGCGCGGTTTCACAGGCAGGAATCGATCTGATCTGAAATGTCGAATGGCCTCCTTATCAATGCGTCAGGTGTCGTAACCTGCGCCGGCAACTTGCCGCAGTCGGATGCCGGCGTTGTCGCAGATGCGGCATTGGCGTGGACGGACGGCCGAATTGAATGGATCGGTCCTGTGTCGCAGCTGCCGCAACAGTTTGCCGGATATCCGAGGATTGACGCCGAAGGGTTGCTCGTGGTGCCCGGGCTTGTTGATTGTCATACCCACCTCGCATTCGGCGGTTGGAGGGCCGATGAGTTTGCGGAACGCGCGCGTGGGGTATCCTACCTCGAGATCGCCCGACGCGGCGGCGGTATCATGTGTACCGTTCGGCAGACCCGGGAGGCCACTGAAGAGGAGCTGCTGGAGCATGCGCGTACGTACATGAACCGCATGCTGTCTGTAGGTGTGACTACCATCGAATGTAAAAGCGGATATGGCCTTACAGTAGATGATGAGCTGAAGCTGCTCCGCGTCTATGACTCGTTGCGAAAGAGTGGTCCCGCGCGAATTGTCGCAACGTGCCTCGGGGCGCACGTCGTGCCGGTCGAATACCGTGATGATCGATCAGCATATGTCGAGATTCTGCGCGACGACCTGATCCCACGCGTTGCTGACGCCGGGCTGGCGGCCTACTTCGACGTCTTTGTCGAGGAGGGAGCCTTCACCGCGGACGAAGCGCGGTCGATTCTGGAGACCGCGTCGCGTTTCGGACTGCGCGCCAAGCTGCATGTCGATCAGCTGCACGACATGAATGGAGGAGCGCTGGCCGCCGAGCTTGACGCTGTTTCCGCAGATCACCTCGAGTACGTGTCAGATCCCGGGATTGCCGCGATGGAGGCCGCGGGCGTTGTACCGGTGGCGCTTCCACTTGCGTCCCTGTATTTGAGACAAACACCTTTGAATGCGAGACGATTCCTCGATCGTGAAATTTCCGTGGCAGTTGCCACGGAGTTCAACCCGGGCTCTGCCCCCTCGTACCACTTGCCGCTCGCAATGACGCTCGCCTGCACCATGAACGGAATGACTCCCGCCGAGGCACTCGTCGGTGCAACTCGAATTGCGGCGCGTGCGATCGAAATGGATCGGCTGGTCGGCTCTCTTGAACCGGAAAAGCGGGCGGACTTCATCCTTGTTGATACGCCGACAGTCGACCAGTGGGTCTATCTCTTTGAACCCAACAAGGTGAAGGCGACCTACATTGACGGCAACCAGGTCTGGTCGACGTCGTCGGGTGATTCTTGAGCGAGAACAGCGCCATATTGTCTGAACTGCTTTCCGCGCTGGATGGCCGGATGGAGCCACCGGTCTATGGTGACGTCT
The DNA here is from genome assembly GCA_020437385.1 of Bacteroidota bacterium. Classification (GTDB taxonomy): domain Bacteria; phylum Bacteroidota; class Rhodothermia; order Rhodothermales; family JABDKH01; genus JAGQWL01. The sequence goes on from JAGQWL010000256.1 coordinate 4,518, forward strand.
CCGGCGATCCCGAAGACCCCCGCTTGCATCGCTTCCTCACACGTCCGTCTGATCGCGATGTCAAGTTTGCGATCGTGGGCTTTCCGGTCGATGAGGGCGTCGTGCGCAATGGAGGACGTCGCGGAGCTGCTGCGGCGCCTGCGGAAATACGGCGCTATCTGTCGCGTTTTACGCCCGACGCTGCTCAGCCGGCTCGACATATCGCCGTGCTGGAGACACTCGCCGATCTCGGCGATATCGCGTTGACTGGTGCACTTGAGACAGATCAGGCGCGTCTGGGCGAAGTGGTTTCGGTTCTGTTCGCATCCGGAATCTGTCCGATCATCATCGGAGGTGGGCACGAAACGGCTTTTGGGCATTTCCTGGGATACCGTCCTTTTGATCTGCCGCACATCGTCAATTTCGATGCCCATGCCGATGTCCGGCCGTTGCGTGACGGATACGGTCATTCGGGCTCGCCATTTCGGCAAGCGATGGAATTCAATCCGGCTGCCCGCGGCTATTCAGTATTTGGCCTGCAGCCTAGCTCGGTCGCATCAAGTCACATTGCGTATCTCGATCGCATGCGGGCAGATTACGGTTGGTGCCGCGACCTGTCGCTCGACGCAATTGTCGGCAAATTGGCGACAATCTCAGCGCCCGTCATGGCCACCGTCGACATGGATGTTGTTCGACAGAGTGATGCTCCAGGGGTCAGCGCCCCCGCGCCCGCCGGAATCGACGGCCGCTTGTTGCTGGACATTGCGTTCGAATTGGGCGCTTCGCCGGATGTTCGTTCGCTGGATATAGTCGAAGTCAATCCTCAGTACGATCTTGACGGACGTACCGCTCGACTCGCCGCAACAGCAATCTGGCAGTTCTTGCGGGGGGCGGCGAATCGAATGTCGACCTGATTTCGTGGTCCGTATACCTTGTTGGTCTTTTTAGTGCTTCAGAATATGTCCGCTGCTACCGAGACGATAAGAATCCTCACTACGGGAGGAACAATCGACAAGATCTACTTTGACGCGAAGAGTACATACCACGTTGGACCGCCGCAGGTATCCGAAATACTCGCGGCAGTAGGCGTCCAGGCGCCCTATGTCGTTGAGTCCGTCTTCTCGAAGGATAGTCTTGAAATCGACGATGGAGACCGTGCGCTGATTCGAGAGCGGGTGGAGGCTGCAGGCGAGCGCAGGATCCTCATCACGCATGGAACCGACACGATGGTCAAGACCGGACAGGCGCTTTCGGATATGCCCGGCAAAACCGTGGTGCTCGTTGGTTCGTTGAGCCCCTCGCGATTCAAGGGAAGCGACGCCGAATTTAACGTGGGCTTTGCTTTTGCGGCGGTACAAGTTCTGCCGCCCGGTGTCTACATCGCAATGAACGGCCATGTATTTGACATCGGCAACGTCCGCAAGAACGTCGAAGAAAATCGATTTGAACACGACTACGATTGATCCATCCTATGTCGGGTCCCGCTGGCGGATCCTCTTCGGGACTGTCGGCAGGTGGCTGACGCTGATCCGGCTGCCGAACCTCCTTATCGTGGCGTTCGGTGTTGCGGTCGGAGGTGTTCTCGGCGCCAACGGACTCCCCATTGCGGTTTCGAGCGCGTCCCTGTTGGCGATGGCTGCGGCCGTAAGCGTTGCTGCCGGCGCGAACGTGCTCAATGATGTGATCGACGTGGAAGTAGATCGCGTCAATAGACCATCCCGACCGATCGCTGCGACCGCCGTTGGTCGCAAAAGTGCGCTTTTCGTTTCCATCGTTCTGATCGGTGCGGGGGTCGCAGCGGCCGCGCTGCTGTCTACTGATCACCTCATCCTTGCGGGCAGCGTTGCGGTTCTGATCGTGTCCTATGATCTTTTCCTGAGTCGTAGCTTGTTGCTTGGCAATATTGCTGTCGCTTTGTGTGTGGCAGCGACGATCATCTTCGGTGCCATGACGACCGGCTCAGAGCCGGCAGCGATGGCCGGGGCGGCATTCGCGTTCCTCACGACACTCGCGCGCGAAGTCGTAAAGGACATCCAGGACGTCGCTGGAGACAAACTGGAGGGCGGACGGACACTTCCAATTGTACTCGGCAAGAGATTCGCGCTCGGGTTTGCTCTTGCGACGCTGGCGCTGACGATTCTTCTTGTTCCGCTGCCATTTCTGCTGTTGGGGTTCTCCGGCCTGTATTTACTTGCGGGATTTGGTGCTTCCGCCTTTCTCGCAGCAGCGGCATGGTCGATCCTTCGAAACCGGCCCGATATTAATGCGGCGTCCCTCAGACTGAAACTGGCGATGGTTTTCGGGCTCGTTGCACTGCTTCTGGCGAACAGCCCTGAGTAGCGACTCGACGCTTCACCACCTTATGCGCAATACCCCGACAGAGAGCAACGCCCTTTCCGAACGTCGATTGTCGCTTCGTTCTGGTACTGTGACGGCCCTTCGTCGCCAGGCGAGGCGCAAGGGACGTGTTTCCGTTTTTGTCGATGGCGAGTTTGCACTCGGAATATCCGAGGAGGTGCTGGCCGGGTCCACGCTTCACAAGGGACTGGCAGTCTCTGAAGACCTGCTTCTAGAGCTGCTGAATCGAGACATCGAGTTTACCGCGCGTGCCCGGGCGATAAAGTTCCTGTCGTATCGCGCGCGGTCCGAGAAGGAAATAGGTGACAGGCTGCGTCGCTACGGTTACGAACAGGCCGTTGTCGACAAGGTGCTCGCCTGGCTGTCCACACGAGGCTACGTTGATGATCAAGCTTTCGCCTCTACGTTTGCGGCCGAACGCGCCGGAAACCGAGGCTTCGGTGCTCGGCGCATTGCAGCCGAGTTGTCGAGACTCGGAATCTCGCGCGAATTGGCGGACCAGGCGCTAGTCTCGATATCGGATGAGTCGCCGTCCGAGAACGAGACGGTTCTCCGAAAGGCAAGGCAGCGGTGGCAGCGGCTGCGTTCGGAGCCGGATCCGAGAAAACGTAAATCCAAGCTTGTTCAGTATCTTCAGCGAAGGGGATTCGATTATTCTGATGCGATGGCCATTCTGGATCGCATCTCCGCCGCCGACGACAGGTCTGACCTGACTTGACGAGAGCGGCGGCGCCCCGATCGTTGCGACGGCCACACTCACCCGTAGACCGCTACCGATGAACAGGCTTTGGGACAATCTGTCGAGGGCCGACATCTTCCTGATGGCGGCGGGAGCCGTCTGCCTGTTCCTGTACGTGGTCCTTTCGAAAGCGGTCTATCCGGATGCCGTCGTAAGCCGGTCGCTTTCAACTGCTGAGGTCCGGGAAATTGCCGACGTTTACGTACGATCGCACGGTGGATCGACGGAAGGCCTCTCAAATTCGGTTTCGTTTCTGCGGGATTCCGACCTCATGAAGGTCGCGCAGGCGCACGGGCGTTCGGCGCTCCGCGACCTGGTTGCCCATAATCGCCTGCCCGGTTATACCTATGAGGTGAAGTACCGCGAGGTGTCCGCGTCCAGCACCAATCTTACCATCAGCGACAGATACGTCGTCCGTATTACGCCGACCGGAAAGGTCTGGAGTTTTCGCGACGATGCAGCAGAAGCGGACGCAGAGGGCCCCGACGGGTCGCACGGGCGGTCGGTTGACAGGGCAGCACTCTTCGTCGCGCTCAGTGGTGATTCAACTCACGCGGAGTCCTTATCACAGATTCTGTCTCTGGATGACTCGACCCTCGTCCGCCGCGTACGTTTCGATGTTCGCAGTTTTCTCGGTCAAGCGGAGCCTCCCGATTTTGAGGCGCCGCGCAGCAGGCTGCCCCGCAGGGCCGGGCTGATCTTCATGCGGCCGGCGTCTGCCATCGCAATGGCGCGTCGATTTGCTGAACCGGCGGTCGAGGACGGGATGTCGCTGACAGCAGACTCCGTCTGGATCGAGCAGGGCTTCGGGGCAGGTGTACGATTCCAATCGGTCGACAGCGCTGCGGGATTTGTGCGCGAAACAGATGTAGTCGTGACGTCCGTGGGCGGATTGGTTTCGCTTCGCCAAAGCTTCCGGACCCTGGCTCCTCAAGCTGAAAATCGGCTGAACACGATCAGACCGGTGGCCATGGTGGCCGTCTACCTGATTCTCGGCATGATTCTGCTTATTGTCTTCTTTCGCCGTCTGATGATCCGGGCGATTGATGTTCGCTCGGCTTTGATCGACACGACTGTGTTCTCGGTCGCGTTCGTAATGTTCATGATCCTCGCGGCCGGGCTTTACCAACCGGGTCTACCTTTATGGACCCGGTTTCTGGGTATCGGAGCGACGCTGGGGATTGGCGGAGCGCTGATGGCGCTGGTTGTCTTTCTTGCGTCGGCGGCCACTGACTCGATCGTTCGCAGGGCATGGCCGAAGAAACTTGTCAACATCAACCTCCTCCGGCAGGGACTGATCTTGAACAGTTTTGTCGGCGGCTCCATTGTACGGGGTATTTCCGTCGGATTTATCGCACTGGCGGCGTCGGTAGCCTCTCTGGCATTGATTGCCGATGCACCACTCAAGTTCGAGTCAACAACATTTGCGACATCGTTTGTTCAGCCGGCAGTTGCCGCTTTCGGCTACGCCGCGTGGGGTGCCTTCGTCACGACGATGCTCCTTGTTCTCACTGCCGGCTCACTTCTGTACCGGGATGGTCGGTCCGCATTGCTGTCCGTCGTTCCGGTTGTTGTTGTATTTGCGCTTGCCAACAACGAGTCAGTCGAGTTTTCTAACGTCTTTCTGTCGTGGGGATCCCATGCCGCTATCGGACTTGTGATCGCACTCGCGTTTCGCTATTTCGACGGACTTACGTGTTTTGTTGCTTTGTTCGTGTACACGCTGGCGAGGGCGCTTCAGGAAGGATGGATCATGCAAGGGTCGCCGTACTTGCTCGATTCGATTGCCGGGATCCTCGTACTTCTCGGTCTCGGAGTGATCGGCTTTATCGGCATCTCGCGCGGACGACCGACCGGATCCAGCCTCGAGTACGTTCCGCAGTATCTCAAGGAAATGGGTGAGCAGCAGCGGCTTCAGCGCGAGCTCGAGATCGCCCGCCACGTCCAGGAATCGTTTCTCCCGAAGACGATGCCTGATTATCCGGGCGTGGACATTGCCGCGACCTGCATACCCGCCGAGACGGTTGGAGGCGACTACTATGATTTTGTGTCGATGTCGTCGGGTCGGCTCGGTATCGCCCTCGGCGACGTGAGCGGAAAAGGAATCCAGGCAGCGTTCTTTATGACGCTGACCAAGGGCTTCTTAAGATCACTCTCGCAGGAGAACCTTTCACCTTCGAATCTTCTGCAGAAAGTGAACTCTCTATTTCGAGACGCCGCACCGCGAGGCGTCTTCGTGTCGCTGATCTTTGGAATACTCGACGCGGCAAACGGTACCTTCACATTCGGAAGGGCCGGTCACAATCCAGTGATACTCAAGCGACGAGAAGACGCGGAAGCCAGAATGATTCGTCCGGACGGACTCGGAATCGGGTTGGCTCCGGAATCCAGCTTTCGCTCATCGATCAAGGAGGAGACGATCGCCCTGGACGACGGCGATTTGCTGGTGCTGTATACCGACGGATTTTCTGAAGCGAGAGGTGCGAGTCGCGAGGAATATGGCGACGACCGGCTCGCCCGGATCGTGACGCGGAACGCTGACCTGTCGGCGACAGAAATTTTGAACGCGATCTGCGATGACGTTGTCCACTTCTGTGGTTCCGAATCAACGCACGATGATCGCACGGTTCTGGTCCTGAAGGTAGTAGGCAGTAACAGGTAAGCGTCGTTGCATTTTTGCAACATCACACGAGTATAGTCACAGCAGCCAGAAGTATCAGTGGAAAATTCTATCTCCGACATTGGTGAGGCGCTTCAGTTTGTTCGTCAGTTCGATACACGCAAACCGAAGCTGGGATTGATCCTGGGATCCGGGCTTGGTGCGGTCGCTGAGCTTGTAGCCGATGCGGTGGAGATTTCTACTGGAAGTATTCCCGGGTATCCGGAGTCGACCGTTGCCGGACATTCCGGATCGCTCGTCATCGGAGATCTTGCCGGCGTGCTTGTAGCGATTGTTCGTGGCCGTGTGCACTGCTACGAAGGCCACTCCGTTCGCGCGGTGGCGTTCCCGGTTCGCCTGCTACACGGCCTTGGTGTGCGTCGCCTGATCGTCACAAATGCGGCAGGTGGAGCGAATCCAGACCTGTCGCCGGGATCGATCATGTTCATCGAGGATCATATCAACTCAGTGGGCAAGAATCCGCTCGTAGGCCCCAATTTGGACCACGGTCCACGATTTCCGGACATGTCCGAACCGTACGATCTCGACTGGATCAGCGAGGCGGAATCGATTGCCGGGGCCGAGGGTATTCGAGTGCATCGCGGCGTCTATCTCTGGACGCTGGGGCCGAGCTACGAGACAAAAGCCGAAGTGCGTGCCTTTGCCAGGTTGGGAGCTGACGCGATCGGCATGAGCACCGTTCCAGAGGTCATCCAGGCGGTGTACCTGGGGATGAAAGTGCTCGGGATCTCGACGATTACCAATCGGGCTGCCGGGCTCGGCGACGATCGATTGTCTCACGAAGATGTACTTGAAGTTGGCCGTCGCGTCGGCGCTGATCTCAAGCGACTTGTTTCCGGTATCGTTCGACGGACGTAACCGTGAAGCCGGGCGAACACGTGCGTGCTTTGGATTTTGAGTTTCATATTGTAACATCCGACAGTCGGGACCGATCCAGAGACAAGTCGGAGGTGGTTGAAAGGAGGGAGGCGTTGGACATTGGCTGATCCGGTCACTTAGTTGTTCAGTATCGCAAGACATTTCTTATGGCCGCTGACCACCATGACAGGGATAGCTTCGGCACGGACCGGGATCAAGATGGTAACGACGGCGATCCCCGGTACCGCGACGAGGTCTTCGCCCGCCGTGTTTCGGCCGGAAAGCGAACGTACTTTTTTGACGTCAAGACAACTCGGTCGGGCGATGACTTCTTCATCACGATCACCGAGAGCAAACGAATTGACGAACACCGGTACGAGAAGCACAAGATCTTTCTCTACAAGGAAGACTTCGGCAAATTTGTAGCGGCCATGCACGAAGTTATTCGTCACGTCAAGGACGAACTCCTACCTGACTACGACTTCAGAGGCCTTCCTGATATCCCGCCTGCAGATGATACCGAGGAGAGTCGTCATGACGGGGACCGTCTGTAGTCAACTCATCCGGCGCTCGTTCTCCAAGCTGATTTAGACGTATCTTTGCCGCGGAAACAGCGAAGCGTGTTCGTGTTGATAACATGCATCTCGCGGGACGAACCGGTAATGCTGTCTGAACGGCACGTGCGATGAGGAACGAGATATCAAGGCTTTTCAGGGAGGAGGTGCTTCGGGCGAGTCCGTACCATGTTGGCTCGGCGCCAGCGATACGTGTCAAGCTCAATCAGAACGAGAATCCGCGTGCCCTTCTCCCGCCGACGGAGAATCTCGGTGGCATTGTTTCGCGAGTTGAACCGAATCGCTATCCCTCGGAGCAGCCTGACGATCTTCGTCTCGCACTTGCGGACTACGCCGGCGTACCGCCGGAATGGATTCTGGTGACGCATGGATCGAACGAATTTGTGCACTCGCTGTGCCTGTCGTTTATCGAACGCGGCCGGTGTGCGCTGATCCCTTCACCAGCCTTCTCGCTGTTTCGGAATTCGGTCCATCTTTTCGGGGGCGACGTGGTGGAGGTTGAGGCAACGGCGTCGTTTGACATTCCTGTAGAGGAGTTCGCTCGGACAGCGGCGTCCGCGAAACCACATCTCGTGATTCTGCCTTGCCCCAACAACCCCACGGGACGTGACCTGTCGCTGAGTGAAATCGAGTCGATTGTCAAGTCGACCGAAGGGATGGTTGTTGTCGATGAGGCCTATTGGGAGTTTACCGCGCGACCGTCCGCGATCAGCCTGCTCCATCGATACGACAATCTTATCGTGATGCGGACGTTGTCCAAGGCGTTTGGCCTGGCCGGCATCCGGGTGGGATATGCGGTCTGCAATCCTGATGTTGCTGCCGAGTTGCTGAAGGTTCGACTGCCGTTTATGGTATCACGATTTGACGCGGCGATTGCGATTGACGTACTTCGCCGTCCCGAGGCCGTCCAGACTGCGGCATCCGAATTGCGAATCGCTCAGGCTCAACTTGCCGGCGAACTCGCGTCCATGCGAGGCGTCTCAGTCGTTCCGTCGGACACCAATTTCGTGCTGTTCACAACTCCGCTGGGTTCGAGAGACGTCCTCGATGGGTTGGCAGCGCGTGGCGTGCTCGTTAGGGATATGTCGGGCTATCCGCGTCTCCGCGGCTTCCTGCGGGTGAATGCCGGAACGGAGCAGGAGAACAGGGATTTCTTGACCGCGTTACAGGCCGTCCTTGCCGATTGACATGTAGGTCGACGCCCGGCAGGGATGTCGCCTCCTCAATCTTTTTGACTATTTTATATTTCTGACCCAATCCGAACCAGAGCGCAGTTCATCGATGGATTTTATTCAGGTTGACATCATCGGGCTCTCGACGAATCCCTCCAGCGGCGGCGCCTATGCCCTGGTCCTCGGCGAGATCGAAGGAAACCGGAAGCTCCCGATCATCATCGGATCGTTTGAGGCGCAGGCCATCGCCCTTGAACTGGAGAAGATTCAACCGCCGCGTCCGATGACCCATGATCTGCTGCGTGATCTCTTTGAGTCGCTGGGAGCGGAGGTCCTCGATGTCGTCATCGACGAGCTGAGAGAGGGTACTTTTTTTGCGAAGATCCGCTTCATACACGAAGGGGAGGAGGCGCAGCTCGACGCACGGCCTAGCGATGCCGTTGCACTTGCCGTTCGGGTCGACGCGCCGATTTACGTGGCTCCGGCCGTACTTGACGAAGCGGGTATCCGATCCGAAGACGAGGTCGCCCCAGGGGAACCGCTGGAGGCGCCCGCCGAACCTGAAACCAAGCCGCAGAGTGAACTGGAGCGGCTTGAGGGTGAGCTGGACAAGGCGATTCGCGAGGAGGACTACGAGCGGGCTGCGAGGCTTCGCGATGACATCAAGCGACACAAGAGCGAGCTGAACTGAACCCTCAGTACCACTCGGAGCCGGTTTCCATGACAGAGGTCCTCAGCGAGCGCGTACTTGATCGTGTGCCGTTTCGCGACCTCGGTTTTTCGCGGCTGTTCGCTGACTACTGTGACGCCGCCGCCCCTGCGGTGTCCTTCTTTGGATCGCATTTCCGATCGGATCTCAGCGCCAGGCTACGTCAGGTCCCGCCATTCGACGCCACGTCGCGAGGCATCCTCGTGGACGTTCTCAGTGAGCAGAACTCCCGATGGCAGGCTTCGCCTGCGACGCACGAAAATATTGATCGGCTTTCCAATCCCGGTGCTCGATGTATCGTCACTGGCCAGCAACTGGGGCTTTTTGTTTCGCCGCTGTACACCATTTACAAGTCGCTGACGACACTCCATCTTGCGGCCAAGCTTTCCACAGACGAAATCCCGGTAGTCCCCGTCTTCTGGCTGGCAGATGAAGACCACGATCTCGACGAGATCGACCACTGTCTGCTGCCGGGTAAGGACGGAGTTGCCAGAATCGAGTACCCCCGAGGATTCGATTCGCAGGGGCCGACAGGCGCGCTGATAGTTGACAGCGATAGTCAGCGTGCGCTATCCGAACTTCGGACTCATCTGTCGGACCTCCCTTATGCCGAGTCGATCCTGAATGATATCGAGGCATGCTACGCTCCTGGTGTGTCCTTCGCTGATGCGTTTGCCTCACTGCTGCACCGAATGCTCCCGGGAACGGGCCTTGTCATCTGCTCGGGCGCGGACTCACGTCTCAAGGAACGCGCAATTCCTCTGTTTGAGCGGTCGGTTCGAGAGGCTGATGCCCTCGATCAGACCCTCTCTGAATCGACGAAGAGAATTGAGGCGGCATATCACGCTCAGCTGCACATCCGAAACACCAACCTCTTTCTTGTCCAGGACGGCGTCCGAAGTGGAGTCGACCGTAGGGACGGTCAGTTCGAATTAAAAGGCTCGGGGCGCTCGTTTTCCGAGGAGGAGCTTGTCGGGTTGATTCGCAGTCAGCCGGGTGCTGTCAGTCCGAACGTCGTATTGCGACCGATCTACCAGGATCTGCTGTTTCCAACCCTCGCGTACGTTGGGGGGCCGGGTGAAGTGGCGTACTACGCCCAGATTCGTCCGGCCTACGATTGGGCCGGGATCCAAATGCCCATCATCTATCCGCGGGCGAGCCTATCGCTGATGGATGGATCTGCCAGTCGCCTCATCAAGGCGGAGGGGCTCGCCTTCACAGAACTAAGCGCCCGTCCGGAGCAGCTTTTCCGCGATCTCGTGATCAAGCGAATGTCGGTTGACGTGGACGCGTCGATCGGGAACGCGCGCGACCAGGCGGATGTCCTGCTGAATGAACTCCTGCTTACCGCGTCAAGACTCGATCCGACGCTCGATGGTTCGGTGGAGGCGATACGTGCCCAGCTGCGTAAGCGTCTGGATCGACTCGGGCTGAAGTTCCTGCGCGCCGAGAAGCGAAAGCACGATCTGCTGGAGGAACAGGTGCAACGGTCGACGTCCTTTCTCTTTCCAGACGGCAAACTGCAGGAGCGCACATTCCTGCCGGCCTATTTTCTTGCTCGCTACGGACCGAACTACTTCGTGAGGTTGCTGGACGACCTCGATGCCGATACCTCGCATCATTTCGTGTTGCGCGCGTGAATACGCTACCGCACCAGTCGTTGATGCTCGACGAGGATGCATCGATTGGCGACGTATCCGAGCCCATTTTCGGACGCGACGTGCGCGGCCTCTGTCGAAGACACGCCAATCTGTGTCCAGATAACGGGCTTTTGTTCTCGGCCTTCTGACCATTCGACCACGTCGCGTACAACGTCTGCGGTGTGCTTCGGCCGACGGAAGATATCGACAATATCCACATCGATATCCGGCGGGATGTCTTGTACCGACGCGAAACTCCGGATGCCGAAGACTTCCTCGACGTTCGGGTTAACGGGGACGATGGTGAAGCCGGAATCAATCAAATAGCGCGCAATCGAGTTGCTTGTGCGCGCAGGATTGTCGGATAGCCCGACTATCGCGACCGTTCGCGGACGCGACAGCAGTTCTTCAATATCGAGTTTCGTGTCGGGCATGCTCGCTGCAGGACTTGAACGTCACAAATCGAGGGTCGAGCTCAATAAGTCCAACCCCCTTTCGTAAGTCCGGAAATCTACAGTCCGCCAGGAGGTTCCCTGCCCCACATCTCTTGGCTGTCCGGCGTATCTTCCATGTTCGTCAAAATTTGCGACTGAACCTATTTGGGGTGGTACTTCCTGCTGCCCCGCAACACGCTGCGTCCAAGAGCGTCATTTGAAGAATGTCTAGCTACGATTACTCGGCTATAGAATCCCGGTGGCAGCACTACTGGGTTGAGAACAAGACCTTTCGCACGCCGGAGTCCGTGGACACGTCACGCCCCAAGTTCTACGTGCTGGATATGTTTCCGTATCCCTCCGGAGTGGGACTGCACGTGGGACATCCGCTCGGTTACATTGCAACAGACATCGTTGCGCGCTACAAGCGGATGCGCGGGTTTAATGTTCTTCATCCAATGGGCTTTGACGCATTTGGTCTTCCGGCGGAACAGTATGCAGTCGAGCACGGCGTACATCCGAGGGTCACGACAGAGAAGAACATTGACAACATGCTGGGGCAGCTCAAACGCCTTGGCCTCAGTTATGACTGGGATCGCGTATTTGCCACCACAGATGAGGACTACTACAAGTGGACGCAGTGGATCTTCCTTAAGCTGTTCGATAGCGTCTATGACTCGGTCTCCGACAGCGCGCGCTCCATCGACGATTTTGTGGCAGACCTCAGCGCTCGCCGCCGGTTTGTCGACGGTGAGGGTTCGATAACGGAAACGGAAACGCCGCGCTCGCTCGATTGGGACAAGCTCGACGACAGGGAGCAGTACGCCGTTCTTGCTTCCCTCAGACTCGCGTTTCTGGAGGAAGTCCCGGTCAACTGGTGCCCCGGGCTGGGAACGGTTCTCGCGAATGAGGAGGTCACGAACGAGGGGCGAAGCGAGCGAGGAAACTATCCGGTTTTCAGGCGCCCGCTCAAACAGTGGATGCTGCGGATAACCAGTTACGCCGACCGACTTGACAGAGAACTGGATGCGGTGAACTGGCCGGAACCGATCAAGCTGATGCAGCGCAACTGGATCGGCCGGAGCGACGGTGCGGTTTGTCGTTTTGCCGTTGACGGCTCAGAGAAGTCAATTGATGTCTTTACGACGCGACCGGACACGCTTTTCGGCGCGACGTACATGGTACTGGCTCCCGAACACCCGCTGGTCGAAGCGATTACCTCGGCCGATCAGCGCGCTGCTGTCGACGAGTATCGTATCCAGGCGCAGCGCCAATCCGACGTGGATCGAATGATCGAGTCCCGAAAGAAGACAGGTGTCTTCACGGGCGCGTACGCGGTGAATCCCGTAAATGGGGAGCGGATTCCCGTCTGGACAGCGGACTACGTGTTGATGGGCTATGGTACCGGGGCGATCATGGCGGTCCCCGCACATGATCAGCGTGATTTCGAGTTTGCCGTACAGTTTTCACTCCCTGTAACGGCGGTGGTCGAGCCGTCCGCTCCGTGGCTGCAACAGCACGCGTTGACGCTCGAAGAATACATCTCGAATCCGAAAACAGCCGGCGAAGCCTTTTCCGGCGCAACGCAGGCCCTCAATTCATCAAACGACGAGATATCGCTCAACGGTCTTTCGACTGAAGCGGCGAAGGCGGCGATCACGGTCTGGTTGGAAAAGCGTTCGCTGGGAACGCGGAAGATTCAGTACAAACTTCGCGACTGGCTGTTCAGCCGGCAGCGGTATTGGGGGGAACCGTTCCCGATTCTGCACAGCCCGGACGGGCGTATCGTGTCCGTTCCGGAGGAAGATCTTCCGGTTCAACTACCGCCGATGGACGATTTTCGTCCCTCGGCTTCCGACGATCCCGATGCGCCG
>JAGQWL010000257.1 GCA_020437385.1 Bacteroidota bacterium
ATTCGGACCGAAGCCCTCGATGCGCTGCAGATGCAGGACAAGACGTACGGTTGGACAATCGAGATGCAGATCAAGGCTGCGCGTTTGGGCCTTCGGATCGCGGAGGTTCCCGTGAGTTACCGCCGGCGCGTCGGGGTGTCGAAGATCACCGGAACGGTGTCCGGAACGGTGAAGGCGTCGTGGAAGATTCTGGCGACGATCTTTCGGTTCGCGGTGAAGGGGGGGGCGGGCGGATGAATCGTGGAGTCGTAGAATCGTAGAATCGTGGCGTGTCATCCCGAGCCACTGCGGTTTTCCCGTAGCGGAACAATAACCCACCGGACCTCAAAGGACCGATCACACGAACCGCGACGCCCTCCTATCCTCCTATCTTCTTCGAGTCCTCGATTCCGCAGAGTCGCTGACTCTGCGATGTACCCTCGGGACCTCACAGGACCGATCACACGAACCGCGACGACGCCGCAGTTTGGATTGGAGGTGGAAGCATAGAAACGTCGATTCGTGAGATCGCGACTCGCGGACGCGTTGGCATGAGGTCCCGCGTGAATTGCCGAGACCCGGTCTATCGCAGGGGCGCGGGATGACCGGAACCCAATCCTATCTTCTTATCCTCCTATCTTCCTCGTTTCCGCGGAATCGAAGATTCCGCAACACGTCGCCGGACCTTCCGGCCGAGCAACGGGTATCAGCGACCGTCCGAAACCACAATCTCTCTGCGATCACATGCAACACGACATCTGGTTCAACGGAAAGCTCGTTCCGCACGAAAATGCGACCGTCCACGTGCTTTCGCACGCCCTTCACTATGGCTCGTCGGTGTTCGAGGGGATCCGCTGCTACAACACCGAAAAGATGGGGCCGGCGGTGTTTCGGCTGCGTGAACACATGCAGCGCCTGATCGACTCCGCGAAAATTTATCGGATGGAGGTCCCGTACAGCCTGGAAGAACTCGAAGCGGCCACGCTTCAGACGATCGAGGCAAGCGGCATGCAGTCCTGCTACATCCGGCCGGTTGTATACCGCGGCGAGGGCGGCCTCGGCGTAAACCCGATCAAGAACAAGGTCGAGGCATTCATTGCCGTGCTGAACTGGGGTAAATACCTCGGCGACGAAGCGATGGAGAACGGTGTCAACGTGCACGTCGCGTCGTGGTCGCGGATGGCACCAAACACGTTCCCGTCACTTGCCAAGGCGGGTGGCAACTACCTCAACGCCTCGCTCGTCAAGATGGACGCGGTGCTCAACGGATACGAAGAAGGCATCATGCTCAACCGCGAAGGTTACGTGGCCGAGGGCAGCGGCGAAAACCTCTTCGTCATCAAGAACGGCGTCCTGCACACGGCGCCGTCAGCGTTCTCGATTCTCCCCGGCATCACGCGCGATTCTGTCTTCAAAATCGCGAACGACCTCGGATACGAGGTGAAGGAGGCCGCACTCCCACGCGAGGCGCTGTACATCGCCGACGAGCTCTTCTTCACCGGAACCGCGGCGGAGGTCACGCCGATTCGATCTGTCGACAAGTACAAGGTTGGCAGCGGCACACGCGGACCGATCACGACGCAGATTCAGAAGGCGTTCTTCGATATCGTCGAGGGCGGGAACGACAAGCACGGCTGGCTCACGCCCGTCGGGGCAAGCGTCACCGCCTGATCGCGCCTATCGACTCAGCGTTCCGATTCCAGGATGGTACTCACGAACCCGGCGGCGATGCTGTCGGGTTCGTTCATTTTGGCGGATGCCGCGGACTCGGCTGGGCAATCGCTCCCTACCGTTTCGACGCGCGGAGGACCCGGCCGGGACGGTCACTCGTCGCCGAACCACCTTCGTACGCCCGCACGCCCGCGACAAGCACGACATCCATGCCTTCGGCATTGCTCAGCGGATTCGTGTAGGTCGCTGTCTCGTGGATCATCTTCGGATCGAACACGAGAACATCCGCCACGTAACCGGTCGCGAGCCGGCCGCGCCCGTCGAGTCCGAGTGTCTGCGCGGGCAGCCAGGTCATCTTTCGGACGGCCTCCTCCAGCGTGAACAGCTTCTTCTCGCGAACAAACGTCTCGATGATCCGCGCAAACGTTCCGTGTCCGCGTGGATGAAAACCTGTCGGGCTTCCATCGGAACAGAACATCACGAACGGATCCTGCGCAAGCCGCTCCTGCAGCGCGTCGTCCATCACGAAGTATGCCCCGGATGCGCCGCGCGGGCCGATGTCGTCGACGAGGATCTCCTCGAACGGCTTCCCCGACTCCTCGGCCAGATCCGCAAGGGTCTTGCCTTCGTACTCGCCGGTGCCGAGAAGCGTTGCTTCGGGTCCGTTTCGCAGCATCACGCGGTCGTGCACATACCTGAGCAGCGAGTCGCGACTCTGCGCCCGCACCTGATCGTAATCATTCGGCGCCTTCGCCCACGTCGGAAAGACGATGCCGATGTCGGTGTAGCTCGCGGTGTACGGATACAGATCCGCCGTCACCTGCGTGCCCGTTGCACGGGCGCTGTCGAGGATCGCAAGCAGTTCCTCGGCACGAGCCGCGCCCTTTCCGTAGACGGACTTGAAGTGCGAAACCTGCACCGCCGCCTCCCTGCCCTGCCGGAGCAGCTCTCGAAGGGACGCCTCGACGGCATCATCGTCCTCGTTCCGCATGTGGCTCATGATCAAGCGGTCGTACTCGCCGACAACCTCCGCGAGCGCCATCAGTTCATCGTCGCCGCTGTAGATTCCGGGCGTATATTCGAGTCCGGTCGTCATGCCGAAAAACCCGCCTTCGAGTTGCGAACGAAGGATCGACTTCATGCTGTCGATACCCGCATCGGTGGGCTCGGTATCATATTCGACGCCGCTCATCATGCGGATCGTGCCGTGACCGGCGAAGTACGCGACGTTTACACCGAGACCGCCGGCGTTCAGCGAGTCGATGAAGGCGGATGGGTCGACGACCTGGGGTCCGCCGCCATCCTGACCAAGCGCAATCGTGGTGACGCCCATGGCGAGGAAGTTGTCGAATCCGGGCGTGCGAGCGGGGTTGCCGTGGGCGTGCGTGTCGATGAACCCGGGAGTGACGACTTTCCCCGTTGCGTCGATGATCCGCGTCGCTTCGAACTGAGCGGAGCCGACGTTTCCGACGAACACGATCGAATCGCCGCTGACGAGCACGTCCGCCTTCCGCGCCGGGGTACCGGAGCCGTCGATGACGGATCCACCACGGATCCAGAGGTCGATGGTCGCGCCGTCGGGTTCATACTGGTTGGCGGATTGGCAAGCGGACGCGGCGACCAGCAGTGCGGCGGCGGCCAGGCGGCTGAGGCGAGAGGGCATCTGGAGCGGGAAAAGGAATCTACGAGTCTCGGAATACAGGAATCTACGAAAGGAAAGTAGGAGCGGAAGAAAGTAAGAGCGGAGGAAAGTAGGAGCGGAGGAAAGTAAGAGCGGAGGAAAGTAGGAGCGTGGGAAAGTAGGAGCGTGGGAAACAAGAGCGGAGGAAAGTAAGAGCGGAGGAAAGTAGAAAGTAGGCCCGCTCGGAACGAGCCGCGTCATCACGAGCCGCCGGGGCCTCTTCGGGGCATTTCAAGAATCGTCGAAAGTAGAAAGTGGGATTGGGCCGTGGCCGGTCCCTTCGCGAAGTTTTCGGCAGACAGATGTCACGTGCCGGATGTCGACATCAGGAATCGCATTCTTGCGTCCTAGTTTCACAGTGAGCATTTTTGCGCCCTACTTCCCTCGGCCTGCCGGCACGGCCTTATCATGGCTCTCATCCACTTGTACTTTCCGGAATATGGCGGTCACGCTATTCGCCCGGCAAAAATCCGCCGAGCTGCTGTCCTGATATCGGCCGTTCTCATTGCTGCGTCGTCGACCCGACCGGTGGTCGCGCAGGTCGGCGGAATCGATCATATCCCGATTGTGGTTGCGGATCTCGATTCGGCAGCCGCGACGTATTCGCGACTTGGTTTTTCACTTAAGCCGGGACGGGCGCACGACAACGGCATCCGAAATCGGCACGTCAAATTCCCGGACGGCACCGAGCTTGAACTGATCACCGCAGATTCGGCGGCCGATGAGTTGACACGCGAGTACCTGCGCTTGCTTGCCGCGGGCGAAGGCGCCGCCTTCCTCGCGCTCTACACGACGGACGCGAATCAGTTGAAGCGGAATCTCGACGCTGCCGGAATCGAACGAAACAGCGGCGGATACGGCGTCTCGTTTCCTTCCGACAGCCCGATCCGATTCATCTTTTTCGGCGGCCGCAATCACTCACCGACCGATCGGCCGGAGCACTTCGCTCATCCGAACGGTGCGACATCGCTGGCTGGTGTGTGGCTCGCGTTGTCCGATTCAGTTTCGTTTGCTGAACTTGGCGATGCGATCGGACTGCCGCGCCCCGTCTCGTTTCCACCCGAGTCCACGATCGTGTTGGAGGAGGGATTCATCCGGCTGGTGCCCGCAAGTCGTCAACTCATTGCCGGACGACCGATCACAGGCGCAACCTTGTGTGTTGCTGACCTTAACGCAACGCGAGCGTTTCTCTCGCGAGCGCTCGGCCGGCAGTTCTCTCCACCCTCGCCGAACGGCGACCAGTTGAATCGCGAAACTCAGTCCGCGTTGCTGCCCCCGACCAACACCCACGGTCTGTGGCTTGAGTTCACGGAGTGCAACGACTGAGGCGCCCTTGTGGCGCCCTTGTGGCGCCACTGACGACTGCTCACTGCTGTCGGCTCCCATCGGCGAACCCGGAGACCCCGCGCGAGCGAAGCGAGCGTCCTCATTCCCTCATTCTCCCATTCCCCCATTCTCCCATTCATTCCTTCATTCCCCATTCTCCCATTCCCCCATTCCCCCATTCCCCCATTCTCCCATTCATTCCTTCATTCCTTCATTCCTTCATTCCATAATTCCAGACGCCAACACTCCGCTCCGCAGTACACGGCCTCACC
>JAGQWL010000258.1 GCA_020437385.1 Bacteroidota bacterium
GATCGGCAGTGCGTCGCGTCGAAAACGCGAGTAGCAATCCGTGGACTCGGCAGCGTTATATAGGGAGCTGGTGTCAGTTGATCCAGGCTTTGCCGAGACGCTGGATTCGACCAAGAGCCAGCGCCTTGTTCGCGGTCTTTCAGTTTTTCGAGGGACTGGTCGTCCGATTTCCTCATTCTTCGCTTCGGTCGCTCCGGCATTCCAATATGAGGTTGTCGTGCTTGGGATGACCCGCGAAGCGCTGTACGAGAGAATCAATTCGCGCGCGCGCGCAATGATCGATGCGGGTCTGCTCGAGGAAGCAGCCGGGCTGCTGGAGTCTGGCTTCGACCGATCACTGTCTCCACTGAAGACGATTGGCTACACGGAAGCGTTCGACTTTCTTGAAGGTCGCATCGTCTCACGAGAAACTCTCGAACACCTGCTCATGCGGAACACTCGCCGCTACGCAAAGCGTCAGATGACCTGGCTTCGCCGGTATGGTGAGGCAGCGATCCTGGAGTACACAGCCAGCTCTTCTTCGCTTGTCGACGCGATCATGCGTCGGATGAACTCGTGACGACGAACGCCACCTGCCGATGCAGTGGTCCCCCCCACCGCTCTTCTAGCAAGACGTTCAACTCCATTGCGCCGAACAACTCTCGCCACTGAGCAGCGGTTCTGAAATGGGGCACCTCCGATCGGTGCTGATGGATCTCGTCGCGGCGCTGCGTTCGTCCGCTCATGCGAAGTCGATTTGCAAGATTGTCCGCTCGTTTCAGCCAGCGAAGCTCGTACGTCGTGGTGAATGTTGACTCGACAACTACCACGACCCGCGCACATCGAAGACACTCCGAGATCACACCGTTGGCATCCGAGGCGTGATGCGCAACGAAGTAGAGCACGGCGACATCGAACTGCGTGTCGCAGTACGGCAACCTCACCCCGTCATAGACGTCGTAAGGGAGACTGGTCATGTTCCGGTCCTCCACGTCGATCAAGTGCGCGGTGCCACCATAGCGGGCGACGTAGCGATTCATGACGTATCCTTCGGCGCTGCCAACATCCAACAGGCTGCTCGCCTGGATGCCTGAACTGCTGATGAGCCGCCTGAGGTGGTCAGCCTTGCGACGTGCTCGCCGGCGGAGTAAATACTGGATGATCCGTTTGCGCTCGCTGTATCCGTACAGGAGCCCGAATCCCACCCACCCCACAATGACGAATAGCCAGTACGGACCATCCGCATACAGAAGGTACGTGCCGACGGAAGTAACCGACAGCCACTGCCAATGCCAGTGAGGTCGGTCAGTAAGGGCAATCAGCAGAAGTACGGGAAGGAAATACCAGGGATGAACGGTCGTCGAAAGAACGAGGAATGCACCCAGTAGAAAGACAGAAGAATCGGCGATCGGTCGATCCGCATCCTTCTTGAAGAAATAGTTGGCTGCGACCACCGCATACGTGATCGCAAACAGCGGCCCAATCACTTTTGAAAGGTCAACGCCCGAAACCAGCAAGGCGATGCCCTTGGCCAGATAGTATGGACCCGCGTTGAACTCGAAGAGCCTGTAATACAGACTGAGCGACTGCAGGATATTGCCGGCCGAGTGCACGTGCAGGAATGGCAGCGCGCAGACGAAGAGCACGACGACAGACGCGACTACGGCCGGTGCTCCCGATCGGCGAACGACGCTCGGTACCAGAACGAGGGGCGTGAGTTTTGTGCCGACAGCCAATCCGATAAACACACCTGGGAGCCACCGTTGGCTTGACGATGTGGAAACGACCGCCAGTAGAATCAGCGGCAGCACAAGCGCCTCCGTGTGTGGCTGCGCCCCAACCGCAAAGAAGACCGCTGGGTTTAGAGCGTACAGGATGAATGCGCGGATGGTCGTCCATCTGGCGAGAAGCAACACCGCGACTAGCTCGGCAAACAGAAAGACGAGCTTCAGAAACAGGAACGCTCGTTCGAAGCGTCCGCCAGACAAGCGGTACGCAAGTGCAAACGACAGCTGTGCAACCGGCGGGTAAACCGAATAGTAGGTCGGCGAATTTAGCTGGCTAAGCTCGACGCTGTTCGGACGTACGGCGGAATCCCGGGCAACCTCTACTGGTGTTTTCTGATAGGGGTCAACACCTGATGCAACAAGTTCGCCGTCCCATATGTAGCGATACGCGTCGTCCGAGAAGACCGGACCAACGGGAATGAGTATCAGTCTCAGCGCGATTGCCAGTGTGAGCACCAGCGGCACACTCTGAAACTCAGCATGCAGGTAGAGGTAGAGGGTTGCTACCGCAGCAGCAAGGACGGCTGCAACGAGTATCTGAAAGCCGTGCTCGCCGCCTGCACTCAGCGTAATGCTGCCCGCCGCGCCAACCAGGACGGCCATGGATGCAAGTGACCACGCGCGTTCATGCCTCACGCATCAGAACCCCGGAGAAGAGTAATCGTGACACGACGACCATTCAAATCGTAGGAGACGTCATCCGCCATCCGCTCCATGAGAAAAAGCCCTCGTCCCCCGCTGTCCAGCAGGTGGTCGCCCTCCGTCGGATTGGACACGCGCGCACGATCGAAGCCCATTCCCTGGTCTTCTACCGACACAACGGTACGCTCTTCGGACACCATAAACACGACCGTGACGTTCTTGCCGTCATCGTAATTGTTTCCATGCTCAATCCCGTTCGTCACGGCCTCCGATGCCAGCAGTTGAAGCTTGTAGAGCAGGTCATCGGAACAGTATGGTCCGAAGAAGGTCTCGACTTCGTCGACAATCCGCTCGATGCTTTCGAAGCTCGATGGCAATATGAGGGTCAGGGAGTTTTCCAAGGATCATCGAATAATGGCTGCCTTCAGGAGCGTACTTTCCTCGCCGTCAATAGTTACACGCACAAGATAAACGCCTGACGGAACTTGTTCTCCGCGCTCGTCACTCAGATCCCACCTGACGCCACCGCTTCCGGTCGTTTCCCGTAGTGACCGTACGCGCGCGCCCGCAGCACTCAAGATATCAACGCTGGACCCGTAGGGTATTCCGGCGATCATCAGATAGGTTTGTCCCGGTTCGACGGGATTGGGGAACACGTAGGCGTTTGTGAGTTCTGTCGGCGATTCGGACAAGCTCGCCACGCTGCCTTCTTCCTGGATCAAGGCTCCGATACTTGACCGGACGCCCACAACGCGCAGCCGAGGGTTCAGCCCGGTTGGGCCCAGGGCGATACCGGAAATCTGCAAAAGAACCTCCCGGCCATTGTCCTCGACGGTCACGGCCCGTATTGTACCGGCGGGCAGTATTTCGTAGTTCGACGCTTGCGATGCCGTGGACGTGTCGAGCTGCTGACTGAAACGCAAGCGGACGTTCGCGTTTCCTTCGACCGCCCAGGATTCCAGGATGAAGGCCTGGTCGAATTCGACGGGCACAAAGGAGCTTGAGCCATCAACTGCGGGAGCGCCGTCACTGGATCGCAACCCGGACCAAGACAGCACGCCAGGCGCGAGCGGATTCTCAAACGTTGCAACGACTGTTGATCCCTTCGATACCGTGATCAAGTCGGCCGCGGTCATGTCGTGTTCGGTGGATACAAGGGAAACGGTCGCGTCAGGCCCGGCTCGCATTTCCTGGTCAAATCGTATCGCGATGGATCTAAGGCCGATTTGCTCAACTGACAATGCCACGGCAGGATTGTGAGGAACGATCAATCGCGTCGTTGAAGCACGTCCCTGCACACCAGATCGCCAGCTCCGGAGGAAGTATCGCCGCGGGTTCTCTGTTGCGACAACCACTGTGTCCCCGGCGACGGCAGTTGTGTCGAGGGCAAAAGAACCGCCTGGCGCTGCGCCATATACTGACACGGAATCGGCACCGTACCGAGTCCAACTCAGTCGAACCAGATTGGTCGCGACGCCGTACGCATCGCTCCAGCCGGGTGCCTGCCCATCACTTATTGTTCCGGCATACATCCTGTAGAAGCGATCGTCGGCGGCTCCGAACAGGACGTCGTCCCGCAAATCTCCGTCAAGGTCCCCGACGGCAATCTTGGCGGAGCGGGCTCCTCCGAATCCAGCCGCTGCCGGGTCTCCGCGTGTAGAATAGTCCAACTTCCATCCGTCTGAATACGACAGCACTAACAGGTCCGGTGCAGAGGCCACAATGAGTTCATCGACCGAATCGCCATCAATATCCGCCGCGGCGAAGCTCGAGTGTTGGAAGTTTTCGCCAGTTACAACAAGACTGTCGACGAGGCGGTAGTCGTTGTTCGCGACAACTGACACGAGATAGAGTCGCGTCACGGGTACCTCTTGAACATGATCGGCGCGCTCCCCGATCCAGTTTGTCGTCGAGAGTATCAAGTCAGTTCGACCGTCTCCCGTGAAATCACCCGATGCCATCCGCGATCCGGCATTGTACGCGTTCGTCTCGTGGATCCAGATTGGTTCAGTCACAAACTGCTCCGAAATTTCGATCGACATCCAGTCTCCGTCGCTGTCGCCACCCACAATCTCGGCTTGGCCGTCACCGTCGAAGTCGCCTACCAGCATCTCCGGTTGCTGGAACGAGTTCTCAGAAATCTCTCCCGAAGTACCAGTTGGATTGTCGAACCGCGCCAGCTCAAACAGAGTGTTGGACGACGCCGCGAGAAGGCGCATGCTTCTTGTGTTATGACTCACGATCTCGTCTTTTCCGTCGCGATTGAAGTCGAAGAGCCTCGATGCCCACACGGCGTCGTTCGACCCCGGATCTGAGATGCCAGTTGTATCTACCAGAATAATCTGGGATGGATAGCCTGCTTCGGTTGCCTGCTCAAGCAGCAGTGCCGCTGCGCTAATCTGCCCCAGGATTTCCTCTCTCCCATTTCCGTTGACGTCTCCAATGTCCCGCGGAAACACGCCGACCAGAGCATCCGAGACCACCGAATACTCCCCACCGCCATACTCGACGATACGAAGCGTATCCCCGATCCAACCGTTTTCATAGCGATTGAAAACGAATTCCGGAAGATGGTCCCCGTCAAAGTCGGTCAGGGTCGGGAGCAAGAAGCCAGCGGCAACCCCGGTCGGTTCGATAGCGACCGGCAGATCACCTCGATGATCTGCTACGAGCAGGATCTTCTCCGTCTGACGAGTCGTGAGTCCGGCTACGTTCGTCACTGCCAGCGCAACCTCCACCGAGTCCGAAGAGCTGTCCTCGAATTCAAAGGTGAGCCCGTGCCGGTAGGACAGCCGCGCCGACTGTGCCATCTCGGGACGATCCTGTCCGGCGATGGTAAGTATTGCGCGCGTCAGGTCGTCCGTTTCGACTTCAACAAACACGGCTCGCTGCCCGTCCGCAATTGCTGCTCCGACGTACTCATACTTGAGGACAGGCGGGGTTCGATCGATGAAGACCCGCCGCCGCACTTCGACGGCACCGGCTGTCGTCTGAACACTAAGGCGGACCGTATAAGGACCTTCACCGAGGTTCGTCACTGACCAGGCAGCAAGCGTGTCCGACAGCACCTGTCGCCGCTCCCAGGTGTCGACTACCTCGAAGTCGTCGTCCGAGAGGTCTTCATGTCCCGGCGCCAACGAAACACTGTAGCCTTCGAGTCCGGGATGGATGACTGATCCTACAACGACGATTGTGTCGTTCGATATGCCCGTATCGTTTTCCGGATCGCTCAGCTCTATTCGGGCCGGCAGCGTCGCCACGAGGGCGCCGAGCGGATTCAAGAGACCGGCACCCGTGCGGTGATCCCATCCGGGCTCCAGCAGGTCCACTGCGGATGTTGTGATCGCCGCTCTTACAGTTGCGGGCGACGCGCTCGGGGCAAGCGAGCGAACGAGTGCCGCTGTCGCACTGACCATTGGGGCCGCCACTGAACTCCCGCTTTGACGTCCATAGAGAAGTGAATCGGCGGGAGTCAAGCCACCGGAGGCTGGTGTGTCAGTCGGCATCAATGTGGTGAACACGGCGGTACCGGGAGCACCTACATCGATGCCCGTTCCGTACGTAGCCCGTCCAGCAGGCGCGCCGCCTGCCGAATCCAGCCAGACTGTGGAGATCACCTCATCGTAATCAGACGGATAGTGCGGTGAATCTCCGCCAACGTTGCCGGCTGATGCTACAACCACGACACCTCGTGCGACCGCGTACCGAATGCTTTCGCGCATCAGCGGCGAATAGTAACTGTCGCCAAATGAAAGGTTGAGAACGTCGATTCCCTCGTCGGCCGCGTATACAATAGCTGCAGAAATGTCGTCATCATCTCCCCGCCCGTCAGCCCCGAATGCACGAAGGACGGATAGTCGGGCCCCCGGCGCGATACCCGCGATTCCCAAGCCGTTGTTGTCGCGTGCGGACATCACACCGGCGACGCTCGTTCCGTGCCCCGAGCCGTCGTCAGACGGATCCCCGTCTCTGTCGCGATAGTCGCCCGGCTCGACTGTTTGGGGGCGATCCACAAAGTCGAAACCGATGACATCATCGACGTAGCCGTTACCATCGTCGTCAACGCCATTGAGGTCGCCCGGGTCAAATCGTCCATTTCGATTAATGTCTTCCTGAACGTTAATCCGAAACTGGCCAACAAAATCCGGGTGATCGATCATGATTCCCGTATCAACGAGACCGATTGACACGGATGGAGCGCCGCGCGTGACTTCCCAGGCAGACGCAACATTCAACACTTGAAAGTGGTCGAGGCTGTCTGCGAGCGGATCGGTGAGATCGGCCCGATGACTCAGCCAATTGTCGGTGTGCATCAATGGCGCTGTCACAATCGGCCGCCAATCGTCAACATGGTACGAGTGGTTCCACTGAATGAAGGCCACCCGACTATCGCTTCGAGCGACGTCCAGCGCTGCCACGGCAGAGGATGAGTCGGGAAAGCTCATCACGAACGACAACCCGAGTAGATCCTCCGCGGATAAGTCAGGAAAGAGCGGGCGCATGCTCAAGGCCGTGGCAGCGAACTGGCCGCCCAGCCGCTGCGGATCTACCGACGATTTGCCGAGCAGGCCGAGCTCCCGGCCGGCGGTGGGATCAGGTCCGACAATCACCTCAACCTGCGCCAGCGAGATCCTGGGAACGGTCAACGCCAGCAGCACAGAAAGCAGGCATGAAGCGCGGCGGCATCCATCCCGCAAGCCAATGCGAATGGAACGATTATCCATTTCTCAGTCGGATGAACGGCTTTTTACTTCGCGTTTCGTCAAGCAGAGCAGCAAGTCGGCCAGCGAGCTCTCTTCGGTCAAAACGTGCAACTTCCTCCACCGAAGCGGTCGGCAGCGAGCGCTCGGACCACCTGGTGAACAAGCGATCGATTGCCGCCGTGGTGCCTTCGATATCATCCGGATCTACCACAAAAGATGCCGAGTACCTGTCGAGATCTCGACGAGCCGTACCCGGCGGGACTAATGCGAGAATCGGTTTACGCGTTCCCATGTACTCGTAAAGCTTTCCTGTCGATATCTGCTCAGAGCCTTTTGTCCTTCCGATCGTCATCCACAGGATATCCGCTGCCATCAGTCGATCGCACAGGTCCCGGTGCGACAGGTAGCCGAGGTCCACGAGCAGGTCGTCAATTCCAATGCTGGCCGCCAGCGCCTTCGCGTATTCCGGCAGGATACCGGCAAACGTAATCTGAATGCGCTTTCGGTGCTGCTCATTTTCCGCAACCCATCGACTCACAGCGTGCAGGAATGTGTCTGGTCGTTGCGCATCATAGAAGACGCCGCCGTAGAAGAATTCGCAACGCATCTCGTCCCGGGCGACGGAGCGAACGCGTTGCAGGTCTCCCGGATCAAACCCTTGCGACAGTACGTGTACGCGCCCGACCATGTGGCGATGACGACGTTCGATGGCGTCTGCGATTACGTCGTTGATGGCAACGACATTGGCGGCCTGCTTGATCACGGATGACTCAAGTCTACGGTGAACATAGCGATGCGCGGGTGTCGGATACGAATGTCTCGGATTGCCGATCCAATCGTCGCGATAGTCCAGTATCAACGGAAGATCAAATTCACGGGATAGACGGGCGCCGGCAAGATGTGCGGTATAGGGAGGCGCCGTACTGATGATCGCGTCGAACGCGCGCTCGGCGAGGAGTCCTCTTCCTGCATTCGTGGCGGCCCGCAGCCACCCGATCTTGTTATCTGGAATGAAAACGAACTGGCTGATTCCGGAGAGGGCCTTTCGGACCCGCTCCGTCGGTTGCGAGATGACGCGGCGAGACGGAAGGCGCGTTGGGTCGAGTGATGCGGTTCGCGTGACGCTGACGCCGGCAGCGAGCACCTCATCAAGCAGCGTCGAATCTCGTGCGAAATAAGCTGCCGGCTCTGGTGTCACCACATACGGCGTCCAGTTATAGGCGGGAAGGTATTTGACAAACTTGGCAATCCGTTGTACACCGCTGAGGCCGAGTGGCGGGAAATAGTAGGCGAAGACAAGGACATTCATCTATCCGACAACTTGCAGTTCACGCGGAGATGCTGTCAGATTTTCGCAGCCGTTTTCTCGCAGCACGACCATGTCTTCTATCCGTATTCCGAATTGCTTCGGCAGGTAAATGCCCGGCTCAATGGTGACAACAGCACCTTCCGGCAAGCGATCCTGTGAGGTCGATGCAATGCGAGGCCACTCGTGGACCTCGAGGCCGACGCCATGCCCGAGTGAATGGACAAAGTAATCGGCAAACCCGTCGCGACCGAGTGAATCCCGTGCAATCGCATCCAGATCCCGTGCCTCAATTCCCGCTTTTGCTGCCTGGATCGCCTCAGCCTGCGAACGCCTGACGGCTTCATATGCCTCTTGCTGCTTGGAAGAA
>JAGQWL010000025.1 GCA_020437385.1 Bacteroidota bacterium
CTCATCACGGAGAACCTGACGACCCTCAACCAGGCACTTGTGCAAAGCCCCTACACGGCCGAATTGCACATCAAGATGCCGACCGAGGAGGAGCGCGCCGCTTTTGTTCGCTGGTACCTGAAGGATCGGGAACAGGCATACGCTGATCAATCCGACGTGTCGATCAGCGCCCTCGCGCAGAACACGGCCGGGCTCGGGTACATTCAGCTCCGCACCATCCTGGCGGATGTGCTGGAGAACGGTACACGCCTCACTTTCGATTCGCTTTCCGGGCTCAAGAAGGAGTTCATCGAGGCCGAGGCATACGGAATGCTGGAGTTCGTGGAGACCGACTACAATCTCGACATGGTCGCCGGCCACAAGTACGCAATCAAGCATCTGCGACAAGCATCAAAGGCACTGAAGATGGGTCGGCCCGATGTCATGCCGATGGGCTATCTCGTGAGTGGTCCTGTCGGTACGGGCAAAACGTTCACGATCACCTGCTTCGCGGGTGAGATCGGGATCCCCATGGTGAAGCTGAAGAACTTCCGATCACAGTGGCAGGGCCAAACCGAGGGCAACCTGGAGAAGATTCTCAATCTGTTCGAAGCGATGACTCCCGTTGCGGTGATGATCGACGAAGCCGATGCGGCACTCGGGGACCGAAGCAGCTCGGGAGACTCCGGCGTGTCGAGCCGCGTCTTCGGACAGATCGCGTCGTTCATGTCCAACACGAAACACCGCGGAAGAATCATCTTTTTCCTCGTGACCGCGCGCCCCGATCTGATGCCGATCGACCTGAAACGGCAGGGTCGCGCCGAGGAACACATTGCACTCTTCTACCCGACGACACAGGAGGAGCGCGAGGAATTGCTTCGCGTTATGATGAAAAAAACGAAAACGAAATTTGCCATCGACCTCCTGCCGGAGTCGCTGACCAACGGGGACAAATCACTCTCGGGCGCAGATATGGAAGCGCTCCTTACACGCGCCCAGTTTCGCATTGCAGCCGAGGGCGGGGAGCCAACCAGGGAGATACTGCAGGAGGTCGTCGATGATTTCATCCCCCCTACCTATCCGCTGGCAGTTGAGCTGCAGAATCTCGCCGCCGTCCTCGAGTGCACGAGCCAGGCCCTGCTTCCCGAACAATACAGGGAAATGGACCGCGAAACGATCGTGCGACGTGTCGAAGAACTGAAGAAGCTCGTTCGCTAGATCGATTCGATGCGTTTGTGCCGCGTAACCGGAACTGTGACCGCGACTCGCAAAGATTCGCGTTTTGAGGGAGCAAAGCTCCTCATCGTCAACGCCGTGGATCTACAGGGCGAACTGATTGACGGAGACGACCTCCTCGCACTTGACCCGCGATTTAATGCGGGCATCGGTGATACCGTCCTCGTCGCTCAGGAAGGCGCCGTCGCGAAGCAGATAATGGGCAACGTTCAGGTGCCCACAAACGTCGTGATTGTGGGAATCGTCGATGCGTGGGATGTGGCCGGCACATAGACGGTGCCCCTACGCCAGCTCTGCGTTCCGGTTGTCGGTGGGTGTCGACACGGCGGACAACTCGCCACGCAGGAATGCAATCACATCCGCGGCTGAGTAGCTCGGGTTTTCGATTGAACCAAGCTCGAGGTTGACGAGGTCGTCACCCGCGGTAAACAGCTGGCGTTCGGGTCCCGACTTCTGACGCTGTCCGAGTCCGATGTTTGCCATCAAGGCATTGCACAGGCACCCCCGACGTACGGTGTCTTCCTCCTTCCCTCCTTTCGCGACCCACGTCTCGATCGGCTCGGCCGGGCACCGAACCTGGAGACGATCGTTTCCGTCGACGTAGGCTTCCTGCAGGTAACCGAGATCGCAAACGCGGACGCGGTCGTCGTAAAGCTCCGGAACACCCAGCGTCCCTTCCACTTCCAGCACCTTGAACGGAAAACCCGTGGAGGAAATACGGCCGTCGGTTCTGACCGACGCTTTTGACTCGTGAATCCGACGAATGAGCGTCCGCGTGTACGAATCCGGATAACCTGACTCGTCTGCAAGTGAAAACAAGGATCCAACCTGAACACCAGCAGCCCCCTTGTTCAGCGCCTCTGTCAGTTTGTCCGGCGTCCCGTAGCCGCCAGCCAGGTAAAACGGAAGGCCGAGATCGGCGATCCGCTGCAGGTCTGCGATGTCGCGGTCGTCGTAGACTGGATTGCCCGCCTCGTCGTAGGTCTTCCCACGCGGCGGCGCGTTGTGTCCGCCCGCTATTGGGCTCTCGATAATCCATCCGGAGATAAGTCCGCGCGGCACCTTTTTGTCCAGGATCCGGGCAAGTGCGTCGACTGCGATGATCGGCAGGAAAAGTGGCGGATCCAGAATCGGGGGATCAGCCACGACATCCGAAGGATTGAATTCGTAGTAGTGCGGCGCCTTTCGGTCACTGGCCTGTGAGCTGTCTGCGTCGATGCGAAGGCGCGCGGGCTCGCCGGCAGCCAACAGCGGGACCTGCTCCGCTTCGGCGGCGGGTATCCCGGCACCCATGAGTATCGCGTCGACCCCGGCGAGCATTGCCCCGTACATGCACGGCAATGTGTAGCGCTGCAGCTTGCCCAGCAAATTGATGCCGACGAGTCCGTCATGCCCTTCACGCGCCAGCATCACTTCACTGTACGTGGCAGCAGCAAGGATGCGTTGGGACTGAACGGTCGGGACAAACTTGTGCACCGGCAGCAGCTTGAACGGCTGCCCATCCGCAATGCCGCCTTCAACATAGAATCGGTCGACCAGAAGGTCGACGATTTCCTGGTCCGGATAGTCCCGCAACACAGCGAGGCGGCCGTTCGGATCTCCGAGCTGCAGCTCGCGCACGACGACTGAGTCTATGGCTGTGCCGGACACCACACCAAACTCGCCGGCGGACGCTACGGCCCGGGCGAGGCGCCAGCCCGATACGCCAATTCCCATTCCGCCCTGAATGATTCGAGGAGGCTGATCGTGGAAACGGGATTTTCTACTGTTCATCTTGCGCGACTGTCAACTTGGAGGGGGACCGTTCTTCACTAGTTGAAAGATGCCGAAATCACGGCGAGCAGGAGCCCCGTCAAACACTCACAAGTCCTGTGGGGTTTTTCCCGACAGAATTGCCGTGCGAATTTGCCCGGTCAGGTGCCTGTTCATATCATCGGTAACGCCAAACACTTCTCATAACGATGAACAGTTCACTTTTGAAATTTGCCGTGCGCGGCACCGCAGCGGTACTGGTGGTTGCGGCGGCAATCGTTCCCCGGGCACACGGCCAGACTGACGAGCGACCCGTCACCAACGCTTTCGCCGTATCCGGTGCGACCGTCCAAACTGAACCGGGCAAGGTCCTCCGGAACGCCACCGTAGTCGTTCGCGACGGCATCATCACGGCCGTCGGAACGGACGTGGCCATCCCGTACGACGCTAGAATCCTCGACGGCGATTCGCTCTTTGTCTATGCCGGATTCATCGACGGTATTGGACACATTGGAATCCCGGAGCCTCGCGACGAGGGTCCGTCTCAGGGCGGAGGACGCAATCAGGGGCGTACCTCAGACGAAAATCCTGCTGATCCGTCCAACGAACGTGCAGGGATTCAGCCGGAACGGTCCGCCTCGGATTTCCTCGACAAGGACGACAAGTCAATCGATGCGTTCAGAAAGCAGGGTATTGCGATCGCCCATAGTGTACCGCATGGCCGCATGCTTCCCGGCCAAGGCAGCGTGGTTTCGCTGATCGACGATATCAGCGGCGGAGTTGTTGCGGGAGATGCGACCATGTTCATGCAGTTTCAGGGTGCCCGCGGCGTGTATCCGGGAACACCGATGGGCATCATGGCGAAGTTCCGCAACCTCTACCGTCAGGCCGAGCTGAACAAAAAGTGGGAAAGCAATTATCGCGATAATCCGAACGGGATTCGCCGCCCGCCGAACGATGCCGCGCTTGACGCATTCTTTCCCGTCATCGCCGGCACGCAACCTGTGGTGATGAAGGCGGACGACATTCTCACCGTGTATCGTGCGCTTCGGCTCCGAGACGACCTCGGATTCCAGCTCGTCCTGGCCGGTGTGGAACAGGCCTCGGAAATGGTAACTGACCTTGCCACATCGAATGCGGCGGTACTACTGACACTGAAAATGCCGGAGGAAAAGGACAAGGGCGCCAAACGCGGAAAGGCGGCAACACCCGACTCCACCGGCGAGAAAGCTGCAGCGCGAACTCCCTACAATCCCGGATTCAGGACAAACTCTTACGCAGACGTCGACGCGGAAGCCGCAAACCTGAAGTCGCGGCGGGCGCTGGCCCTGGCACAGTACAAGGAGACCGCGGCCGCCCTCGAGAAGGCCGGCGTGCCATTCGGTTTTTCCACGATGGACATCAAGGCGTCCGACTTCAGAAAGAACCTTCTGGAAATGGTGAAGGTCGGTCTTTCGAAAGAGGCTGCCGTCGCAGCGCTTACGACGAATCCGGCCCGGATCCTCGGCATTGACCGGGCGGCCGGAACGATTGCGTCCGGCAAGATGGGCAACCTGGTGATCTCGTCTGGCGACTACTTCGAAGAGAAGTCGTATGTCAAGTTCATGCTCGTCGACGGGCGACTCTTCGAATATGACGCGCCCGAGAAAAAGAAGGTGGCTTCGAAAGACTCTTCGGTAACTGGTGCCGCTGCAGTTGCCGGCACGTGGCGCTATCTGACGAACGTCCAGGGAGAGGATTACGTCGGGCGCATCGAAATATCTGTGGCTGCCGGAAGCATTACCGGGATCATCGAAGGTGACCGACTTCCGGAAACGGCGATGATCTCGCCCACCTTCGATTCCGGAAGTCTCTCCTTCGACTTCATGGTCCCCGAGATCGGTCGGTCGCATGTCGAGGCGGACATCGACGGTGACTCGGGTTCGGGCACGATCACCCTTCCCGGGCTTGGCGCATTCTCGACTACATTCAGACGAACCTCAGGTCCTGACCAGGACGTCAGCACTACACTGGAATGATGAAGACTATCTTTCGCGTCGCATTCGCCATCCTGCTCCTGTTCCCCGTTTCCGCGCGTGCGCAGGACGGTGGATCATTGCTGATTCGTAATGCGACCGTACTCACCGTGACGAACGGCACTCTGGAAGGCACGGATGTTCTGGTCCGCAATGGCAAGATCGCCGCCATTGGCAAAGACCTCGGTGCTTCGGCGGATCGGGTGATCGACGGCTCCGGCCAGTTCCTCATGCCGGGCATTATCGATGCCCACTCGCACATCGCGCTTTCGTCAGTAAACGAGGGATCGAGTCCCGTAACGTCTGAGGTCACGATGGAGGACGTCGTGGACCCGTTCGATATCGCAATCTACCGCGCTCTCGCGGGTGGGGTCACGATTTCTCATGTCATGCACGGTTCGGCCAACGTCATCGGCGGACAAAACGAAACGATCAAACATCGGTACGGAGCGAAGAACCCCGACGCGCTTCGGATGGAGGGCGCACCGCGCACGATCAAGTTCGCCCTCGGTGAAAATCCGACGAGAGTGCATGGTTCGCGTGGCAACCAGCCTTCCACACGCATGGGCGTCGAGATGGTTTTCAGACGCACCTTCACCGACGGCAAGCGATACATGGAGGAGTGGGATGCCTATCGCCGGGACAGCAAGAAGAACCCGCGACTGGTGCCGCCGGAGTACAACCTGAGGCTCGAAACGATCGCGGACATTCTCCGCGGCGAGATCATCGTTCATTGCCATTCGTACCGGGCCGATGAAATCCTGATGCTGCTCAACGTGCTGAAGGATTTTGGCGTCAAGAAGATCGTCTTCCAGCATGTCAACGAAGGATTCAAGGTCGCACCGGAACTCGCCTCTTACGGAGCAATGGCTTCTGTCTTCTCCGATTGGTGGGCCTACAAGTTTGAGGTCTACTACTCGACCGCGTACAACGCCGCGATCCTGACGCGCAATGGCGTCGTCACGTCGATCAACTCGGACTCCGAAGAACTGGATCGGCACCTGTATCACGAAGCCGCAAAGACGCAGAAGTACGGTGGACTCTCGGACGACGAGGCGCTTTCGCTGATTACGATCAATCCGGCCAGACAGCTGGGAATCGATGATCGGACGGGCAGCATCGAGATTGGCAAAGATGCGGACCTCGTTCTGTTCAACGCGCATCCGCTGTCGATCTATGCAGTGCCCGAGATAACGGTCGTCGACGGCGTTGTTGAGTTTGATCGCGAAGCGGACGCTGACGATATGCGAATCATCGTCGACCCCGAATCAGAGATCACCGACACGCATCTCGATCTGGAATACCACCGATGTATGGAAGGCGCCGCTGATCTTGACTGGCTCCTCTCTGACGCCGGCTGACTATATCTCGAACTTTCGTTTTACGACAACCGTGCCGTAACCGCGGCACAGCCCCGATGAACATGATGAATATCCTTTTGACTGCACTCATCGCGCTTTCACTGAACCCGGTTCAGTCTGCCGCGCCGCAGCCGAATTTCTACGCGCTGACAAACGCACGAATCGTGACGGTCACAGGCGGCGTAATCGAACGCGGGACCGTCGTCATACAGGGCGACCGTATCACGGCAGTAGGAGCCAACGTATCCGTCCCCGCTGGAGCCACGGTCATTGACTGTACAGGCTTATCTGTTTATCCAGGAATGATCGACTCGGGAACGAGACTCGGTATCACGGAGATCGGATCCGACAGCCGAACGCAGGACTTCGACGAAGTCGGTGATCTAACACCCCAGGCCGAGGCGCTGACCGCCGTTAATCCGAACTCCGTGCTGATCCCCGTCACGCGCGTCAACGGAGTAACAACGTCGCTAGCCGAACCGCAGGGTGGCCTGTTTCCTGGCACCGCCGCACTCATCAACCTCCACGGGTATACGCCGGCGCAGATGCTGGTGCCTGGAGGTCGTGCAATGGTGATGAACTTCCCTGTTAGCGGCCGCAGAGGTCGTTTCGACCGGCGTAGCGATGAGGACATCGAAAAGGCAGAAAAGGAAGCAATCAAGAAGCTCAACGACGTTTGGGACGAGGCCTCCCTCTACTCCAGAATCGATTCCGCGTATGCGGCAAATCCGGACCGGAACACGACGCCCGAATACAACCCTGAGATCCGCGCACTCATTCCAGTCGTTCGCGGCGACATGATGTTGATCGTGAACGTGGATCGAGCAGCCGACATCAAAGCGGCGCTGAAGTGGATCAAGGCTCGCAGCATCAGTCGCGTCGTTTTGTCTGGAGTGGCCGAGGGCTGGCGTGTGGCAGACGACATCGCTGCCGCGGGCATCGCCTGCATCGTTGGCCCAGTCCTCACGACTCCCGCCCGGGATTCGGACCGGTATGACAAGGCCTACGCGAATGCCGGGCTGCTCGCTGCCGCGGGCGTCAAGATCGCTATCAAAACGGAGGAGGCAGAGAACGTCAGAAACCTCCCCTACCACGCCGGATTTGCAGCGACTTACGGGCTCGGTGCGGACGCGGCTCTTCGCGCCGTGACCATCAACCCGGCCGAAATTTTCGGTGTCGCCGATCAGATCGGGTCCATCTCAGTCGGAAAGAAGGCCAATCTTTTCGTTACCGACGGGGATCCGTTCGAAACCAGGACGCAGGTTAAGCACCTGTTTATCGAAGGTTACCAGGTTCCGCTTACGAGCCGGCAGACCGAGTTGTACGAAGAGTTTCTGCATCGAAATCCGGGACTGCAGAAAGAGGCAAACTAAAGCTGCTTGAACACGCATCCCTCAAGCGTGAGCCCAGGACCGAACGCCGTCGCGAAGCCTGCAGAATAGCCGGACTGTCCGGCGCGCCGCATCGCTCCGTGACGGTCAAGAAATCGCTTCAGGACGAAGAGGATCGTCGGCGAACTCATATTGCCATGCAGCCGAAGCACTTCGGTGCTGTCGTGTATGGCGTCGTCGGACAGCCCCAACACTTCCGCCGCCTTGTCCACGATCGCCCGTCCACCCGGGTGGATCGCCCAGAAATCGATGGCTGACCTGTCGAGGCCCGCTTCGGTTAGAAGTGCATCGACAAACGGAGGAAGATTGCGGGCAAGAACGCCGGGCACGCGGGACGACAGGCCCATGTCGAATCCGTGGTCGCCGATATCCCACGTCATGTAATCCATCGAGTCGTCGTCCAGCATCGCCCGACTCGCCACATATGCCAGTTCTCCCTCCGCCTCATCCGGTTGGCGCGACTCAAGAACTGCGGCCGCCGCACCGTCGGAAAAAAGCGAGTTGATCACGGCGTGCTCCAGAGAGTCCGACACCCGAAAATGTAGCGTGCAGAGTTCGACAGCGACAAGCAGGACACGCGCAGCGGGATCGGTCCGGCAGAAAGCATCGGCTACGCGCAATCCGTTAAACGCTGCGTAGCAACCCATGAATCCGATCATCGCGCGTTGTGTGTCCGGCCTCAAGCCAAGTCGTTTCACCAATTCGATATCGATACCGGGGGCGAAGAATCCGGTACACGACACCGCGACGACGTGCGTGACATCTGTAGCTTCAAGACCCGCGGATTCGAGGGCCTGCCGTGCGGCCGCTTCAGCTAGCGGCACTGCGCTTTCGCGATACAGCTTGTTGCGATCTGCAGTCGACGGCGGAGGATCCAACGCCCAGTTCCGGGGGAAAAACTCGAAGGCTTCCGGCTCGCGACCGTAGTCGTTCACACAGGAGTATCTGAAGTCTATGGCAGACCGTTCGTACAGGGCATCTATTCTCGACTTCAGCCCGTCAGACAATCCTTCTACCCGCTTCATGAAGCCGGCAGCATATTCCTGGCTGCGACGCAACTCGGGATTCGCGGTGGCGATCGAACGAAGTATTGTTGCCATCAGTCAGCAGCCCCTTCAGCACGATTGGAGTCGAGGTCGCGCTCACTCAGCTTGGCCGCTTCCCACAGTCGATCCATCTCTTCGAGTGACGAATCGCGCGGCGTTCGCTCCTCTGTTGCGAGTGCGTCCTCCACCTGCTTGAATCGCCGCTGAAACTTCGTATTCGTACGCCGCAGAGCGTCTTCGGGGTTGATACCAGTCAGCCTCGCATAGTTGACCAACGCGAAAAGCAGATCGCCGAACTCCGCCTCGCGCGCTTCCGAATCAGTTGATTCCGACGCCTCACGATACTCTTCGATTTCTTCGACGACCTTATCCCACGCATCGGATGCGCTGGGAAAGTCGAAACCGACACTCGCGACCTTGTCCTGAATTCTGTATGCGCGGAGGAGCGCCGGCAGCTCTGCCGGAACACCCTGCAGGACAGACTTTCGTTTGCCTGACTCCGTTGTCTTTATCGACTCCCAGTTCGACAAAACGTCCCCGACACCATTCACCACGACATCGCCGAATACGTGCGGATGGCGACGAACCAGCTTGTCCGTCAGCGCGTCAACGACGTCCCGAAAACGAAATCTGCCGACACCTTCCGCAATCGCCGCATGGAAGATGACGTGCAGCAGTACGTCGCCGAGCTCCACCTGGAGACCATCGAGATCGCCGTTGTCGATTGCCTCCACCACTTCGTACGTCTCCTCGATCAGAAGATGTTTGACTGACTCGTGCGTTTGTTCGCGATCCCACGGACAATCCCGGCGAAGCTGGCGGACGATCGCAACGAGATCTGCGAACGCTTCGACATCAATCGGGGCTTCCGCAAACGCGGCATCAAAGATCTTTTCGGGCATTGGACGGAATTCAGGCTGCTGCTGATGAGCGGATGGGTTTTGACTGCTCAGCCGAAGAAAAGTGCCGCATGGAAACAGGCGTTTCGTATTACGATCGGACGAAACAAAGCGCCTGCCCGATAGTCAGTTATGCGGCCCAAACGACAGTATCCTTGGACTGAATAGAACTAAACAATTCGATTGTGTGAGGCGAGCGATGTTTTACGAAGTTGAGACGAGCAAATCGTTTGAAGAAGCATCCAGTGATCTCGAGGCATCGGTCACCAGGAATGGATTCGGTGTCCTTCACGTACATGACCTCGGTACTATTCTCCGAAGCAAGGGGATGGATTTCGAGGAAGAATGTCGTGTGTTCGAGGTATGCAATCCACGGCAGGCGTCAAGAGTGTTGTCGGTCGAGATGCGCATGAACAATGCGCTCCCCTGCCGCATCTCTGTTTACACCCAGGACGGCCGTACAAAAATCGGGATGATCAGACCGGAGAAGATGCTCTCGATGCTCTCCGAGAACGAGACGCTCGGCGAAGTGGCGAAGGAAGTCGAAGTGGCTACGGTCAAGATGATCGACGAGGCGAAATAGTCAGAATCAGAGGACTCATGCAGGTACTTCAGGAAGCAAGCGACACGAAACCAAAGCGATATCACATTCGATTTCCACAGCGCGATGCCCACGACCTCGATCAGGATGAGGTCATGTTCACCTTCGTCGACGGTGACGATTCGATAAGTCTGCGCTTTCACGACTACGACAAGATCTACGACCACCCCGGGCTGTACGAGCAAGTCTTCTACGACCGACTTAAGTGTACGTCGCCGCAGAAAGTTGGAGAGATCCTCAAACGCACCGTCGACGCCAGCGGGCAGCACTTTACTGAGCTGAGAGTGCTCGACCTTGGAGCCGGCAACGGCATGATGGGCGAAGTACTGAAAAGTCGTGGAGTCGCGCGGCTGGTTGGTGCCGACATCATTCCGGAGGCGCGCGAGGCCTGTTATCGGGATCGCCCCGGTATTTACGACGATTACTACGTGGCAGACTTCACGGCACTCGATGCGGACACGGAGTCCGAGATCGACAATTGGGGGATTGACTGTCTGACGTCTGTTGCGGCACTCGGATTTGGAGACATCCCTCCCAGTGCCTTTCTGCGCGCGTTGCAATTCGTCAAACCGGGCGGATGGGTCGCTTTCAACATCAAGGAGACCTTCCTGCACAGCTCGGATACTTCCGGATTTTCGCGATTCATCCGCGAGCTGATCTTCTCGAAGTACCTGGATCTGTTTCACCTTGAGCGATACCGTCATCGCCTCTCAATGGAAGGCGTGCCGCTCTACTACTATGCGCTCGCCGGACGAAAGGTGGCTGACATTCCCGGCAACTTCGTTTCGTCCCGGGCAATCGAGTAGTTGCGCCTTGGCGATCGCCGCATGTGACACTGGGTTGACAGGGGTCTCCCGGAAATTTTCAACTCAGCGGTTATGATTGGCATCCCGAGGGGTCTTATTATCGTACCCGCTCGTTTGATGCGCCTGGCGTATCAGACGGACACACCTGGGTCGGACATGTCGTACTCGCGACGGATTCATGTAACAGACCAGGACTCGTACTCAGGAATTCGAGATTGCGTCAGGTTCGACAGCGAACCGGGTTCGGAAGCTGCCGGCTGTTCATTTTCGGATTCCGTAACAGGCATTGAACGTATCGAGGGAATCAATTCCCGATCAATCCCAGGAGAAATACCATGGCAAGAGGAATTAACAAGGTCATTCTTATCGGCAACCTCGGGCAGGATCCGGAGCTTCGCTATACAGGATCCGGTACGGCGGTCTGCAATCTGCGCCTGGCAACAAACGAATCGTACAAGGATTCCAGTGGCCAGCTTGTCGAAAAGACTGAGTGGCACAGTGTCGTCGCGTGGGCGAGACTTGCCGAGATCTGCGGCGAGTATCTGAAGAAGGGATCGCAGGTCTACATCGAGGGATCGCTGCAGACACGATCGTATGACGACAAGGACGGCGTTACGAAGTACGTCACCGAGATCAAGGCCCGTGAGATGATGATGCTCAGCGGTCGCGGCGGAGACGGCGCCTCCGGTGGTTACCCGTCGGCTGCCCCTTCGCGACGTCCGCAATCCGTGGCCGACCAGTCTGACGACTATTCGTTCGAGCCTGACGACGAACTGCCGTTCTAGGCTCGCGAAACGAATTTCGAGGCACCTCCGTCCTTCGGGGGTGCCTTTTTTCGTTTCTGGAAAGCGGAGCACCGCAGACTATCTCGGTCGATAGCCGGTTTCCTTGCGTTTTTGCGGTTCCGCATGGTTATTTTTTGCGCTTCAGTTCCCCGCTTTGGCGCATTGTCGTTTCTTTCGCTGCGAAAACGCCGTTGGATTTGCGCCCCCTGGACCCTCGAACAATAGATAGAGGTACGAAATGGCCCTGGCAACATCGGATCGTGGAAGTTGGAGTTCCAGAACCGGCTTCATCCTTGCGGCCGCCGGATCGGCCGTCGGGCTGGGCAATATCTGGCGTTTCCCCTATACCGCCGGCGAAAACGGAGGCGGCGCGTGGGTTCTTATCTACCTTGTTTTTGTCCTCCTCATCGGTATTCCAGTTCTCCTTGCGGAACTCTCGATTGGTCGCAAGACGAAACTGAATCCGGTCGGTTCGTTTGAGGCGCTGACCAAGAGCAAATTCTGGCCGTGGGTCGGTGGTCTTGGCGTGTTGACCGGATTCGGGATTCTTGCCTTCTATGCCGTCGTCGCCGGTTGGACTTTGGCCTACGTCTACGAAGCCGTAACAGGGGCGTTTGCAGGCAGCATCTCTGCCGAACAAAGCAGTGCGATCTTTTCGAACATCATCTCGAATCCAGGGCTCGCGATACTTCTGACGGGTCTCTTTCTCCTGCTGACCATTCTTGTTGTTCGCGGAGGCGTTTCGAAGGGAATCGAGAAGACCACCAAGGTGCTGATGCCGCTGCTCGTGATCATTCTCGTCATACTCGCCTTCAGGTCGGTTACGCTTCCTGGTGGAATGGCCGGTCTGTCGTACCTGTTCGCTCCGGATTTTTCGAAGCTGACGGGAACCGGGATCATGACGGCGCTGGGACAGGCGCTGTTCAGCCTGTCGCTCGGGATGGGCGCGATGATCACGTACGGATCCTACTTCCCGGACGATGCGAACCTGCCGGCTTCCGGAGTTCAGGTTGCCTTCTTTGATACCGCGATCGCGGTACTCGCCGGCATCATCATATTTCCGGCGCTCTTCAGCGCAGGCGTCGCACCCGACGGCGGCGCGGGCCTCGTGTTTGTTGTGCTTCCGACCATTTTCGGATCCCTTCCGGCCGGCAACCTCTTCGCCATCGCGTTTTATGCGCTGCTCGCGATAGCGGCACTGACTTCCACGATCAGCCTCCTCGAAGTCTGCGTTTCCTACTTCGTCGACAACCGCGGATGGAGCCGCGAGAAGGCGGCATGGATCCTTGGAGCAGTTTGTTTTGGGCTCGCGATTCCTTCGGCGCTGGCGAACGGTGCCAGTCCGTTCTTCTCAGATTTTCTTGGCAGCGGATTCGACTTTCTGACCATCCAGAACAACCTCTGGGGCAACTTCTCGCTTACGATCGGTGCGATTCTGATCTGCGTCTTCGTGGGTTGGATCTGGGGTGTCGACAAGGCTCTCGGTTCCATCGAATCGTCGGGTCACTCGATGGCAGGCAAAGCACTCTTCCGGATTCTCATCCGATTTGTCTGCCCGGCGGCGATTCTCGCGGTGCTGATCTTCATCGTCATTACGGGCAACTTCTTCTAGGGTAGAGTCCCGGAGAACCCGTATTTTCAGGATGAAACGATTGCTTCGGTGAGTGCGTTTGTGCTCTCTTAACCGCGGCGGCAACAACGAGGATCTGGTTTTCGGCTTGGACCCCGACTCTTCCTTATCTCATATCGAGCTGGTCACATCACAGATGACCGGCGGTGCACCGATTGACCCGATTGGCCTTGTGATGACGGCTGCGGCGTTCCTGCTGCTGCTCCTGTCGTCAGCGATCCTTTCAGGATCTGAGGTGGCGCTTTTTTCTCTTGATGGCGCCGCGCTGGACGGAATCAGGCAGGCGAAGGACCGTTCGAGCAAACGGGTCACGTTCCTTCTGGATCAGCCGCGACAGGTCCTCGTGACAATCCTCGTGCTCAACACGGTTGTCAACGTGATGGCCGCAATCATCGCGGCTGTCACGACAAACCGACTGGCGCGCAACGCAGGCTGGAGTCCCGAAATAACACTGGCGGTCGAGGTCATCGTCGTGACGTTCGTGCTCCTCATCGTGAGTGAAATCACGCCCAAGCTCCTCGCCTCACGTCATCCGGCAGACTTCAGCCGGCGGGTTTCAGTGATTCTGTTGCCCCTCCATCGGCTGCTATATCCGGTTTCACGTTCGGTTGCAGGACTGACCGCCCGGTTCCAGCGATCAATCTCGACCACGAGCCGACCGATTTCCGGAGACGACCTCAAAACCATGGCTGAGATCGGGGAGGCACACGGAACGATCGGCGGCGAGGAACGCGAACTCATCCACTCGATCGTTGAATTCAGCGAAACCTCTGTTCGGGAAGTAATGGTAAGCCGGCTCGACATCGTGGCCCTCCCCGTTACGGCCACGCTGCGTGACGCGCTGGAGTTGATCCGCAACGAGGCCCACTCCCGCCTGCCGCTGTACGTCGACCATCTGGATAATATCCTCGGCATTATTCACGCGAAAGATCTGCTGCCGTATCTGTCTGAAGGCGACCAGAGCCGTCGTCTGGATTGGACACGCATCGCGCGGAAGCCCATGTTCGTGCCCGCCGGAAAGAAGCTTGACGACCTCCTCGCCGACTTTCAGGCACGAAGGACGCATATTGCGATTGTGGTTGATGAGTACGGCGGAACGGCCGGCTTGATTACGCTCGAAGACGTGCTCGAACAAGTTGTCGGCGATATACGCGATGAAAACGACGAAACCGAAGAAGAGCTTATCGAGGCAATTGAGCCAGACGTTTACGTCTGCGACGGACGGCTCGACCTGGACGATCTCAACGACAAGATTGGACACGTGCTCGAAACGGACGATCTCGACTTCGAGACGCTCGGCGGACTGGTGTTCCACCTTTCAGGAAAGGTCCCCGAGGAGGGCGAGAAGTTTTCGATTGAGAATCTCGAATTGACCGTGCTGGAAATCGACAACAGGAGAATCGAGAAGGTTTCCGTGCGGGTTCTGCCGACGAATCCAGCCGGTAACGACGAATGACGGTGCGGACTCCGCCGATAGTCCTTCGCGCCTCTGTCGCGATCCTGGCGGTGAGTTGCGCATTCGGCCATCTGTGTATGGCACAGGCGACGGCCGCCCTTCTCAGAGCACAGATCATCTACGGGAGCGAGGAGCGTTTCCTGTCGGAAAGCGATGAGTCAACTCGGCCGCCAGGGCGTGGACCCGTTTCGTTTGACAAGGTGCAGCACGTAACTTTCGGCTTCCTGTTCACGGTGGGTGCCCAGTACGCCCTGGTTGACAAGGCCGATTTATCGAACAAATCGGCGTTACCGTTGTCCATCGCTGGCGCTGCGCTGGTGGGAATCGGAAAGGAATATTACGATTGGAGATACCGGCCCAAACGGGAGTTCAGTCGTACGGACCTTCTGGCCGATTCCATCGGTATTCTTCTGGCGGCGGGATTCATTCTAATCTGACCATGGGCAGTAACATCCGAACAGCTAGAACACCCGACAAATTCATCGGCCTCGCTGAATCCGCCTGGCAAAAGCCGCATTGAACCCCCTGCATCTTCGCAAGTGAGCAAGTACAAGCCCGATCAAATACCGATCAAATGGAGCCCCTGAAGCCGACGAACCGCACTGCCGCTGACGACGCTTACCAGAATTTTGGACGCAAAGAGGTCAACGAGTATTGCGGCGTTTTTGGAATATTCAATTCCTCGGAGGCCGCCAAGAACATCTATTACGGGCTCCACGCGCTTCAGCACCGCGGTCAGGAATCCTGTGGGATTGTGACGTCGACATTCGACGAACGCAAGCGGAAGCAGATCATGCCCGCACACAGAGACTTCGGCCTCGTACTGGATGCGTTTGCGGATCCGGAGATCTTCAATTCGAAACTGCTCGGCCGAAACGGTATCGGCCACAATCGATACTCGACGTCGGGAGCATCGGACAATCGCGCCAACATCCAACCATTTGTGGTCGGCTATCGGTCGGGAAACATCGCACTGGCCCACAACGGCAACCTCTCGAACGCCAGGGAGCTTCGAAGCGTCTTTTCTGAGCGGGGCACGCTGTTTCAGACGACCAGCGACAGCGAGCTGATCCTGCATCTCATCGCGCAAAGCAGGCGGCAGCGACAGGTCGACCAGATCATCGATGCGCTGACGCAGGTAGAGGGCGCGTTCTCGCTGGTGATGCTGACGGATGAATCGCTCATCGCGGTCAGAGACCCGAACGGCTTTCGTCCACTCTGTCTGGGTGTCCTTCGCGAGCCCAGCGGCGACCAACCCGGCACCTACTGCGTGGCGTCGGAAACGTGCGCTTTCGACATGATCGGAGCAGATTACGTTCGCGACATCGCGCCGGGTGAAATCCTGATCATTGACCGGGAAGGCGCCATGACAGGACAGTTCACGAGCTACGAACTCCCCCGTCGTTTCGGCACGAGTCAGTGCGTCTTCGAATACGTTTACTTCTCCAGACCGGACTCGAAGGTATTCGGCGAAATGGTCGACAAGGTCCGGAGAAAGATCGGCAAGCAGTTGGCGCACGACGCGCCGGTACCAGTTCCGTCTGACGGCGACAAGAAGCCGATCGTCATTTCGGTCCCGGACTCCTCTAATACCGCCGCTCTCGGTTATGTGTCGGAGTGCCAGAAACTTGGATACAAGTGCAAGTTCGAGATCGGGTTGATCCGCAATCACTACGTCGGCCGCACCTTCATCTCACCCGGTCAGAACGTCCGTGAGCAGAAGGTGCGCTGCAAGTTCAACACGGTCGACGGCGTCCTGAAGGACCGGATCGTCGTAATGATCGACGATTCGATCGTTCGCGGAACTACAGCTCGCTTTCTGGTCAAGATGGTACGTGAAGCGGGTGCAAAAGAGGTGCACTTCCGTTCTGCGTCTCCGCCGGTGATATCGCCGTGCTACTACGGCATGGATTTTCCAAATCCGAACGAGCTGATTGCCAACCGGCATAATCACGACCTGGACGAGATCGCCGAATGGCTCGGAGTTGATTCGCTGGCGTATCTCAGCCGAGACGGGTTGATGTCCGCGGTCGAAGCATCCGCCGGAAACTCAGAATCGTTTTGCTCCGCGTGCTTTGGCGGCGAGTACCCGGTGCCGTACGAGTCGGGTGTCGCCAAGGAAGAAAACGAGCGCTGATTCGCACCGGAATCGCGAATTATCCACCGACGAACGTTAGTAAAGTGTGGACACTGGTGGGCAACTTGACTCGCAATGTTGGCAACATGTGGACTGCAAGATATTATTACCAATATCTTTAGCAAATCTTTGCAATTGCCGATTCAGTATGTAGTTTCCCCACGTTCACCGTTCAGTAAATCGTTGTACCCACAAGATGAGAAACCGTGTTGACCTGGCGATTCGGGCAACGACGGTTGGAGCGGGCGTCGTTGGCCTCATCGTCTTCGTAGTTTTTCAGCTACTCTAAAGCGCTCCACACAGGCGGTCAATCCACCGACTTGCGAAGAAAACACAGCCTCCCGCTGTGTTTTCTTGTTTCTGCCAACCTTACAGGTTGACCACAGCGACCGCAACGTCGCCGGCTTCCAGCATCCCGTTCAGTCGCGTCCGCTTTGCCATACCCTGAAAGCCGGCAAGCGACGCATTCGCGATCTCCACGACCGCGCCCAAGTCCGTTTGTCGCCCGATCCAGGGGGCAGCCGTTGGATTACAAAGCAGGAGTGTATCCCCGGCCTCCCAGTTACCCGTCAGTCTGCTGAAGACGGACGTCTGAGAGTGCACGCTTGAGACCATGGCCCTCGTTGCCAGCACGCCGGGCTGCGGAAGTGCAACCGGCTCTCCCGCGCCATGCAATTGGACCACGCAGTATCCT
Organism: Bacteroidota bacterium; assembly: GCA_020437385.1. Taxonomy (GTDB): domain Bacteria; phylum Bacteroidota; class Rhodothermia; order Rhodothermales; family JABDKH01; genus JAGQWL01. The sequence goes on from JAGQWL010000025.1 coordinate 17,789, forward strand.
GGCGAACACGTAAGGCTCCATCGGTTGCCCGGTTCGACCGTCAAACCGGCGAATCCCGTCCGCGCCGGTTCAGTCACCTCGACACCATCCTCGCCCGCCACGCAGGCCGCATAGGCAGCCTGCCGAAGCATCAGCTCGGTATCGACGGTTGCGAAAGCCAATGTGCCCTCGTCCACAAAGCTGCGCGCCAGCAGGTCCGCCCAGATGTCCGGGCGAATTGTCTGCGGATCCGGATCGGCGAGCGCCAGCCTGAATGGAAGCGCCGGGATCCGGTCGTGGATACAGATTGAATCGTAGTCAAGCGAGTTGGCTCCCGCTCGGGGCAGCCACAAAAACTGGACTTCCGGTGACATGGGCCTCGACGTGCTGTGTGGTGATCAGCACGAAGGCGAGAATCAAGCCAATGCGCTTTTTGCCACGAAACCGCTCGACGTCCGCGCGAGCGGCTGGTAAAGATTTCCTCCGGGACGCCCCTTCATCGCATCCCGTAGCCCAATACCGAGACTGCGAAGTACCGAGGTCGCGTTGACATTTCGCTCCACGAGATGGAGTCCCTCCTCAATGAGCGATACCATCCTTGCCACATCCGCATCGGGTAATTTCGCGACGAAACTGCGAATCGCGTCGATCTGATCAACATTAACAAGCGTCGATTCGTCACCGGTCTGGCGAAGGATCAGCAGATCCCGAATCCACGCAAGCAGAAGCTGCAGATAGAGCTTCACCTGCTCTCTTCCCTGACCGGCCAGCAGGCGCACAGCCTCTTCAGTTGCATCGGCATCGTCCACGAAAGACACGCGCAGGAAATCAACGACAACTTCTCTTCCGGAGCGCAGCTCCGAATGATCCGCAAGATCGATGGCCCGTGACAGCGAGCCGTCCGACATACGCGAGATGAGTGCCGCATCGGACGCGTCCGTGCCGATAGATGTCAGGTAACGAGCAATCGTATCGGTCGCGATCCGATCGAACTGCACCTTCTGCGTGCGCGAAACGATCGTCGGAAGAAGCCGATCGGGCCGAACCGTGAGCAGTATGAAGATCGTATCGGCGAACGGCTCTTCGAGCCGCTTGAGAAACGCATTCGCACCAGCCTTCTGCAATCGGTCTGCGTCTGTAATGATGGCGATCTTGTACGACCCTTCGACGGGGCGAAACGACATCTCGCGAATCAGCTCATCGTGGACCCGGCGGACTTCGTAGATGGTCTGTTTATTCGACGTCTGAGACAGGTCGTCGATCGAAGGGCGCCGGGAGTAATCGAGGGTGCGGTAGGGCTCGACCGCGAGCATGTCCAGCCGTTTTCGGAAGTCGTCGGGCGGGTCCTCACCCGGGTACGGCATGAGAAAATGAACATCCGGATGGGTCATCCGCTTCACCTTCAAACACGCCGCACAGGTTTCGCACGGGTCCGCCTGCCCGGCCGCGCGGTTGAGGCATAGGAGCGATTGAGCGAACAGTAGCGCTGCCGCTCGTTTTCCACTCCCGTCAGGACCAAAGAACAGATAGGCGTGGCTGACGCGATCGTTTTCGATCGAGTGACGCAACGCGTTTTGGGCTCCTACCTGGTCAAGCAGTTTTTCCCAACCCATGCCGAAAGACTCAAAATCGGCCACTGAACCGATTATTCAATTGATTTGCGACGCTGGCAGCGGTACTTTTCGTACCCTTTTGGCGCGGTAGCTCAGCTGGTTAGAGCGTCGGATTCATAACCCGGAGGTCGAGAGTTCAAGTCTCTCCCGCGCCACCCCGTCTCCCACCGGACGATACTCCTTCCGCATGTGCTCTTCCCGCACGTGCTTCATCCCGCACGTGCTTCATCCCGCGCGTGTTCCTCGGTCAGCACGCGCGGTGTATACGCGAACCGCTTAGCTTACGCTTCCTCCAGCGTACCAGACTCCTCCACCACCTTGTCCTGAACGTTCCGAGGCATTGCCTCATAGTGAGCAAACGTTGCACTGTGGAGCCCGCGTCCGTGTGTCAGCGAGCGCAGCATCGTCGAATAGCGGTACAGCTCCGCCTCCGGAACCTGGGCGATAATCTTCTGGAAGACGCCTTCACCCTCGATGCCCTGGATGCGGGCGCGCCTCGTGTTCAGGTCCCCCATGACGTCACCGGTATAGTCCGACGGGACAAGGATCGCCACGTCAAAAATAGGCTCCAGAAGGACGGGCTTCGCCTCACGGAAAGCATCCCGGAATACCGCTCTGGCGGCCGACTTGAAGGCATTCTCGTTTGAATCGACAGAGTGCATGCCACCATCAAAAATCACGCAACGGATGTCACCGACCGGGTAGCCGGCAATCGGCCCCTTCTGCATGATCTCGAGGACACCTTTCTGAATTGCGCCGAAAAATCGTCGCATGTCGATGACGCCACCTACGATCGCATCGATGAACTCGATTTTTGAACCCCATCCCGTTTCCGATTCCTGGACATTCCGGACCTTGATGTCTGCCGGAGGATTGAACTCGCCGTCAAGCGGCTCAACGAGCATTGCGATCTCTGCGAACTGCCCCGCCCCACCGGTCTGCTTCTTGTGCCGGTATTTCGATCGCGACTGCGCCTGAACCGTTTCGCGGTAGGCAACCTTGGGGCGTTGAAATTCGACATCGACGCCAAACCGATTCTTGAGTCGATACTTCGCAATGTCGAGATGCATTTCCCCCTGTCCGCCGAGAACAAGCTGATTCAGCAGTGCGTCATGCGTGATCACCAGCGACGGATCCTCTTCTGCAAGCTGATGCAACCCCTGCGCAAGCTTGTCTTCCTCGCCTTCGCGAACGGCGAACACAGAACTGGTGTATCGCGGCTCGGGGAATGCGATCGACTTGATCTCCACGCTGCTGTTCTTCGAACGCAGCGTGTTGTTGGTGTGGGTGTTTTTCAGTTTCACGAGCGCACCGATGTCTCCCGCCTCCATCTGTTCGACGGAATCTCGCTCGTGCCCGTTGATCGCAAAAAGCTGCCCTAGTCGCTCGGACGCTCCCGTTGACGCGTTCTGCAGGTCGTCGCCCGCCTTCAGCGTGCCTGAGTAGATTCGAAAGAACGAATAATCCCCGACGTGTGCCTCAGACATGATTCGGTAGACAAACGCCACCGGATCGCCGTCTGCCGTGCAGACAACGGGGTCGCCGCTAACGGTGGCCGCCGGCGGCATCTCGGTCGGACGCGGGAGCACGTTGTCGACAAAACTCATCAGACGACCGACGCCGATATTCTCGCTTGCCGACGTCAGGAAAATCGGAAAGAGCTGGCGCCTGAGCATCGCTTCGTGCAACCCCTTCCGCATCTCGTCCTCGGTGAGACTGCCCTTGTCAAAATACAGGGCCATCAGCTCTTCGTCGTTTTCCGCGATGTTCTCGATAAGCTCGTTGTGCAACGCGTCCGCCCGTTCCCGGAACTGTTCGTCGATCTCACTTTCAATTGCCTTTCCGTCTGCATCAAACGTCAGCTGCTTCATCAGCAGCACGTCAATTATCGACCGTGAACCCGAACCGGCGGGAAGCTGGACCACTGTTGCCTCTCGTCCAAAACGCTCGTGAAGCTGCTCGACAACCTGGTTGAAATCCGCATCCGCTTTGTCCATGTGATTCAATACGAACATCACGGGAATCTGGGTTGTCTCGGCTGAACTCCACGCGAGCTCTGTACCGACCTGGACGCCTTCCGCTGCATTAATCACGAAGAGAGCGGTGTCTGCGACCCGCAGCGACGAAACCACTTCTCCAACGAAGTCCGGGTAACCCGGGGTATCGAGGATGTTGATCTTGTGTCCCTTCCACTCTGCATGCAGCAGCGAAGCAAACACTGACATCTGTCGCTCCTTCTCACTCGAGTGGTAGTCGCTGACGGTACTCCCAGCCTCGATTGTCCCCATCCGATTGATCGCGCCGGACGTGTAGAGCATCGCTTCGGCCAGCATCGTCTTCCCACTTCCCTGATGTCCAACGAGGGCAATATTGCGAATGTGCTCAGCGTCATAACTCTTCATGGGCGCACCTGTATTTCGTCGTTCTGGTGTTTCGTCTTTCTCGTGTTTCGGATTTCTCGTGTTTCGGATTTCCGGCCTTCGTCGTTTTGGTGTCTCGTACGTCCCGGCGTTCCGTATTTTTCGAGCAATCGGGTTAGTCGATCGCAGGATGCACGGATCTCGTGGACGCCGCGATCGGACAGCAGAAGCGAGCCGATCGGTCGACTCGCTTCGCTAAACTTCGAATCCTAAAATACGCCCGGATCGGTAATAGTCAAGTAAGCAAAAACCCTGCGAAACGTGCACAAGGAAGCGATTTCAGTCGCGTTGAAACGCGATTGTCCCGATGCTGTTAGACGCACGTGCACGAGCGCCCCATCGGCCGCTGTCCGACTCCGGCTCACCTCCCATGACCACGAATCTACTCGCCATTGAAACCGCGTTTGATCGCTGCTCGGTGGCGTTGTCACGTTCGGGTAGTGTGCAAGCCGTTGAACATCCGGCCTCACGAGTGCATGCTGAACAGCTCGCCCCGATGATCGCGTCACTCTTGAGCGCCTCGGAAATCGATCCGGAAGCTATCGATGTCGTAGCCCTGTCCGAAGGGCCGGGTTCGTATACGGGTCTTCGCATCGGCGCCTCGACTGCGAAAGGCCTCTGTTTCGGAAACGGGGCGTCACTCGTCGCCGTCCCGACGTTGGAGGCACTTGCTTACACGGCATTCGGGTCCGCTGTTGACGAACGAGACGTCGTAGATCCCGGTGTCGTGGTTGTCGCGGTCCGCGCGCGCGCGAGTGATATCTGGTGGACCGCGTACCGCGCCGCCAGGACACAATCGGGAATCAGTCTGACCCTGGTCGAAAACGATTCGGGCTCAACGGTCGCGCTGTCGCCGGTCGCCGAGGCTGCGTTTGCCGTTGCGCCGCTCGATGCCCATCAGATCTACCTGACTGGCAACGCAAGCGCGGCACTTGCTGATTCGATTCGAAGCATTGCTACTGTCGAGACTGAACGTATCGCGCCACTCGACAGCGAGACAGCTTTGTCTTCTCGGCCTCCGCTTGCGCATGCAGTTGCGGTCCTCGGTGCACAGCGTTTTCTCGCCGGTGAGACGGTGCCCTACGCAGACTTCGAGCCTGCGTACCTTAAGCAGCCGGTGGCTCGCATTCCGAAACGCAGTATCTTTCCAGACCTCCAAAATTGAAAGCGAAGGCTTTGTCACATGGATTGGTTCAAACGCCAGAAGGCAGGCATACAGACCTCTATCAGCGAACAGAACAGTGTTCCTGAGGGCCAATGGACGAAGTGTCCGGGATGCTCGGAGATCGTAAACCAGCGGCAGCTGGACGAGAACAAGCTGGTTTGCCCCAAGTGCGGTCACCACTTCCTGATGGACAGCGCCGGATACTTCGACTTGCTCTTCGACGAAGGTCGGTATGAGCGATTCGACGATTCGCTGCACGCGGTTGACGCCCTGGATTTCGTTGACCGTAAACCGTACAAGTCGCGACTCGTGGCCGCACGGAAGAAAACGGACCTGAACGATGCGATTCGTTCGGGGATGGGTACTGTCGGAGGGCACCTGACTTCAATCGCCGCCATGGACTTCAGCTTCATCGGCGGATCGATGGGCTCGGTCGTCGGCGAGGTTATTGCGCGCGCGATTCGACGTGCTTATGAATCACAGGCCTCAATGATTGTGATATCGCAGAGCGGCGGAGCGCGAATGATGGAGGGAGCGCTCAGCCTGATGCAGATGGCAAAAACGAGCGCACATCTCGCGCGACTCTCGGAAGCGCGGCTGCCGTACATCTCGATTCTGACAAACCCGACGACGGGCGGCGTTACAGCGTCTTTCGCGATGCTTGGCGATATCAACCTCGCGGAGCCGGGTGCGCTGATCGGCTTTGCGGGTCCGCGCGTGATTCGCGAGACGATGGGCCAGGACCTACCTGACGGATTTCAGACGGCGGAGTTCGTTCGGGACCACGGGTTCCTCGACGACGTCGTTGACCGGCGCGAAATGAAGAATCGCGTCGTGTCACTGCTGAACCACCTGCTGGCCCCCGTGGACGACTACCAGTCGCGATAGAGTTTGCGGATCTGCCGGCTCTGGTGCCGTGACCAGGCATAGAGTGCACCTGCACTTGCGACAGTTGCCAGCGTTAGAAGCGTTTTCATTGTCGTGAACGGTTTTTCAAATCATCGGACGGAGTCGTACGTCCGTTTAAGATCAGATACGCGATTTTTCTGCGAATCTGGTGACATCTCAGCCGCGTTATTTGACCGTTCGCCCCCGCATTTCATTCCGCACACCGATTCGTGCATTATTTGTTTAGACAATTTTTCGCTTTCGAGCCGAAACAAAGTGGCGGCGAAAGGCACATAAGCTCGCGCGTGACATTATTCCACAACCCAGCACTACGAACGGTATGACGTACCTCAACAGGATGTCCCTGCTTGCTTCGCTCCTCCTCTTCCTGGTCGTCGCGTCCGCGCAGACGGCAAACGCCCAGATGTGGGAGGTTGATAAGAACCACTCGGCAGTCACCTTCAAGGTGAAGCACTTCTTTACTCCGGTAAACGGGAAGTTCAACGACTACGCGATCGAACTCAATTTCAACCCCGAGAATCTCGACGAGTCGTCTATCAACGCCGAGATTCAGGTTGCCAGTATCGACACTGATAATGCGAAGCGTGACAGCGATCTGCGATCCGATTCATTCTTCGACGCAGAGACGTTTCCGACCATCACCTTCAAAAGCAACGCGATCAAGTCGCTCGGCGAAAACCAATACGTTGCGTCGGGGAAGCTGAAGATCAAGGACGTTGAAAAGGACGTCGAACTGCCGTTCACCCTTCTGGGCACTGCGGAGATGCGGGGACGAACGGTTGGCAGTTTTCAGTCGAATACGAGCATCATGCGAAATGACTACGGGGTCGGTACCGGCAACTGGGTTGCAACCACCGTCGTCGCAGACGAGGTGCAGGTCGAGATATTGCTGGAGACGCGCCAGTAACAGGAAGCTGCAGCATCCTGTAGAAGGTGCGACCTCATTAAAAGGAAGCCTCGCGTCCCATACGGGCGCGAGGCTTTTCTTTTACCAATTGTCGTCGAGGCGACTATTTGGAGGCGCGCCGGGCGTTCGGAACAATCAATACCGGACAGTCAACCACGTCAACCAGCTGCACATTGGGCGGATTGCCGGAGATCGCCTGAAGGATTCGGTTTCGCTGCTGATGGCCGACAACAAGCAGGTCCACCCCCTTCGTCACCCGCGCAAGGACCTTCGCGGAGCTCGTGCCGTCGAATATCTTGACCGGAATCGTGTCCGCCAGCTCCTTGTAGCCTCGTTTCCGAAAATGCTGACGGATGTCGTCTTCGTCAAAGGCCGGC
>JAGQWL010000259.1 GCA_020437385.1 Bacteroidota bacterium
ACCATCAGCTCCGCCGGCTCGGTGCCGTAGCGGAACGTACGTACGGGACTGTATCCATCGTTCTCGACGTAGACCTGGCGCTCCGCATCCTGGGCTCGCACCCGCCAGGCGTATTGCGCGCCGGGCGTCATCGGGAAATATCCGTAGTCATCCGGAACGAAGTCAAAAATTGTCGAACCGTCGAATAGTCGCTCACGGAAGACGGTCCCGCCACCGGAGTTCAGCGCGTCTTCGGGACTGACGGCCTCCGGCACTTCGATCATCTCGATCTCGTATTCGAGCGCCGGCGTCGGACCGAGGGCGCAGCGCGACGCGACTACCGGATCGACCTGCCACATGAACGAAGGAACCAGCGCAACATCCGTGTTGGCCTCAAGCGTTGCATCGTCCATCGGCTGCAGAAGCCGCGGAGGTGTCATCGTGAGCACACCAAACGGTATGGAACACGTCTGGCCGAGCGGCAGCAGCGTCGTCGCCTCATACGCCTGCACGCAGATCTCGTAGCAGCCACCCGGCACCCGCTGGCCCGATCCGTCGGCACTGCGGTAGTCGAACGGATCGAATCCCTGAAAGTCGAGATTATCGGGACCAAATATTCGTCGGATGTCGGCGATCGTCAGACGGACGGGTCCGTCCGCCTTCGAGATTGTAATGGGATCACTGAATCCTGTCGAGACGACGCTGATACCGCTCGACGGATCCGTGTTGGACGCGCGACCCGTCAGCACGACATCATAACTCTCCTGCGCTGCGAGCGGATTGACCTGCAGTTCGATCGCCACGAGATCGTCCCAGCGCTCGATGTAGGGCGGCACGGGCGAGTCGACCGTCACGAAGAGCTGGATCTGATCCTGTGCCTTTGACGAGGACGTCAGTGCAAGGGCAACAAGTGAAAGCGTAACTAATCTGGCTAGCGTCTTCATGGCAGGCGTCAGAAGCGTCGTGAATACGAGAGCGTGATCATGAGCTCGTTGGCACGTGTGTCGGCGACGGGATCGATCAGGCGCCCGCCGTAGTTTGATCGGAGCGAGAAGGAGTCGTTGCGGGAGACGACCCACGTCAGCCCGAGATCGCCGGTCCAGGTACCGGCGGGGTCGCCGTCTCCCACTTTCCGCGTTCGATATCCGAAGCGCGTCTCCGCGGTAAGCGCATCGTCCATCAACGCCTTCTCGATTCCAGCGTTTATTCCGCGAGAAACGGTTTCGCGGATACCGACCGTCGAGTTGAGCTGCGTTCCGGAGATCCGAACACCCAGATCGGACTCCTTGAATCGGAGATCATAACTCGCCGAGAACGTCCGCGAGTCGGCATCGGATGAAACAAGCGTAATCTCGGAGACCTGCCGGAATTGCTGCTGCGCAAATCGGAGGGTCACGGTCTGGGCGCGCGTCTCGGACACGAAACGCATGCGCGGACTGAGCGAGAGGTTTCGCGACACGGTTTCGACTCGCGTCGAGTCGACAATCTCGCGAATGCCCGCGCGCTGGTCGGTGCTGAAATTGCCGAACTGCGCGCTGACGCTGAAGATGTCGCCGGTGCGCACGTTCGCGTTGATCGATGACACGAGGCGTCGCGTTGTCTCCAGCAGGTCGCCGTAAAGGTTGTTGCTGGCAATACCGCCCATGAGTGCAACACTAACGCGACCTTGCATCACCGAAATGCGCGGTGTAATTGTGAAACTCTCGACATCCGTGTTGAAGTAATACGCGCCGAGGCTCTGGTAACCCGGATCGATCCGCTGATACTCGGCGGTAACACCAAACATCGGCGTGTTGACATCGACGCCGGCCCTGGCAGCCAGACTTGCCTGGACGGACTCGCGCGGCGTAAAAAGCTTCAGAATGAAGCCGGGCACTTCGGCAGTATCCGCAACCGCCGCTGTCAGGTCGCGATTCAGTACGCTGACGGATGTCTCACCGAAGACGCGTAGCTCGCGGATTGGCGAGATGCTCGTGTTAACGCCCACAACGACGTTCTCCATTGGGCGGATCTCGCGATTGCTCGGCAGCGCATCGAGCGAAAGCGTGTCGTCCACGGCACGGAAGGCAATCACGTCGAAATAGTTGCGTTGCTTGCCGATACCAATGCGCGCGCCGTAGCCGATCCGCTTGTATTGCGGACGAAGCCTGATCGTCTCGTCTTCCTCACGCGCCTTCTGGAAACGACCGTACAACGCACCGAAGCGAAGAAGGCCCGGATTCAATTCGAGTCCGCCGCCGAGGAATGTCGCGCCACCGACTGTGTACGACGAGAAGTTCAGCGATCGATACCCGAGATGCGCCTTGCCCCATCCCCACGACGGCGACAAGCCGTACCGACGAAACGAAACCGCAAAGTCCCTGCTCTGCTCGGTGAAGTTGGCATTCATCGGGATGGTGAACTTCCCGATCGCAAGCGTAGCGCTGCCGTTGAGTGCATACGTGTATGGGGAGCGTCTGCCCTCAATGCCCGATGCCGTGTAGGCAGAGCCGGAGACTGAAAGTCCGCCCGTGAAGCGAACCGGCGGCCGCAGTCTGCTGACCAGCGATTGATCGGATCCGCCGGCGCCGGCGTCCTGCGCATCTGTTTCGCCCGGCATGACACCAGCAGCCAACAGCACGCAGAACGCCGCGGGCACGAACTTGAAAAGACGGAGGCGCATCGGATCTCCTTACCTGGCGATGACGACGGTGCGCGTCTCGATGAAGCGTTCCCCCTTCACCCGCACGAAGTACTGGCCGGCGGCGAGACCATCGCGTTCAATGGCAACGCTGAACTGGTCGCCGGCCGAGCGCGTCGCGTCGTCCAGCGTGCGCACGTGGCGACCGAGGACGTCGTAGAGATCGACGCGTACCGATTGCGCATCTCGAACACGAACCTCAATCGAGGCAGTGGCAGTGAACGGATTCGGAAAGGCATCCGAAACCAGGTAGTCGTCGACAAGTGCGGCCGAAACCTCGAGCACGTCACTGAACGCAAGCGTGCCATCCACATCGACGGAGGTAAGTCGAAAGCGCGTGCCGGCGCTCAACGCATTGCGAACAGTCAGCGCATAGTCACCGCCGGAGGGAGAAACTGCCGGAATCAGTTCCGAGATCGAGGTCCAGTCGTTACCGTTGGTCCGCTCGATCCGGAATCCGGCAAGTGCATCTTCCGA
>JAGQWL010000260.1 GCA_020437385.1 Bacteroidota bacterium
GTCAATCTTGAAGCGCCAGATGCCGGCGGGTTTGACCCAGAAGCCAATCAGGCCCCACGGCCCGAGAAGCACGATATTGGGCTCTCCGGAGCGATCGACGAACCAATCCACCGACTGCACCTCCGAGAGTTGAATAACGCGCCGTACGCGACCACCCAGGCCGATTCCAGAGAACTCGATCCGGTTGTAGTACAGTCGAACCCGCCCCCACATCATGCCGTCGGTAAAATGCCTGGCGCGAGCAGAAAGAAGCACGCGGTCCGCGGCTTTGTTCAGGGCAATGGTGGTCATAATTCGATCGTATTACGAATTAACAAATTAACGATCCGCGTGATGCTAAGACCCGAAATTGTTGGAAGATCTGTCGAAGCCGCTCCGCCTCCCTGCCGACTTCAGTAAATGCGACATCGGCAGCACAAAAAGGCCACGGAAGTTGTTGCGACAATCAGTCGAATCAATTCTGAAATCAGAAGTCGAAGCCGATCGAAAAATAATAGTGCCGTCGACCAAGGCGGCGACCGTCGTAAGGCCACGCCACATCAAAACGGAGCGGATAACCCAATAGCATCGTGCGCAGGCCAACGCCGGTTCCCGCAAAGACATCGTCCAACTCGCGTTCCCCCTGCTCGTTCCGCTTCACGATGTCAAATTGTCCGTCGCCACCTTCCGAACTGTAAACAGATCCCGCGTCCACGAATACGACGCCATGCAGCCGATAGAGCGGCAGCAGCGCCGTCGGCGCGAACGCACGCGCAGTAATCAGCGGGAATCGCAACTCAAGGTTGACGAGTCCGAACGTCCCGCCGTTAAAACGGTTCAGGTCGGCGCCGCGCATCGGCAGCACGGGACTCGCAAAGACGAAGTCTGAAAGCTGGTCGATCGGAAAACCGTTAAGCGCGTCGAACTCCCTGTTGATCCAGTTCTGGACCCCGCCGGAATAAAACTTCTGTCCGTCACGACCAAAGGATGTTCCACTGGAAAAACGGAACGCGAGGGTATAGTCCTTCCGGAATGTCTCGTAGAATCGAGAATCGATGAGCACCGTTCCAAAGCTGAGCCCGCGTGACCCGATGCCAACCGGGCTGCCGGCGATGCTGGCACCGAACCGCTTGCCCCGGATCGGACCAAGGCGCCCGGGCGTCGTTATGTCTCGGATGTACGACAACACGCCGTAGGCAACCGCTCGGGATACGGGTGGCTGCGGCGCAACCGTGATGTCCGCCTGACTCGCGCGAACGAACGTAAGCTGACTCTCGAACCGTCGAAACTTGTCGAGCGGATACGACGCTCCGACGGTCAACCCGACCTGCCGGAACCGATCGTACGTCAAGAGCGAGTCCAGTGTCCGCCTCAGCAGTCGGGATCGTTGGAAAAAGGCACCGGTCCAGTCTGTTCGTCGCGGCAGATAGTGGTATGCCGCGACATAGTCGAGATTCCTGAGGTCGATCAGGAGATTCGTCGAAACGGTGAAGCGATGATCGCCGAGCAAGTCCGAAAAGACGGCCTGCGTGACTCCCTGAACGCCGTAGAGTACATCATAGCCGGCAGTGCCGTAGACCAGGTCCGGGGAAAAACGAAGCTTGTACGGCATCGGCCGAGACGGATCGGGGGCAACCGTGGGGTCGGGCGTTCGTCTCACGATCCGACTCTGAATCTGGGGAGGCAGACTTACCGATACCTCCATATCGTCGTCGGGGGAAATAACATGCTCAGAACGACCTTCCGCCAGTGAAGCATCCCGGTCGGGCCTCGAAACGTGTTCGGCGGCGTCCCGAAGGAAGGGGTTCTGTCGCACGACGGAAGCGGAGGCGAGGACCGATGCCGGCGCTTGCGGGCCCCCACCGGGACGACGGCGCTCGTCAAGAACGTTGGGCACGAGTCGATCCTCATCGATGCGCCGTTCAGCCGGATTGTTCAATACGTAGATTGCCGGCTGGGTTCGTTTGAAAGAGACGAGCGCCACACGGGATCCGTCCGCCGACATCGCCATCTGCGAGATGCCGACGAGCAAGTTCGTGATCGGCCTGACCCGTCCGTCCAGCCTGCTGTACAAATAGAGGTTGTCAATTCCGTTTTCGTCCGAGACGAATACAATCGACGAGGAGCTGCCGGCATAGCGGGCGGTGTGCTCCGATACCGCGGGCGTGTTCGTCAGCCGCGTCAGTTTGCCGCTGTCAATTTCAATGGTGTACAGATCGAACGGCATACCGGCAACGGGTCCGGCTTGCGCTTCGGGCTTGGATCGAGCATCCGCGGAATTGGTCGCCGCGCCGCGGTCGGAATGAAAGACAAGTGACCGCCCGTCCGGACTGAACGCGGGCTCGTGGTCACTGAACCAGTCGTTCGTGAGGTTTCGGCTCTCGCCGCTGGCCAGCGACAGGATGTAAAGGTCGCTGCGCGCGCCCGAAGTCGCCGCCATCGCGATCTGATCGCCACGCGGATTCCAGTCGATCGACAGGATCTGATCAACACCAGTGACGCGATAGGCCTTGGACTGCGCCGTGGACACTTCGACAACGGTGATCGCGTCATTGCGACCCGTCTTTACCGCGACGGCGACGTATCGCCCATCCGGACTCCAGCTGATGCCCGGCGAGAGGATCGGTAAACTCTCGAACGAGGTGCTCACCTGCCCTCTGATCAGACGAACTCGCGGCCCTCCGGCAATCCGCTGAACGTACAGGTCGAAAAGACCGCTCCGCGTCGAGAGGTAAGCGATACGGTCCCCGCGAGGCGATAGCGACGGACTCGTGTGATACGCGTTTCGGTCGCCGACAATTTCGCGAGCAATGTAGTCGAGGTTTTCGCGCGCCGCCACCTCGGGGAAGTAGATCTCGCGGAGCGACTGCTTCCAGCGGGCAGACAATTCCGCGACCGTCAGCCCCGTCGCATTCTGAAAGGCGGCGTCGAGCGAATGTGATGCCCGAAACAGAAAGAGAATTTCTGCAATCTTCTGACGTCCGTACTGCGTCGCGATGTAGTCCCAGAAGCTCTGACCGCCGCGATAGGCGAACGCACCCTCCAGCCGATCGACATCCGGGAGGTTATCCGAAAGAACCGCCTCGGAGATAAAACGATCCGATTCGACGGTCCATCCGACAGCTGTGTATTCGGCGAGGCCTTCGCTGAACCACGCGGGAATTGGAAAACGGATGTTCTTCTGAATCAGCGACTGTACAGTGCCGGCGTAGAAGAGGTCGTTGATCAGGGCGTGGACAATTTCGTGCCGGACGACGTGATCGAACTCGCGGTAGTCTCCGGTGAACGGAACGGCGATCCGATTCTTGTAGAGCTCGGTAACACCACCGATGCCTTCTGAATAGTCGGGCAGCTCGACGGCATTCGTCACGCCGAAGTCGTCGTGATTACCGTAGATGATGAGTGGGATCCGCTTGGTTGCGCGGTATCGAAGGAGCTGGACGACCTCCGCATACGAACGTTCGGCACTCTCCGCCGCGTAATGGCCAAGTTCGGCGAGCGAATGATCGAAGTAGACGTCGAAGTTCTGTGTCTCAACGAAATCCCATTCGATGACATTGTACTGCACGCGGTTCTTCCCGAACGTGAAGTACTGGGCGGCCGCATCCGGAACCAGGGGCGGAACTGTGGCAAAGGAAATCGCCAGTAAGAGATATTTAGTGAAAGACCGCATAGTGGATGCAGGTGCGCCTGAGCTTTCAAACGGTCAGACCAGACGCTGTTCCGGACGTCGGCAGGTTGCGAAGAACCCTTTAGGTCCGTGGTTGAACATCATGTTAGCACGCCGGACATACCGGTGCCGGATGTGGTCAGGCAAAAATCGATGCCCTTTGCCTATGTCAGTCGGCGGATCTTGCTCCAGACGTCTTCGTCGCGCAGCAAGGCGTGGCGCACCCGTATCTCCGGGCGAAGCAAGTAGGAGAGTCCAACAAGTGCGAGCAGCGTCAACGGCGTGCGCAGGTACAGCGGATCTTCGTAGACCTGAATGATCGCATAGCAAACAAGAACGATTTCGATCGCGATACCCGCATAGGCCCATTCCTTTATTCTTGGGCAGTCGGGAATGGCCAGAGCGAGGACCGCGAGGAGGTTGGCAGAACCGAGGAAGTGCAGCATGTAGCCGGGAAAATCCAGGTCGAGAAGCAGGTGAACCCATCTATCTCGCACCATCAGGCAGTCGAACGCAATCTTCCCGATGTAGCCGATGATGTAGATCGTCGAGGAGTAATAGGACGTCCGGAACGTGATGTCTGCGACCTTGACTCTAAAAGGCGGGTTGGGCGCTTCCATGGGCGGTATCTGCGAACATTCGGAAAATCGGTTTGTCCCGGATGTACCGGGTCAACAGTACAGGTCGAGTAAATCGATTTGTGTAACAGACAAGTTGAACAGATCCGTTATTCCCCTGCGAGGGGCAATTCTGCGCGTGGTGGCGGGGTGATCGCGTGAGGGGACCACGCCAGGGCAACAACGACGCTGACACGATCGCGCCAAGGCAATAACTCGAAGGGTTGAAGGTCACGACTTGAAGGCCCGAAGGTCACGACTTGAAGGCCCGAAGGTCACGACTCTAAGGGCCGAAGGTCACGACTCGAAGCGTCGACGGTCACGACTTGAAGCGTCGAACGGGAGCTGCGAGGTCAGCGGTGCTGAGCAGAGCGGCCGACGGTGGTGTACGGTGAGGTCGGCCCGTGCTGTGCGGTGAGGTCGACGGTGCTGAGCAGCGAGGTCAGCTACAGCAGCGAGAGTGTTGCCGAGGGAATTGGGACCAGGTACTCGCGTTCGAGGACGTCTTCGTGAACGCCAAAGCTGCCGGTGCCCCGAAAATCAACTGCGACGTACTTGCCGACGATCCGCGTGATTTCTCCGATCCCATAATAAAACGGTGACGGCCCGTAGTAGACGAGCTGCCCGGGCGCGAGCGACTTTCCGACGCGCGCTTTGCGCAGATACGCCGGCACCGTCGGCAGCAGTTCGAGCCGATACAGGTTGGAGGATAATCTTTCGTCCGTGACTTGCATAGGGCGCACAATATAAGACGCCGATGAAACTGTCTAAAGGTCTCGAACCGTGGGTTTTAGACTCGACCCGGCATACTTTCAGTTTTCACAGTTGTATCGGCAACATATATTGGTTGCGATAGTCACAGGTGCTATACTTTAAGAGGCTTCCGGTCGAAACTCCTGATCTCCTCCACCGGCAATTCTCCTCGCCCCATTTCCTCCACCACAGGCCATGGCGACACCCGACAAGATCGTTGATCGACAGGTCGGTCGAAATCCCGAGCTGTTCGCGGCGTCGATTTCCAAGATCGACACGCCGGATAAGCGATATCCCTACATACGAATCCTGGTCGGCATTGTAGAGCAGGCCCATCCGGAACTCAACCAGGCGCCGCAGAAGGACCGACAGATCGCACACATCGTCTCGCAGTTATCGAAACACTTACTTAACGAAGACGAAGTTGCCGAGGTCGTGCGCGTGCGAGATGAGGAGCGGGGGTACTACCACGAATGATCCGTGGTGCCGGTGCCAACGACGCGATTCGCGTTGTGACCAGTGTTGGTTGTGAGTTGTGAGGCTGTGCGTTGTGATTCGATGACGCTTTCCTGTGAGAGGTTCCCGAGGGTAAGACCTGAGTAGTCGCCTCGGCTCGATGACGCCTGAGGTCCGGAGGGTTGGACCTGAGTGGTCGCCTGAGGTCCCGAGGGTTGGACCTGAGTGGTCGCCGCAGCTCGATGACGCTTCCCTGTGAGAAGTCCCGAGGGTTGTTGATCTGCTTCGATAAAACCGCTGTGGCTCGGGATGACGGTGCTCGTTCCGAGCGAGTCCTATCTTCCTATCTTCCTATCTTCTTCGATTCCGCGCGAGCCACGCTCGCGCGAAACGACCCGTCCGGGATTGTCGCGCACGAACGCCTCCCAGCCGCCACGACCCTTCGTCGAGGGCACTCGATCGTTTCGATGAGAATGGCAAAGCACAACCGCCAGCGCGTCCGATGCATCGAGTCCCATCGTCTCGTCGCTGTCCCGGATCGCGAGGAGCGAGCGCACCATGTACCACACCTGCTCCTTCGATGCGGCACCATTTCCGGTGACGGACTTCTTTACTTCTTTCGGAGTGTACTGCATCACCGGAATGTCGCGATTGAGCGCGGCGAGAATCGCGGCCGCCTGGGCGCGCCCCAGCTTCAGCATCGACTGCGCGTTCTTTCCATAGATCGGCATCTCGATCGCGCACTCGTCCGGCTTGCAGCGCTCAATAACATCTGTCACGCTGTCGTAGATCTCTCGGAGTTTGAGATGGTGATCGCCCCTGCCGTCGAGCGCGAAGACACCGTACTCAATCACCGTCGTCGCGGATCCGTCGACCTCGACAACACCGTATCCGGTGAAACGCGAGCCAGGGTCCACGCCGAGAATAATCATCAGGCAAGCGCCTCGATCGTCGCGTCGTCCAACTCGAGCGTCGAATACACTGCCTGCACGTCCTGGTGATCTTCCAGCTTTTCGATCAACGAAGCCACCTTGCGCGCCGCGTCCGCTTCAAGATGGACCGTCGTGGTCGGCTCGCGCTGAAGCCCTGCCTCTTCCGTCTTGACGCCCGCTTCGCGCAGGGCTTCCTGAACCGCGCCAAAGGCCTCTACCGGCGTGCGAACGTAGAACGTGTCGTCTTCAAGAACCAGATCCTCCGCGCCCGCGTCTGCGACCAGTTCGAAGAGCTGATCTTCGGAGATCGAATCGGCCTTGACCTCCAGTACACCCAATCGGTTAAACTGAAACGCAACAGATCCTGTCTGGCCGAGGCTTCCGCCGGCCTTGGAAAAAATGTGGCGCACATCGGCAACGGTCCGGTTCGTGTTGTCGGTCAGCGATTCAACAATGATCGCGATGCCGTGCGGACCGTAACCCTCGTAGGTCGCTTCGACGTAATCCTGCGCCTCGATCTCTCCCGTGCCCCGTTTGATCGCCCGCTCGATGTTGTCCTTCGGCATGTTCTCCGCTTTGGCCTTGTCGACCGCGAGCCCAAGCCGCGAATTGGCACCAGGGTCACCGCCACCTTCGCGGGCGGCGTTGATGATGTCACGCGTGATGCGTGCCCAAACCTTTGAGCGCCGAGCGTCCGCGACGGCCTTTCCGCGCTTGATCTTAGACCATTTATTGTGGCCCGCCATACTCCAATCCGTTTACGTTGATTCGTTGCTGAATCGATTCTGATTCGTTTCTGATTCGTTCCTTGCCGACCTCACGCAGGTTGTCGGCCACTGCGGATTTGTTACTTACCGCTGTCACGGCCGCCGGATCCGCTTCGGTCGAATCGTGCAGTTGACCGTTGTAACGCGCTAGGTAGAAGCGGACTGCGCGTCGATCGAAATTTCCTCAACCACCTCGTCGCCATCTACGAGGTAGACGTTCCGCTGTGTGTTCATCACAACACAGGCGTGATTCGGAACAACGCGAACGCGATCACCAACTTCGACCGTAGCACCGCCCGGTACGCGAACCCAGCCGTGCTCCTCCGACAGCCCGTTGATCTCGGCATGCGGCATTGGCACCATCACACGTGCATTATACAGAAGCTGTCCGTAGCCTGCGCTGCGAAAGGCTCGGTCGCTCGTGAGCACCTTCTTGCCGGCATCCAGAAAGAATCGTTCGCTCCCGTCGTCATTGCGATGAAGCGAAACGACGGTGGCAAGTACGGTCTGGGCGCAGTACGTCAGCGATGCAACGCCGAGATTGACCTGCACGACATCGTTGAAGATGTAGTTGCCCGGGCGAATCTCCGTTATCGTGATGTCGCCGCGCGTCGTGTTCGTGAAATAGCGCATCGACGGCGTCGACCCGATGCTGATGACAGCCGGTTGGACACCTGCCTTATCAAGCCGCACGCCCAGATCGATCATGCGATCCCGCTCTTCATCCGACGCACGTCGCAAGGCTGCTTCCAGTGTTTCGCCATCGGACTGCGGACCGAAGTAGCTGTTGCCCGCGTGTGTCAGGATGCCTTCGAACGAAAGTCCAGGAAGCTCCGCCACCAATTTCGCAAGCTTGATTGGTTCGTCGCCACTCCAGAGCGCCCCACATCGACCGTAGCCGGCATCGATTTCGACAAGTACCGGAATTGCAACTCCAGCCTCCTGGAAGACTGCTGAAGCCCGTCGAGCCGCGTACTCCGAGTCGACACAGAAGCTTACGCGGGACTGTCGGCTGAGCGCCGCGATTCGCTGCCACTTCTCTTCGCCAACCACACAGTAGGCGATTCGGATGTCAGAAATGCCCGCTTGCGCAAAAACTTCTGCCTCACCAACCTTGGCAACGGTAATGCCTCTGGCACCGGCCTCGAGCTGCCACTTGGCGAGGCGTACGGACCGGTGGGTCTTTGTATGCGGACGAAGGGCGACGCCATTTTCATCCGCGAGCTGCTGCATCCGTTCGATGTTCGCCCGAACGCGGCTCTGCTCGAGCAGGACTGCGGGAGTGTGGAGATCAGAGAGGTTCACGTCGGAATTGATTCCGCGCGATCGCAGATCGCGCGACTATAGCTCTCGGCCGACCGAACCCATTGAAACGCGGAGACGATTCCGGGCTCGCTGGAGCGCCTTCATCGCCTCCTCACGCTCTTCCGAGGAGGCATTCCTCAACTGCTCGGCAGCACGCGTCTCGGCCTCTTTCGCGCGTTCGATGTCGATTGCGGATCCAGGCTCCGCCGTTTCGGCGAGAACCGTGACGTGGTCATCCACTACCTCCACGAATCCACCCGATGTCGCAAAAACGAGGTCTTTGCCGTCCGGTAAGGTCAGGGAAATGAGACCGATCTCGCACGCAGCGATGAGCGCGGAGTGGCCGGGCAGGACCTGAAACGATCCTTCCACACCCGGCGCCGTCACGCTTACGGCTTCGCCGCGAAACACGGCGCCGCCCGGCGACACGATCTCTACATACAACGTTCCCGCCATAATATTCTGGTCTGCTTTCTCGTTGTCGTCCCTTGTCAGGCGGTAGCGAGCATCTTCTCACCGGCCTCTATGACTTCTTCGATGGCGCCCTTGTACATGAAGGCACCTTCCGGAAGATGGTCGAGTTCGCCGTCGAGGATCATGCGGAAGCCTCGGATGGTATCGTCGATCTTGACGTACTTGCCCGGGGTCCCGGTAAACTGCTCCGCCACAAAGAACGGCTGGCTCATGTAGCGCTGCGCACGTCGCGCCCGGCCAACAACGAGCTTGTCTTCGTCACTGAGTTCGTCCATGCCGAGGATGGCGATGATGTCCTGCAGCTCCTTGTAGCGCTGGAGAAGCACCTTCGTTTCCTGTGCGGTGTTGTAGTGTTCGTTGCCGAGGATTCGGGCATCGAGGATTCGACTCGTCGAATCAAGCGGATCGATGGCCGGATAAATCCCAAGCGAAGCGATCTGTCGCGAAAGAACCGTCGTCGCGTCAAGGTGGGCAAACGTTGTCGCCGGCGCCGGGTCCGTGAGGTCGTCCGCCGGAACGTAGATCGCCTGGACGGAAGTAATCGATCCGTTCTTGGTCGACGTGATGCGCTCCTGCATCGCACCCATTTCGGTCGCAAGCGTCGGCTGGTAGCCTACTGCGCTCGGCATTCGGCCGAGGAGGGCCGATACTTCGGAACCTGCCTGGGTAAACCGGAAGATGTTGTCGACGAAGAAGAGCACGTCTCGGCCACCGAGATCGCGGAAATACTCCGCAACGGTCAGTCCCGAAAGGGCCACGCGCGCGCGTGCTCCCGGCGGCTCGTTCATCTGACCGAACACCAGCGTGGCCTGGCTCTGTGAGAGCTTCTCGAAGTCAACCTTCGACAGGTCCCAGTCGCCTTCCTCCATGGCGTGATTAAACGCCTCACCGTAGTTGATGACGCCGCTCTCGAGGAATTCCCGAAGCAGGTCGTTCCCTTCGCGCGTACGCTCGCCAACGCCGGCAAACACGCTGAGGCCGGAGTGCTGCTTCGCAATGTTGTTGATGAGTTCCTGGATCAGAACGGTCTTGCCGACACCGGCGCCTCCGAACAGCCCGATCTTACCACCACGGGCGTATGGCTCGAGAAGGTCGACAACCTTGATCCCCGTTTCGAACATCTCGACGGCGGTCGACAGGTCTTCGAACTTCGGCGCGTCAACGTGAATCGGACGACTTTCGGTGACCTTCGGCTGCGGCAGTCCGTCGATGGCCTTGCCGACAACATTAAACAGGCGACCCTTGATCTCCTCTCCAACCGGCATGGCGATTGGGCGACCCGTGTTGAGAACCTTCGTGCCGCGCATGATGCCTTCCGTCGCGTCCATCGCGATCGTGCGCACCCGATTTTCGCCGAGGTGCTGCTGGACCTCGAGGACGAGCTGCTCGTCTCCCCGATCGATTGTCAGGGCGTCAAGGATTTCCGGTACCTGGCCGGCGGGAAATTGTGCATCAATAACAGGTCCAACAATCTGAACCACTTCGCCAGTGCTTGTCGCGCGTTTTGCTTCCATGAAGGATTAGTATTTTCGATCGAAAGAGGCTGGTTGACAGCTTCGTGAGACAGCTTCGTGAGACAGCTTCGTGAAACAGCTTCCGGTGACGGCTTGCTGAGACAGCGTAATTCTGAACGGCCGCTCGCGGCCTTGAGACACGACCGTCTGACGCGGCCGGACTAGTCAGGTAAAATACGTCAGAAAAGCTCGGATTTCCCGACTATTTCGAAATATCCGCCTGTCTCGTTCGCAAAGAAACGGGGAATTCGGGTGCTTGGTCTTTCAGGCCCTTTCAAGCAGGCGCTCGGCCGTCGTCGCTAAGCCGAAAGCCCGCTCCGCGTCGGCCGCAGCTCCGTCCTCGAGGAACCAGATCCCGCTCAGACACGAATGAACGAACGCAAACGCCAAAATGCGCGATAGCTCGATGCCGAGCTCGCTTGCCAGGATTGCCGCATTGGCGGCGAGGCGGTACTCGCTCAGGACGAGCGGATCTTGAGCGATACCGGCGGAGAATGGGTTACAGAGAGCGTTGGCACAGTCGTATGCCCGATCGCCGACAAGTCCTTTTGGGTCGATCGCAACCCAGCCCCGTTGTGGATGATGGCGGATATTGCCGTGGTGCACATCGCCGTGGAGAACGCGGATCTCCCATGGTTCATCGAGCAGCGCGCGAGCGACGCCGGCCGCGCGCCCGACGAGCGCTACCGGCACGTGTCGACTGAATTCGTCGGCGTCCGCTGCCACGTCGAACAGTTCGGCGAACCAGCTTTCAAGACCAATCAGCGCCTCGGGATACGTCTCCGGTCTATCATCGCGGTCGTTGGGTGCGGGCTCATGCTCATGGAGCACGCGCAAAACCGAGGCGATGATCGTCGTTGCGCGCTCATCTCCGATCGTCCCGGATCGTGCAAGCGAAACGAGGTCATCACCCGGCGCATATTCAACGAGGTGGGCGTGATCAGCAGCGTGATAGAGGTGGACGGCGCCCCGTCCGCCAAACCAGCGCAAAGCTGCCGCCGCGGAGCGTGTTTCCGAGCCGGGATCGGCAAGCAGCTTTAGAACCAACAGCTCTCCTGCCCGCGTCACCCGATACACTTGACTGGCAGCAGACTCCGAAAGCAGTACCGGTTCCGACAGGTCCCAATCGTCCAGGTAGGCGTCAAGCAAGGCCGTCATAGAAGACGCCGTCATGGCCTTCTCCAATCTTCTTCAGGTCAACCCGAGTGCAAGTCGCATTTCGTAGAAAATCGTCCCGACGCTATCCGCACGGCGGTCTCTCGCCCGCTGATTGAAAGCGATGCGCTGGCGGAATCGGCTGATTCTCCCGCGACGCTCGCGGAAGCGCCATTTCACGATTCGCCGAAACAGATCATCGATCTCCGGCGAATGCGCTTTCCGACTGATCTCGGCGGGAAGGTCCGCACCCATCACGTCAGACCCCAGTCGCGCTCCGAGCAGCACGATGCGTGTGCAGGATCCCGTTTCCCCCATCCGCAGCACGGCATCCCAGTCAAGATCGGGCTGCGACGACAGAAACGCACCGATGTCCGAGATCTGTCGGATCTCTGTCCAGACATGCTTTGCTCCGTGGATACACAACATCAGCATGGTGTCGGGTGCGCTGAATGTGCGAACATCGTGATCCAGTATCGAAACGGTCCGGGCACGTTCCCACATCGGTTCGGGCGAGAGATCCAGCGTGAAATAATGTGGCGCAAGACCCCACTGCAAATCCACATCGACTTGTCCGCCGCGGTCGAATCGTTTCACAAAGCCGACGGCGTTTCCGTGCGGATGCTCCCACAGGCGATAGGTTCGCCAGTGATCCTCCACCGGATGCGGCACCTCGTCCACATTGCGAAAGCCGAGATTGTTGAGAAGGAGCGCAGTTCGAGGCACGTCCTCGCGGCGGACGAAGAGATCGAGATCGCCGAACATCCTGTCCGCGACCTCACCGTAGTAGCAGCTTCCGACGACTACCCCTTTGTGGACGAGGACATCGATGCCCTGCTTGTCGAAGTGCTTCTGCAGATCAAATAGCGAATGCGACAACAGCAATCCGTTTCGATGGCTCGCGTGATACAATTCTTCGAGACGCGCCGTGGCGGACTTGTCTACCGGCGCACCATCGAGGTTGCGGAGATTGCGATATACGAGCGGAAAGACGACATGTCGGGACGAAAGATCCAGAATACGATCCCAGTCCACAGCTCGTTCAAGAAGCTCGCGAACGACGTCGGCCACGCTGTCGAAGAGCTTTCGGGGCCGGGACAAGAGCAGTACAAGTGCTTCTTCGGCGGCGAGCTGATCTAGCCAGGCCGGGTGTGCAACTGACTTGCCGCCCGGCCGCGCACCCGGTTTCCGGGTAACCGGGTCTGAGTTCATTCGGCTTTGGATACGAGACCTTCTTTCTCCAGGCTCGACAGGAAGAGTTCGACGTACGGGAGCGCCGCCTCGTCGTCGATCTCAAATGCGTCGGTAACCGCCGATACGATGCCACTCAGGTCGTCCCCCGCCACGACGCGCTCCCAGATGACTGCCCCGGTTGGATTCAGCGTAAAATAACGCCGACTATCCAGGTCGAGGAGGACGGCTTCCTCGTCATCGGTCTCGGTAGAGACAACGTTTGGATTGTGGACATATCGCGTGGTCATGGTCGACGAGCGCGTTCGTTCTAGATTAATTTGTCGTAGATAGTGCGACTGACGCGCCTGCCTACGGTCTCAAGTCCTGGCCGCTTCCTTGAATAACAGGCTTACGGTAACAAAATCGGCCCAAATACGCTGATACTGAAGTTCCTCAAGCCGGATCGCCGTCCAAAAGGGGTAGAAGCAGGTTCTCGACGCTCCCCGGATCGTCCTTCAGATCTCTGCCGGCCTGTAATTTATACAGTCGACACTGTCTGACAAGGCCCTGCAGTGTTTTCATCTGCGCCGCAGCAAGGTCCCGATCCGTATCGATAAAGCTGCATTGCCGCATCAGCAGGGCGAGAGCCTCCGATTGACCGACTTCCGAAAGAACGCTCCTTTCAATATCCGTGATCTTCGGGAAAATAATCACACGCGGAATACACCGCTCACGTCCTTGAGCGGGAAACAGTTGATCGACCTTGACCCGCAGTTTTTCGATGTCGGTCATCTGCATCGAGTCCGTCCCTGCGAGTTCGGGAAAATACTGGTCGGCATCCGGATCGAGTCCAAAGTCACGTCTGAATGGAAGCGCCTCGACTGTTTCATTCGACTCATGCACGAAGATCGAGTCGTCTGAAAGATAGTCCCACCCTCGCCGAACAAGCGCCATGGTCATCGTCGACTTCCCCGTATCACTGTAGCCGACGAACAGGATGCCCTGTTCTTCACCGCGGCAAACGGCAGCGCCATGAATGGCATAAAGCGACCGGCGCTGAAGGAGCGCCAGCAGTGCGAACGTGACGATGAAGTAGAGTATCGGATTGAGTTCCTTCGGATCGTCGACGACCTCCCTCAGGAGCTGCACATCCAGGCGGTGTCCGGATGCCGAAACGTCGGCGCGCGCATTTTCGCCGTAGAGATACAGGATGCCGTTGTGCCGCAGAAGCGCGAGGCCGGATTCGTGCTGTCCGGCCGGCTCGGCGCCGACGGGTACGGGGTCGATTTCGTGCCGGACCTTGATGTCGACGGTCCACCCCGCTCCTTCTTCGGACTCACCGGCGCTGGCCTGAAAACCGTGGTAGTCGAGGATCGGCACGACAGCCGCGGCGACTTCGGCCGAGCAGGTCACTTCCAGGACGAGACCCTGGAGTTCGAAATATTGGGTGGTTGGGTCGGGCATGTTTATCGCGCGATCGAAGATCGCGCGGAAACGAAGAAAATAGTGTCGCACGATCCAAGATCGTGCTCCAGAATAAATGAATGAGGGAATGAAGGAATGAAAGATGAGTCCATTTTTGCAAATCAGCACAGTAGGCGACGGCCGTACGTGCATCGGGCTGTCCCAGGATCACATGGGACATGCTACCACTGACCGTCTACCCTCGGCTCACTTCGCGAGCGAGGGAAGCGAGCGGCCCCCATTCTCCCATTCTCCCATTCCCCCATTCCCCCATTCCCCCATTCATTCCGTCATTCCGTCATTCCGTCATTCCTTCATTCCTTCTGTCAGGCCACGAATAGATCACCCTGAACCTCTCGACCTCCTCGA
>JAGQWL010000261.1 GCA_020437385.1 Bacteroidota bacterium
AGTCAGGAGGAGCCACGTCAGTATGGCTAACGCGAAGCCCTTCGCATGATCGTCGATTGAAACGGCAATTGTAAGGGCGATAGCGACAAACACTGCGGTCAGGCTGATACCCGACAGGAGAGTCAGCATCAACGCCGTGCCATCGACGCCAGTCAATGCTCGAAGCGCGAATGGAAGAGCGATCCCGATCGCATAACTGGCGGACAGCGGGATTGTCAGTCCGACGAACATCCCCAGCATGAGCGTTCGACGCTCAAGTGGTTGCGAGAGGAGAAGGAGATGGAAAGGCTGCTGGCTGTATGTGTGCATGACAGCGAACGAGAGGGTTACCAGCGGCACGATCAGCAGCGAGACATTGGATAGGCTGAGCAATGCCGATGCGCTTCCGCCGAATCGAAGAAATGCCTCGGACAGCAGCAAGAAGAAGGTCGTGTAGAAGGCCAGCATCCGCGAGCGGGCGATGTCCCTGATGAGGTATTTTATGATAATGCTGAACGCGGACATGGGAGGAATTCGTTGGATGCGGTATTCGCTTTCGGCCGAAGTGATGAAAGTGCCCTCATTCGAGCGGCAACTGCGTCTTCAAGGCTCGATGTCTCGGTAAGCGTTTTCAGAAGCTCCTTCTTTCCCTGAAAGGCGACCGTTCCGTCGTTTAGCAGAACGAGCGCGTCGCACAGAGAGTCGACCTCACTCGCAATGTGGCTCGATACGATGATGGTCGTCCCCTGCGTCCGCAGACTTCGCAGTTTGTATTTCAGGGTGGCAGCTGCAACGGGATCGAGTGACGCTGTCGGTTCATCCAGAATCATTACGCGGGGTCGAAACAGTGTCGCCAATGCCGCGCTCAGCTTCTGCCTTGTGCCGCCAGACAGATAACGAATCGAGGTTGAGCTCTCGTCTTGCAGGCCGAACGCGTGGTATAGCTCGTAGTCGAGATCGGCCGGCCGATTGCGAAGATCGATTACAAGCCGGGTGACCTCCGAAACCGTTAGGTGTCCGGGGAAGCTTGCGGACTGAGGCATATACCCGATGAGGTTTCGGTAATTGCAGTCTCCATTGATCGGGGCTCCGTGAATCGAGACGGCTCCGGAATCTGGTCGAACCAGGCCGAGCAAGACCTTGATCAAGGTGGTTTTTCCAGATCCGTTGTGGCCCATCAATGCCGCGATTGAGCCTTCTGGCACTGCGAAATCAACAGACTTGAGGACGGCGCGGCGGCCGTATGATTTGGTAATGTTGTTGACACTTATCATTTCTGGTCGGTCTGAGGTTGTGAGATGGACCACCTCCGCAGACTGGGTGCGGCGTCGACAAACATTGCTGGTGTCAGAACGGGAAGGACTTCTTCCGTGGCACTAAGGACTTTCACAAGAGGGCTGTTGAGCAGAACGAGGGCAGGTTCGTATTGCTCGACGACGAATGAAAAGAGTGTAACCGGTCTGTGGGGCATATCGCCGAAACCATCGTGGTCGAGGTCGAAACCGTCGTATGTGTCCCAGTAGTTGTTGCGAAAGGTGCTCACCGCCGATCGCGAGTTTGTGGATACGTCGAAAGAGTTGCGCTCGAAGTTGTTGCGTGTCACGAGGTTATCCTCCGAGTTTGCCATGATCTTAATGGCCCATCCGTTGCGAAAGAACGTGTTCAAATCGATTGACGAACGGTTCGATCCCTCCGAAAATATCCCGACAGAGTTGCTGATAAACTGGTTGCGCTCGATCCGCGAATTGTCGATCTCTTTCATCAGCAGGCCGAACGACGCCGTTCCCCAATTGCGCTCGAACGAATTGTTCAGGATGGCTACTTCTTCCGAATACATCACTGCGACGCCCGCGTGATTGGCGACGAATCGATTTCGTTCATACGTGCACCTATCGGAGAACATGAAGTGCAGCCCATAGCGCAAGTTGTTTTCGCTTGTATTGTCCGCTACACGCGAGTCTTCGACAAACTCAAAGTATATGCCGTCCCGGTGACCAGAAATCCGGTTCTCGGTGATCTGCACGTTCTTCGAATACCAGAGATGGATACCGTTTCCGGCTTCGGTTTCTCTTCGTGCCTGGCCTTTGATCGTATTGCGCACGATGATACAGCCAGAGGACTTCGCAACGTAGATCGCGAAGAAATTGTCGAGAAAGAGATTGTCGTCAATAATGCAGTTGCTGGCCTCTTCCACTCGAATGGCCGATCGATCCTCCAGGAAGGATTTCTTGACGCCGCGGAACGTCAAACCGGAAATCGTCACGTTGTCCGCGAGCACTGCAAGGAGTTCGTGCTCTCCGGACCCGCTGATCACGGCTCCGGGCTCACCGACTATCGTTACGGACCTGTCAACAGCAATCACGGGCTCGCTATACTCGCCGGCACGCACCACAATCGAATCGCCATCTTGGGCTAGTGCTACGGCAACTGAGACGCTTGTCAGGCGCCCCGTCGGCGTCACCGTCCAAGTCTGATACGTCGCGTGTTCTGTAACGATTGCGTGAGCCGCCGACGAGTCCTGCCGGAAAGCGGACGTACCCGCCCCGGGAGCGAGCTGGACGAGAAGGATTGCCAACACTGCGAACATTGACGACTACCTGAACAGACTGTTAGGGATGACTCGTAACAACCTCATGCCACCTGATTGCGTCGGGGCGAATCGTCTCAAATGCGATGAGTCCTCCGCCCATGGGCGTACGGACGGTTTCGTCTCGTACAAAGAAAGCATTTTCGACGTCGATCATTTTTCCCGTGTCGTCAACTGAGACGAGGAGCCTGGAATGGCCCATCGATTCGTAGTTGCTTTGTGTTGCACGAAAGAACTGGACAAGGCATTCGATTGAGTCGAAATTCAATGTGCGTCCTTTGGGCGTAAGGATTGTCGTAGCGAACCGAGGCTGGTCGACCACCATGCGGCATTCGGTGCACGTGTCCGCCCCGTAGCGAATTGGCTGAACGTCCGAAGTACATCCGGAAAGCAGGGTCAGCATGAGAAGGGCAGACCAGGTTGACCCGATGCGGGCCGCGGCAACGTGTCTGGAACAGTTCATGCGAGCGTCGTCTTTCGGGATGTCCGGAATTCCAGAAAAGATGTTACCACCGCAATCACGAGGCTTGCGAACACTGCCAGCCCTCCAATCCCCGGCCAGGAATAGGCGGTGAAATTGAGGAGCTTCTTGGATCCGAGCAGAGGAGGCTGGTAACTCATGCCGGGTATCTTGATCGAGGCGTGTTCGAGGTCCAGGTTGTGACCGTAGTCGAACTCCCACAAGTAGAAATCGACAAGACCAATGACGGCAACAATAAGAAATGCCGCGGTCCAGAGGTAAAGCAACCGACGGTTGCCGGTGGCAGCACAGAGCAGGGCTGCGGCGGCGAGGATGCCAAGAATCCACGGCATGAGCTTCAGCTCGCGGATCGAGTCGGGCTCAATCCGCTTCATACCGATATAGTGGTTCAGCCCGTTGATATTCTGTAGATCGTTTTCGCCCTCTCCAGTTATGCTGTTGATGCGAATCTGCATGCCGAGTCCTTCGGGATACTGCGGCGCGTCGAGTTTGATCTTCCAGATTGGCGTGACGAAAGCTATCAGCATCGATAACGTTGCCAGTAGGACCAGGGTGCGTGACGTGTTCGACATCTTGATTTGAGAGAAGCGCCGCTCGGGAGCGGGGCCCCTGCCCCGCCCCGAAGCGGCAGTTGCTGCTAGTTGCCCGTCGAGAAGGCGAGAGGACGTGTCGATCCCTCGGCGCCGACTCGGATGTAGCCCTGCATTTCCTGGTGAAGAGCCGAGCAGAAGTCGGTACAGTAGAACGGATATACGCCGGGCCCTTGAGGCTTCCATACAATAGTTCTCGTTTCACCCGGCATGACGAGCAGTTCACTCGTCCGTGCTCCGAGAACCGCAAAGCCGTGCGGGACATCCCAGTCCTGCTCGAGGTTTGTGACGTGGAAGTAGACCTTGTCACCTGCGCGAATGCCTTCAATATTGTCCGGGACGAAGTGCGTTCGGATGGTTGACATATAGACATGCACCTCATTCCCGTCACGTTCGACACGTGCCTCGTCTTCACTCTTTATTGCATACGGGCTCGTGTTCTCCTGGATCGAAAACATCCTCACTTGCTTGTCCTTGATTACACTGGCCTCTATTCCCTGGGCATAATGGGGTTCGCCCATGGTGGGGAAGTCGAGAAGCAGTCGCATCTTGTCGCCGGAGATGTCAATCAGCTGTGCGGCATGAGCGAGTTCCGGGCCCGTCGGCAGGTATCGGTCCTTCGTGATCTTGTTCAGCGCCACCATGTACTTGCCCCACGGCTTCTGGCTGTCGCCTCCAGGTATCATCAGGTGCCCGACCGAGTAGTAGGTTGGAATTCTGTCGACGACCTTCCACGTACCGATCTCCCATTTGACGATCTCGGACGAAATGAAGGCCGTTGTGTAAGCATATCCCTTGCCATCGAATTCGGTGTGGAGTGGCCCGAGCCCGGGATCCTCTACTTCACCTGCCAATACGGCATCGTATTGGAGCACCGGGATGCCGTCCACGACTCCTTCGAACGACTCGCTCTCGATCGCGGCGATCATCTTCGAAAACGAATGAACGGGAATTACGGTGGCCAGCTTTCCCCCTGCTACGATGTACTCTCCACTGGGGTCGACATCGACGCCGTGCGGTGACTTCGGAGTTGGAAGGAAATAGATAAGGCCGCTACAATCTGCAGGGTTGAGTACCTTAACACCACTTTTTTCCTCAGATACGGCGATCCGTCGTTCGTCGACGTAGTTGTGCACGTAGTCTGCCGGCATCGTTTGAGCGCTTCCATTGGCGACACACTCTTCGGCCCGCTTCCAATTGACGGCAGCCACGAAGTCCTTGTCATTCCGGGATGCATTCACTTCCAGCAGCGTGTTCGCCTCTTCGGTATTGTAGGTCGTGAAGAAGGACCATCCGTACGACGCTCCCTTTCCGGAGTGTGACAGGTCGTAGTTGTATCCGGGGACCAGAATCTGGAAGGCGATGTCCATTTCACCGGGTGAATCGGCTTTCACGAAGGTGATAGTTCCCTTGAAATTCCCCTTGTATTCGCTGATCGAAATGTCCTTCTGCGGGATGGGGACACTGAATCGTGTGGACGCGACAACATACTCGGAGTTTGGAGTGATGAAAGGCGACGCGTGATTGCCAGCGGAGTTCGGAATCTGGATTATCTCTTCCGTTTCGAACCTGGTAAGATCGATTCTCGCGATACGCGGTGTGTTGTTTCCGTTGATGAAGAGCCATCTCCCGTCTGGCACACCGTTGGTCTGGGAGAGCTCGGGATGGTGCGAGTCATCCCACGGAACGAACCCGAAGGTCGTGTTCAGCAACGCCTTGGTTTCTTCCGAATAACCGTAGCCGTTTTCGGCATGCTGTGAAAAGACAGGCACGGTCTTTATCAGCCTGCCCGACGGTAGTCCATGGACCGTCACCTGTCCACTGAAGCCTCCGGACATGAAGGCATAGAACTCGTCATAAGAGCCCGGTGGAACGTACACTGCAGTCGCAGCGTCGGTGGAGATGGGTCCGGACTGGCTACCCGTGGTTCGACACGAGAAAAGCGAGCCAGTTATCGCGACGAGTGCAGCACCGGCGATGAGAAGCCGATTGGTTGTGTTCTTTCGCATGACTGTCGACCTCACAGGTCTTCACTTGGATTGGTTGTTGTTTGTGTTTCGCAGAAACTCGACGATAGCCCGCGCTTCTTCCTGGGTCAGGTGTTGGTTCGCCATCGGCGCGGCGTACTCGGCGAGCAGCTTCTTTGCCTCCGGATGACGCTTCACCATTTCCTCTGGATTCAGAATCATGTTCATGACGTAGGCCGGCGTTCGTCTGGACAGGACATCGTTCAGAGCGGGGCCGACGTATCTCTGGTCGATTTTGTGGCACGCGCTGCACTTGATCTTGAACAACTCCTGTCCTTCGTTCGCCAGATCGGGATTGTATTCGCCGAGATCAACGGATGTCACGGGTCCGATGCCGTTTCGAAGTTGTTCGGACGTGAGTTCGTCCATCCGATTGGAAGCGCTCGCCGGTGATGGACCGGGTTCATCCTTATTCCCGCAACCTTGAGCGACTAACAGTCCGCAGAGGGCGGCGGTCGCAAACAGGACACGCGGACCGAACGAGAAATAGCGGATAACGGAGTATTTTGTCTTAAATACGTGCATAAAAAAATCTTGTGTCTTAGTGTGCGGAAAGTCGAAGAGCGTCCTTGCGGACCATCTGGGCCAGCGATTCAAGACTTGTGCTTCGAAATGTCTTGGTGAGCTGTCCGCGCGTTCGTGACCACTTTTCGTGAAGAGGACACGGATTCCCATCACTGCAACTGGGGAGGCCAAGAAGACACTCACTAAACAACGCAGCTCCGTCAATTGCGACGACGATCTCGTGCAAGGCAATCTTCGAGGCCGGCCGCGCAAGACTGACACCTCCGGAGGGTCCGCGGTGTGACTTCATGATGCCCGCCTGGGTCAGTTGCTGCAGGATCTTCGTGAGGAAATGTCCTGACACCCCGAGTTCGCTTCCAATCACGTGAATAGGGACGAATCCCTCCTCGTCGTGTGCGGCGACGTAGATGCTCGCCCGGATGGCGTACTCACAACCTCTTGACAGGATCATGTGTCTCCGCGTACTTAATAACAGATAACGGACTCCTTTATCTAAAATAGATCCGCCATTGTCCCTGTGCAATCGAGAATGTGCACCACGATGAATCTTCACAAAGTGTGGGACAGCGTCGAAGGGTGCGGACGGAGGGTTTTCGACCTAAGACGAAGGAGCCCGGCGATCGAATGAACGACCACCGGGCTTTTCCTTCGGGCGCGACCGCAACATCCCCTTTGCCTCTCTGCTGCAGTCGCCCGGCCGGGGTTCGCCGGCCGGATACTGAGAGGATCAGGCGCGGAGCCGGCTGCGAGGCCCTTTGCTTGACCGCGAGTAGTCCACACACGCGAGCGAATGTAATTGAAGCATTCTTGATGCAGTCCCGCAAGGGCTGCGTTGCGACTCGTCACGCCGATGTTGGTGAGCTGTATCGACGGGCCTCTGAACGGTCGAACACCTGCGGTAGCCGGAGGGAGAAAGAATTGCCCTCAATGACGGATTACGGATTTGCATGCATTTTCGTCGGGGTTTGGGACCTCCGCGATGGCTAACTTGTTGTGTGGGGACAGAGGGTGCCGGCCCCGGGGCATTCAAACATTCAAATCTGCACCGCTGTTGCCACGTTCATGCACTGAATTCGCGCGTAGCCCAATGCACTATCTGCTGCTTTACGACCTCGCCGACGACTACCTCGAAAAGCGGAAGGCGCTGCGAGCAGAACACCTCGAACTTGCATGGAAAGCGGCCGAAGCTGGAGACCTGATGCTCGGCGGCGCGTTGGCTGATCCGGCCGATTCAGCCGTCCTGCTTTTCTCCTCCGATTCCCCCGATGCGGCAGAGGCCTTTGCGAACGCCGATCCATATGTCCGAAACGGTCTCGTTAAGTCGTGGCGCGTTCGGGAATGGACAACCGTCGTCGGAACCCAGGCGGCCACCCCCGTCAAGTAAACGGCCAAACGCGTGGGCTCCCGCAACGTCTCCGGCCAGAGCCTGCAACTGACAGGTAACAATGAACACGAACTGGTCCTGCGCCTCGTCCGCCGGCTGTCCGCCAAGGCAGGAAGTGCCAAAGTCCCCGCCTACGACTTCGATATCGTAATTCAGGAACTCGACGCCGCGGTTGGAACAATCGTCTTGCGTGTAGGAGTTCACGAAGACCTGTTGCTGTTCAATGGCCACATCGGCTACTTTGTCAACGCCGATTGCCGCGGTCACGGTTTTGCCGAGCGTGCCGTCCGACTGCTCCTCCCTTTCGCCGCCCGATTGGGAATGGAGTATGTCATCATTACCTGTAATCCGGACAACATTCCGTCGCGACGGACGTGTGAGAAGCTGGGTTGCGAGCTGCTCGAGATCGTCGACATCCCCCCGGATCACGATCTTTACGGAATCGGCGAAACAAAGAAGTGCCGGTTCCTGCTGAACCTGTAGTTCGCCCGACTCCCTCAACCCGATCAACTAACTCAATGGATAACCCCCTGCAAGTACTGGTTACGTGGCTGCATGTGGCCAGCGGTATCGTCTGGGTCGGCGGTTACATCTTTGCTACCGTCATTGTCTGGCCATCCCTGATGCGTCGTCCGCCGAAGGTGGCGCTGGAGGTCTTCGATTCGATCAATAAACCCATCTCGAGCCTGATGGGAGGCGCCGCGCAGGCCGTCTTCTGGATCGGCTTATTGCGCGGAACCGTGTTCGGGCCGATCAAGTCCTTCCACCAAATGGTAACGACCGGCTACGGTCACCTGTTCATGACATCCATCATTCTGACCATTGCTGCGGTCGTTATCAGCGCAGTGTCGGCCGCGCGTCTGCGGGACCATGTCTTCGATGGAGATGTCTTCAGGCCCGGCGGAATCAAACGCGTGCTGCGGACGAACACGATCGTAATTGTGCTGTTCGCGCTGATCCTCGCCTGCATGGTCGCGATGCGTCATGGTGTCTACTAGACGCATCGTGCGAACGCGCACCACACTGTGCCAACCCTTTTCTCACCGACTCAGAAACCATGGATCTGACTGAAGCGAAAGTTCTCGTGACCGGAGGAAGTACCGGTATTGGCCGTGAAACGGCTCGAATGCTTATTGAGGCAGGCGCAAAGGTTGCAATCTGTGCCCGCTCTGAAGGAACGCTGGAGGCAACGGCAAACGAAATCGGCGCGGTCCCGATTCCTGCGGATGTCTCAAATGAGTCGGACGTCAAGCGGCTCGTGGACGCAACTGTTCAATCGCTGGGCGGATACAACACGCTCATTAACAATGCCGGCTTCGGCCGATTCAGTTCGTTGCTTGACCTCGAAGTCGACGAGTTCCTGTCGGTGTGGCAGACGAATGTGCTGGGTGCCATGCTTGTCGCCAGGGAATCGGCCCGTCATTTCATCCCGAATGGTGGCGGAAACATCGTCAACATTTCGTCGACGGCCGGGTCCCGCGGATTTCCAGGCGGAACGGCCTACGTCGCTTCCAAGTTTGCACTCGGTGGGATGACGGAGTGCTGGCGCTCGGAACTGCGAAAACACGATATCCGTGTGATGCAGGTCAACCCGAGCGAGGTGCGCACCGAGTTTGCCGCCAACAGCGGACGCGACACGCCGCCTCCGAACCCGACAAAATTGCACGCCGAGGATATCGCCCATACAATCTGCGGAATGCTGGCGATGCATGACCGAGGATTCACAACCGAAGCAACCGTCTGGGCGACAAATCCGAAATAATTGGCCCGATTCCTGCACGTCGGTCTGCTCTAACAGACCAATCGGAATGACGAATTCAATATCCCCCGACATTCGTGGCCTGATTTTCGACTGCGACGGGACGCTTGTCGACAGCATGCCGATTCATCATGCATGCTGGCACGAAACGTTTGCGCACTTTGGCGAGTCGTGTCCGCCGGATTTCCTGCCGCCTTTCAACGGAATGCCGTCGCGATTGATTATCGCTGAATACAACAAGCGATTCGGCAGGTCGATCGATACGAATGCGTTCACAGCCGAAAAGGACCGGCGAGCGGATCGACTCTTGCGCAGCGTGCAGCCAATCGTCGAAGTTACGTCGATCGTCGAAGCGTACCACGGGCGGCTTCCGATGGCGGTTGCCTCCGGCGGAAAGAAGCGAAGCGTCATGCGTTCGCTGAATGCTGTGGGGCTCGTGCGGTACTTCGACGCCATCGTCACGGCGGATGACCCCGTCGACCCGAAGCCGCAACCCGGCATCTTCCTGGAAGCGGCACGAAAGATCGGCGTCGGGCCGGAGGCCTGTCTCGTCTTCGAAGACGGAGACCTCGGGATTGTGGCTGCCCGCCGAGCCGGAATGGCGGTCGTGGACGTCCGCGAATTCATTCACGCGGACGCCCGCTGAATCACGGCATCGCCTTTCGCGAATAGCGAACCAGGAACAGCCCTTCCTTCATACTCGAAACGGCGATCACACCGCTCGAGAAGTAGGGATAATTGCTCCACGAGCCTGCGTACCCGGGGCCATTTTCACCCCACGGAAACGTGTCGAAGTGGCCAACCTCTTCAGGTGCTGTTGGATTCGAGATGTCGATGATCCGAAGGCCGCTGACGTAGTTGGACTCGTACATGAGATTGCCCTTCACGTACAGGTTGTGATCGCTTGCCTTCGTTTCACCGGTGTACGATCCCGCATAAACCGGATCGTCGAGGTCTTCGATGTCCCAGATCAACGTACGCGTACCGTCGGTTGTACCCGCGAGCTCATCGCCCTCATCATTCATGTAGAAGTACCGCTGGTCATCCGTCACCCACCCCTGATGGGCGTAACTGACATCCGGGTAAGCGACAGTCGCGATCGCAACCGGATTGTCTTTGTCGGTGACATCCGCAATCGATAAGGCGGTTTCGTTCGAGCCGAAGCAGATTTCGTGGCCCGCGTAGGCGTCGTCCGGACCGGAGTAGATCACGCACTGGGCGTCGTGACTGTATCCGCGACCGCTTACCTGGGTTGACTGATCGTTGAAGCAACCGGCGAACGTGGGATTCGCCGGTTCGCGGATGTCGATCATGTGGAGCCCGCCGCCACAGGTTTCGCCTCCCATGCTGGATCCAACGGCGAATGCGAATCCTGTCTTCTCGTTGATGACGATGTTGTGAGCGGAATGGATCCGGTCGTAGTGTGCCGTTTCCTTGAAGGTGGCCGGCGCATTCTTCACGTCGCGGAGCTGCGTCAAGTCGAAGACCTGCATGCCATGATCACCGGCACCGTCCGCGACGATGTACGCGTGGTTCTTGTAGACCTTCACGTCTCGCCACACGTTCGGCACGCTCCCTTCGTGCGCCGGAAGCGTACCAAGGAGCATCGGATTCGAAGGATCCGAGATGTCGACGAAAGAAGTACTGAACGAGTGGCCGATCAGCACATATTCGCGTCCAGTGGTTTCGTCCGTCCATCCCCAGAGATCGTTCACGATGTCACCGGGTTCCGCTCCAACCTTCGTGACGGGAAGGAAGGAAACGAGGTCGACATCGGTACATCCGAATCCGTGCGCCTGGCCGTCCTCACAGGTCACGTCTTCACCGGTAGAGGCTTCGAGCGTGCGCGACTGATCAAGCAGAACAGCAGCCCGTTCCCAGTATCCGCCGTCCCGGTTTCGTTCGTAGACGTAGACCTTTCCGTCTCCGAAGTTCGCTCGCGTCGCCACAACGGCTGCGAGGTCGCCGTCCACGGCCAGCTTCTCTCCAAACGTCGAGAAGACCGCCAGCTCCGGGTCGTCGATCATCTGCTTCGGCTTACTCGGGATGTCGAAGATTCGGACTGCTCCGCGGCCCTGGCCGTCGAGGATGCCGCCAACCCAGAATTCGTTGCCGACCACATCGAGAGAGGACCCGAAACCAAAATTCGAAGGGCCGACGTTCGGCACCATTTCAACGACACTTTCATCCATCCGGACCGTGGCGACGACCTTCGGCATCATGCCCGGATCCGCTTCTTCGATAACGACCACCGCACCTGCGTTCGGCTTTCCGTTGTTGCCGGTAAGCGAAATACCCGGGGCCCCGATGCCGACGTGCGGGCCATGGACCGCCAGAGCGGCCCCGAATACCGATACGGTCGAGTCCGGCGCCGAGATGACCATCGGTTCCGCAAACGAACCCGTCGCATCCATTCGAAAGAACTGCACGCGCCCTCCATCAGGACCATTCGGCTCGCCGACGTAGAGTCCCTTCGACGTCATGGCGAGGCTCGCTCCGAATCCGCTGGACGAATCTGACGAGGCAAGCTCGGTCGTCTGCGACCACGTGCCGTTTCTCCGTTGAAAAACGACGACGCTTCCGTATCCATTGTTGCTCCCGGGCGCTCCCGCGTAGACGCGATCGCCCTTGACGAGAAGTGATTGGCCGAGATGTTCTCTGCCTGAGCAATCCGCGGCGGCAACCGATCCCGCAGACTCCCAACTCGACGCCCCGCGCGAATACAGATAGATGCGTCCGCACCCGTCACCGGCGGAGGGAGCGGCAACCGCAAGCACGTCGCCATCGAGGCTGATCTCAGCGCCGTAACCGTCAGTTAGGCCGAGGCCTTCTGCAGGTAGACCGTAGCTCGGCGACCAGATACCACCGGTCTTCGAGAACACTACTACGGAGCCCGCCTGGTTCGGCGGCTCCGGAAAAAGCGGGCTCAGTCCGCTTCGTCCGACGAGAATCTGGTTGCCGTCGATTGCCACCGCAGAACCAAAGGCGACACTGTTGTTTTGGTTGCCGGTAAGGGCGGGCTCAGCATATTGCGTCTGCGCGGATGCGGCAATAACGAAGCACAATCCGAGGGCGAACAGCGAAATTGATTTGGGCAGCATGGTTCCGGGGGATTGATCGGGACGAACTATCGGGGGCGTTCCAGGGATGGAACAGGTCAAAGTAGCAAAGTTGGCATCCGAATCAATCTCGTATACCCGAAATGCGGAAAACATGCGCGTACATGCCCTGCATCGTATCGGGATTGACTGACGGAACCGTGATGACAAGGTTTGCGCCGTCCTGTTTCCACTTCAGGTTTCCTTCCTGGCCGAGCAGTGATACCGTTGCACCCGCCTTTACCTTCACGTCTCGCAGGACCAGTTTGGAGCCGGGCCACCTCGGTGTGATCGCGAAAAGATCTGTCCCATTTCGAGTAAAGAAGACTTCCTTGACGGCCTGGCCCGGATCCGGGTCGACGGTCAATTTCAGAATGTCGTACTGGACGTTGTAGTCTCCGCGTTTCTCTTCGGGGACCTGACCCTTGCTCCACTGGACCGAATGTTTCCACGGCATGGAACCGTAGATGGCCGCACCGTTGACGTCGAGCCACCGGCCGATTTCGAGGAGGCGCTCCTGCATGATGACCGGTATGCGCCCGTCGGCGGTCGGGCCAATGTCGAGCAGGAAGTTGCCGCCACGGCTGACAATATCGACAAGCATCAGAATGAGCTGCTGCGGTGTATTGTATTCGTCGATGTCCTCCGTTCGGCTGTAGCCATACGAATGCGCCATCCCGCGGCTCTCTTCCCACGGATGACCGGCATCAGCCATGCCAGACGTGTACTCCGTCGTGTAGTAACCACCGTGTTTGTGCCGCGTGCCGCGGCCCCAACGGTCGTTGACGACAACTTCGTCCCTGACGGGCGACTCATTGTAAAGCCACGCCAGCACTTCCTGGCTCTTCCAGGCTTCGGCCTCGGCGTCCCACTCACCATCCGAAAAGATCACTGACGGTTTGTAGTTCGTAACTACATCCTTGAATTGCGGGATGTAGTGTTTGTCAACGAAGACATCACGGTCTGTATTGTAGAGCGGATTGAACCACTCGTAGATCGAATAATAGATTCCCATCTTCAGGCCCGCCCGCCGAACGGCGTCACTGAGATCACCCAGAAGGTCGCGCTGCGGTCCGACGTCGACGGCGTTCCAGGGCCGTCCCCACGATCGATTGGCCTCTTCGCTTTTCCACAAGGTGAAGCCGTCGTGGTGTTTCGACGTGAGAACGATGTACTTCGCGCCCGAACGTCTGAAGATGTCCGCCCACTGGTCCGGATCGAACAGATCTGCTTTGAACATCGGAACGAAGTCGGCATACGCGAAATCGGTGCCGAAGCGCTTGTCGTGGTACTCCCTGTACGGTTCACGTCCGTCGACGATGTAACGCTCGTACCATTCTGAGTATTCGCCTACTTTCGAGAACGACGGAACCGCATAGACGCCCCAGTGGATGAAGATCCCGAAACGAGCGTCGGTCCACCATTGCGGCGTTGATCGGCTGTCGAGCGATTCCCAGTTTGGCTGGTAGTCCTGTGCCGCCGCGGTTCCCCCGGCAAGCCACAGCAACGTGAAGAGGACAAGACGAGTGAGCGAGTTGCTATGTGGTTTCATTGGCATCGACAGCGTCCATGAGCGGTGCGGTTGCGAGGTTGCCGATAAACGTACGAACACAGCCGATTGCCGCCAATTTCATCGTGACTGCTTTTGCCGTTTCAGCTGTCAGACGGATTCGGTTTTTGATTGCGGATTCTGGAACGCAGGGCACTCCCGGCGGTATCTTAGGCTTACTTTTCCAGCCGAATAACCGTTTTCGAAAGACCATTCCCGAGATGCAAGTAGAACCGATTTCAAATTCAGCGAAGTGCCCGTTCAACCACACGGCAAGCAGCGGTACGTCGAACCGCGACTGGTGGCCGAATCAGCTGAAGATTGATCTTCTGAATCAGCATTCTGCCCGCTCGAATCCGATGGGTGAGGACTTTGATTACGCGGAGGAGTTCAAGAAGCTCGACCTCGCTGCCGTCAAGAAGGACCTTGCGGCGGTGATGACGGATTCGCAGGACTGGTGGCCTGCAGATTTCGGGCACTACGGTCCGCTGTTTGTTCGCATGGCGTGGCACAGCGCGGGTACGTATCGCACCGCTGACGGTCGCGGCGGCGGCGGACGCGGTCAACAGCGCTTTGCACCGCTCAATAGCTGGCCGGACAACGTCAGCCTGGACAAGGCTCGCCGCCTGCTGTGGCCGATCAAACAGAAGTATGGTCGCAAGATTTCGTGGGCGGATCTGATGATTCTCGCCGGTAACGTGGCCCTCGAAACGATGGGCTTCAAGACGTTTGGTTTTGCCGGCGGCCGTGCGGATGTCTGGGAGCCGGATCAGGACGTGTACTGGGGCGCGGAGAAGGCGTGGCTCGACGACAACCGTTACTCGGGAGAGCGCGATCTGGAAAACCCGCTCGCGGCGGTGCAGATGGGTCTTATTTACGTGAATCCGGAAGGACCGAACGGCGAGCCGGATCCCGTGAAGGCCGCCGTCGACATCCGCGAGACGTTTGCGCGTATGGCGATGAACGACGAAGAAACGGTGGCACTCATTGCCGGCGGACATACGTTTGGAAAGACGCACGGCGCTGCTCCGGCGACGCATGTCGGTGTTGAACCGGAGGGTGCGAGCATTGCGGAACAAGGTCTCGGATGGACGAGCAGCTTCGGCTCGGGAGTAGGCGGCGACTCGATCACCAGCGGCCTCGAGGTGACCTGGACGACGACGCCGACCAAGTGGAGCAACAACTTTTTCTGGAATCTCTTCAGCTTTGAATGGGAGTTGGAGAAGAGTCCTGCGGGAGCCCACCAGTGGCGTCCCAAGCATGGTGCAGGTGAGGGAACGGTCCCGCATGCCCACGACCCGTCGAAGCGGATCGCGCCGAAGATGCTGACGACCGACTTGTCGTTGCGTTTTGATCCGGCGTACGAGAAGATTTCCCGGCGGTTCATGGAGAACCCTGACGAATTTGCTGATGCCTTCGCACGCGCCTGGTTCAAGCTGACGCACCGTGACATGGGCCCGCGTTCCCGGTACCTCGGTCCCGAAGTCCCGGAAGAGGAACTTATCTGGCAGGATCCGATCCCGGAAGTTGACCATCCGCTCGTCAACGAGAGCGATGTTGCTGAATTGAAGCAACGCATCCTGGATACGGGGCTGTCGGTTTCGGAACTGGTGTCGACCGCCTGGGCGTCCGCCTCCACGTTCCGGGGATCCGACAAGCGCGGTGGTGCAAACGGCGCTCGCATTCGTCTGGCGCCGCAGAAGGATTGGGATGTCAACAATCCGGAGCAGCTTGCCGGGGTTCTGGACAAGCTGGAGGGCGTACAGAAGGCATTCAACGACTCGCAGTCCGGCGGGAAAAAGGTATCGCTGGCGGACCTGATTGTTCTCGGCGGCTGTGCGGCGGTTGAGAAAGCCGCGAAGGATGCCGGCGTTGCCGTTACAGTGCCCTTCACGCCGGGACGCATGGATGCATCCGCAGAACAGACGGATGTCGAGTCGTTTACGTACCTGGAGCCGATTGCTGATGGTTTCCGGAACTACCAGAAAGAGATCTACAGCATTCCGGCCGAGGAGCTGCTGATCGACAAGGCGCAACTGCTGACTTTGACGGCGCCGGAGATGACGGTTCTCGTTGGTGGCATGCGTGTACTGGGTGCAAATGCCGGTGGAGAGCAGCATGGCGTGTTCACGAAGCGGCCCGGAACCCTGACAAACGACTTCTTCGTCAATCTCCTGGACATGTCGACGAAGTGGACACCCGCGTCGAAGGACGAAGTGCTGTTCGAGGGTTACGACCGGAAGACCGGCGACGTGAAGTGGACAGGCACGAGGGTTGATCTGATCTTTGGATCGAACTCGGTTCTTCGGGCGCTCGCCGAGGTGTATGGTAGTCAGGACGCACAGGAGAAGTTCGTGAAGGACTTCGTTGCCGCCTGGGACAAGGTGATGAACCTCGATCGATTTGACACCGCATGATCTGTCGCGATCTTCGATCGCGGAATCGAAGAAGATAGGAAGATAAGAAGATAGGAGGGCGTCGCGATTCGAGGATGCGGTCCTATGAGGTCCCGAGGGTAGTTGCTGTGCCTCGAGGAAGCTGCAGCGGCTCGGGATGACAACTGATGACAGCTTCGCGAAGCGACAGGGTTGTAGTGAGGACGGTTTGTGTCGCGAGCGGTCTAACGGAGCCGGTGCTTCTGTTGATCGACCAGCACAGCGCCGACGATGATCGCGCCGATGATGATCTCCTGAACGAAGTTCGGGACGCCGAGCATGTTGCAGCCATTGCGCAGCACGGCCATGATCAGCGCGCCGATGATCGACCCCGCGGCACTGCCTTCGCCTCCGTTCAACGAGCCGCCCCCGATGACAACTGCAGCGATGATATCCAGCTCGAGCCCGACCGCGGAGGTGGGATCGCCGACCGTCAGGTAGCCGTACTGCATCACGCCCGCAACGCCCGTCAGCAATCCGCCGAGCGTGTAGACGATCACCTTGAAGCGGTCAACGCGAATGCCGCAGAGC
>JAGQWL010000026.1 GCA_020437385.1 Bacteroidota bacterium
AGGCGACCGCCCGGACATCCTCGGCGATCAAATGGCGTGGTGGGTGATGAATGATGTCGGCAACGTCCACGAAAACACCGGCACACCGCCCATTGGTATTGAGCTGCAGGTGTCGGCGTTTGCATTCGCGCGACCTGGCGACATCGGAAACAGCACCGCCTACCGCTACAAAATTATCTACAAAGGTGCCCAACCG
This sequence comes from Bacteroidota bacterium, assembly GCA_020437385.1. Lineage (GTDB taxonomy): Bacteria > Bacteroidota > Rhodothermia > Rhodothermales > JABDKH01 > JAGQWL01. The sequence goes on from JAGQWL010000026.1 coordinate 197, forward strand.
TTGACCGATGCGTGGTTTGGAATCTGGTCGGATCCGGACCTTGGCAATGCAACCGACGACTACGTGGGGAGCGATACGACGCTCGGGCTCGGGTTCGTGTACAACGCCGACAACGACGACGAAGGCTCCGACGGATACGGCACACCGGCACCGGCACTTGGATACGACTTCTATCAGGGTCCGCTTGTTGCGTCGCCTGGCGAATCACATACGGATCCTGACGGAACCGTCCATACGGATTCGACACGGCTCCAGATGACACGCTTTCTGTACTACAACGGGGATGGCTCGTACTGGGGCAACCCTCGCGGTCAAACAACCGATTGGTACAACTATCTGCGGGGTATCTGGCAGGACGGCACGCCGATGTGCTTCGGCCGGTTTGGATATCCGGGCTTTCCTGGCTGCGAAGGAGTCGCCCACTACATGTATCCGGGCGATCCGGTTACGAAATCCTACTGGAGCGAGTTTAATGTCGACGATGAAGGCACGTCAAATCCGCCAAGTGATCGACGATTGATCTTGACAACGGGTCCGTTCGTCATGAATCCGGGTGACACACAGGAGATCGTTTACGGAATTGTGTGGGCTCGCGGCATTGACAACCTCGACTCCGTTACAAAGATGCGCCAGGCGTCGGAAGTGGTTCAGCGCGCATTCGAGGCAGGCTTCCGTCTTCCGGACGGCCCAGACGCACCCGAGGTGTCTGCCTCACCTCACGACGGCGGTGTCACGTTGACGTGGCGGAACGACCCGAACAGCAATAACTACGTCGAACGGTTTGATGCCGTCAGCCCGTTTTCGTACGGACCCGACTACAACTACAGTTTCGAGGGATACGAAGTGTACCAGTTCCCGTCGGCGAGCTTTGACCCGAATGAGGCAACACGCCTCGCTGTGTTCGATGAGGCTAACCGCGTGAAGGAAGTCCGCGAGACGACGATCGACGGGTTCGTCCGTATCGTTGCTGAAGGCACCGACTCCGGCGTGCAGCATCACTTTGTTGTCGAGGGGCTCAAGAACTATTCGGAATACTACTTCGGCGTTCGCGGCTACGCGTACAACGGCGACACCGATGTCGGCAGGGTGCTTCGCGGACCGATGGGAACCGTGTCGGTCATTCCTACGGCGCTTGCCGGTTCGGTTGCGGACAGCGCCGTGGTGCTTGCAGCCGATTTCGATTCAACGGATATCGTTGCCGTGGCGGCACCGACCAACAAGGGTGACGGGAGAGTGGCAGTAGACGTCGTGGATCCGGCGTCGGTTGTTGATGCCACTTATGAGGTGCGATTCCGCGACATGGATCGCGCCGATTCGTCAGCTACGTCCGCAAGCCTGACCTTCGACATCCTTCGTGATGAAGCTCTCATTCTGGATGGCTCTGCTTCTGGTGATCCGCTCCCACAGAAGGAGAGCCTCATGGTCCTGGACGGACTCCGCTTCAGCGTTACTGGTCCGGATGCCGGGATCAAGTACTTCCTCGTGACGCAAAACGCAGCGGGCCCGCTCGATCCGCCTGAGATGGGGACGCTCGCCTTTAACAGGAACGGCTTTCCCTTCTTTGACGGGCACGATCGGCCGGACGGAGCCCGACAACAATCGACGGCGCCGGATGGGTTTGCCGGATGGGGTATGAACGTTGGCGGCGGCGCCAACGACGGAACCTACACGACATTCGAGTCGCGGTCGCTACGAAACAACAACCTCGACTTCATCGGCGTTTACGACTACGAGATGCGCTTTACCGCGGAGGGGGGATTCGGTTACCGTGGTTTTAACGACGGAGTCATCGTGCGCGTGCCGTTCGAGTTGTGGCGGACGGGCATTCGAACGCCCGATGATCCTGGCGACGACGTTCGCCTGATCCCGATCCTCTGTGAGGAAGCCTGTGGCGCCGGAACGACGGCACAGCAGTACGATCTTGGCACGACGGATCACGGTGTCTCGGGCGGGCAGAATGATCCGTTTACTGATTGGGTGTACTGGTACACCCCGGAAGATGAGTCGGCGGGCACTGCGGGGTATGACGCCGTATTTGACGATGCCGTCGCCGGCACGGAGATCGCGGCTGACAAGGACGCGATGGTTGTCCACGAACTCTTTGCGCGCACCGTGCTGGTGAACTGGAACGGTGGTGACGTTCCCGGACCGTACAACATGCCGTTGCCTGAGGAGGGGACGATCTTTCGAATCGAGACCTTCAAGCCGAGTCAACCCGCAGACTCGTACAGCTTTTCAACGGATGGGCTCGGCGTGACGGCGCCGGATGTGGCACGCGAGGTTGCGGCACTGGAAGAGATTGGCATGGTGCCCAATCCCTACAAGGGCGGCTCGGCGTACGAGGTGAGCAGCGAGCAGGACGTGGTCCGGTTCACGAATATGCCGGAGGTTGCGACGATTCGGGTGTTCGCCGTGAGTGGGACGCTCGTGGCAACACTCGAGAAGAATGATCCGGATCGGTACTTCGACTGGGACCTGACGAACGATTATGGGCGAAAGATCGGCAGCGGGGTTTATCTCGTGCATGTTGACGTTCCGAATGTCGGAAGCCACGTCATCAAGTTTGGTGTGGTGATCGGAGGTGCCGGTATTTCTGTGCAGTAACTGTTGGTGGTTGTATGCATTGCATCGACGCTGGACTTCGAGGGTGCCCGGGCGAGACCTCGGGTAGATTGCGCTTGATTGGGGCGACAGTTTTGATTCTGGCTGGTTTCGTCCCAACGGCCGCAACGCGTGCTCAGACGCCGGGAACGTGTGAGCTCGGTGACGCAACCGTCGACCTTGACATCGGCAATGTTCGGGCGCGACTGTACAACAACGGCGGGCTCTTCTGGCGCGGATCCGGAAACGTATACAACGTGCCGAAGGCAGATGATGACCAACCGATTTCGCCGAACGGTATCTTTGCATCCGGCATCTGGATCGCCGGTCAGGTCGACGGGGAGGTTCGGCAAGCGGCACAGCAGTACGGACAATGGGAGTACTGGCCGGGGCCGCTCGACGACAATGGCAATCCTCCGTCCGACTGCTCCGCGTACGACCACATCTATCTCGTCAGTCGCAATGACATCGCCGACTTCGAGGCCGGCGGCGATCCCATACCCGATCTCGTCAACTGGCCCGTCGAACTCGGCGCACCCGTGATCGATGGCGATGGCGTGCCGGGGAACTACAATCTTGATGGAGGCGATCGGCCCGAGATTCTAGGTGATCAGATGGCCTGGTGGGTCATGAACGACGTCGGGAACGTGCACAGAAACACGGGCAATGCTCCGATCGGTATGGAGCTGCAAGTGTCAGCCTTTGCCTTTGCCAAGGCGGGCGATATCGGTAACGCCACGGGTTACCGATTCAAGATTCTGTACAAGGGCGCTCGGCCATTCACCGAAGCGTGGTTCGGAACCTGGGTGGATCCGGATCTTGGGAACGCTACAGACGATTACGTCGGCAGTGACACGACCCTGGGCATGGGATTCGTCTACAACGGCGACAACGACGACGAGGGCTCGGATGGATACGGCAGTCCGCCGCCCGCCCTTGGCTACGATTTTCTTCAGGGTCCCCTCGTCCCGTCACCCGGGTCGACGCACATCGACCCGGACGGTACAGATCATGTGGACTCGGTACGAATCGGGGCGACCCGGTTTATGTACTACAACAGTGACGCCTCCTACACTGGGGGGCCTCGTGGTAACACGACGAATTGGTATTCAATGCTTCAAGGCATCTGGACAGATGGTACGCCAATGTGCTACGGGGGCATTGGCTATCCATGGCCGAACGGAGAGCCCTGTACGGGTGTTGCGCATTTCATGTGGCCGGGCGACCCGGTGACGAAGTCCTACTGGAGCGAATTCAATACGGATGGCGAAGGACGCGCCAACCCTCCCAGTGATCGGCGATTCCTGCTCTCGACCGGTCCGTTTGAGATGAACCCGGGAGACACGCAGGAGATTGTGGTCGGAATCGCGTGGGCGCGCGGCCTTGACAACCTCGATTCCGTTACGCAGCTGCGGCGAGCTGACGAGCTCCTCCAGAACGCCTTCGATGCCGGCTTCCAACTGCCCGAACCACCGGATGCACCGACCGTTTCCGCAACGCCACGCGACCGCGGCGCCACATTGAGCTGGCGTAACGATCCGGCGGGCAACAATGCCTTCGACGAGTACGACGCGACGGCGCCCTTCTCGAAAGGACCGGATTACACGTATAGCTTCGAGGGTTACGAAGTGTATCAGTTCCCGAGTGCCAACTTCAATCAGCAGGATGCCTCGCTGATCGCCGTCCTCGATTTGGACAATGACGTGAAGGAGGTGCGGGAGTCGACGCCTGACGGATTCGTCAAGATCGTTGCGCGCGGAACGGACTCGGGGCTCCAGCATCACCTTGCCGTCGACGAACTCGACAACTACCGTGAATACTACTTCGGCGTACGAGGGTATGCCTACAACAGCGATTCCGAGGCGGACAGGGTGATCCGCGGCCCTATGGGATTCGTCAGCGTGATCCCTGCGAAGCTTGCCGGATCGGTTGCAGACAGCGCGGCTGCTCTCGCCCATGATCTCACTTCACCCGACATAGTTGCGACGCCGGGGACAAACGTAGGCGAAGGCAGCGTGTCGATCGACATTGTCGATCCGGCAGCAGTGGTTGATGCCACGTATGAGGTGCGGGCCCGCGACTTCGAAACGGCAGATACAGCTCCGAGCACCGCCGACGTGACCTTTGATATCCTTCGGGACGGCCTCGCGGTGCTGGACGGTTCTGCATCCGACAGTCCGGTCCCGCAGAAGGAAGGGCTCGCGGTGATCGATGGGCTTCGGTTCAGTGTTACCGGTCCGGCCGTTGGTCTCAAGCATTTCCTGGTTACCCGAAATGCGGCAGGCGTTCTCGATCCTCCTGAAATCGGGACGTTTGCATTCAATAGCAACGGCTTTCCGACCCGGGACGGCCTTCCACCCAATTCGGATCGCGACAATGACAGGCCCGACGGCCAGCGCCAACAGGCAACGGCTCCGACAGGCTTTGCAGGCTGGGGGATGAACGTGGGAGGCGGGGCGAATGATGGAACGTACGCGACCTTTCTGTCTCGATCGCTGAGGAACAACAACATCGACTTCGTCGGCATTTCCGACTACGAGATGCGCTTCACGGCGGAGGGCGGATTTGCGTATCGCGGATTCGGCGATGACGTGGTCGTAAGTGTGCCTTTTGAGCTCTGGCGCACGGGCGTGAATACGCCGGACGACCCGAGCGATGACGTACGGCTGATTCCAATTCTGTGCGAGGAAGCGTGCGGTGCCGGGACGGAATCCGGTCAGTTTGACCTTGGCACGACTGATCATGGCGTCTCTGGTGGTGACAATGATCCGTTCACCGATTGGTTCTACTGGTATCTCCCCGAAGACGAGTCGGCCGGGACGATCGGCTATGACGCGGTGTTCGAGGGAGCTGCTGCCGGGGAGTCGCTCGCGGCAGACAAGCAAGCACTGGTTGGACACGAGCTGTTTGCCGCGATGGTGTTGGTCAACTGGAATGGCGGCACTACTCCGGGTCCGTACAACATGCCGCTGCCGGAGACCGGGACGGTATTTCGGATTGTTACCTACAAGCCGATTCAATCGGGCGACTCATTCACCTTCTCGACGGATGGGCTCGGTGTGACGGCACAGGACGCGGCGCGTCAGGTAGCGGCGCTCGATGAGATTGGCATCGTTCCGAATCCGTACAAGGGCGGCTCGGCGTACGAAGTTGTCAGCGATCGTGACGTCGTCCGCTTCACGAACATGCCCGATGTCGCGACGATCCGCGTGTTCACTGTAAGCGGTACGCTGGTAACGACGTTGGAGAAGTCCGACCCGAATCGCTACTTCGAGTGGGACCTGACGAACGACTATGGCCGGAAGATCGGCAGTGGCGTGTACCTCGTGCACGTTGACGTGCCGGAGGTCGGCACGCATGTCGTGAAGTTCGGCGTGGTGATCGGCGGATCAGGACTTCCGTTGGACTGAATGCTGAATCGAACGATGATATCGTTGGCGGGACGTTGCGTCTCGCGTTGTCGGCGTCGGGGGTCAGGAGCGCGGCGCGTCGTGATGCTGGTCGGCCTGTGGCTAATGGGTGCAGTGGCAGCGCACGCTCAGACGCCCGGCAACTGTCGGCTTGGACGTGCAACGGCAGACCTCGACATCGGCAACGTTCGGGCGCGGCTGTACAATACGGGCGGTCTGTTCTGGAACGGAGCCGCCAACGTCTACAACGTTCCCAAGGCGGAGGAGGGCAGCCCGATTTCACCGAATGCCGTCTTCGCCCAAGGCATCTGGATTGGAGGTCGGACCGGTCCGCAGATTCGCCTGGCGGCACAGGCTTACGGGAATTGGGAGTACTGGCCCGGGCCGTTGGATGAGAACGGGAATCCGCCTTCCGACTGTTCGAAGTACGACCACATCTATCTCGTCAGCCGCGACGATATCGCGGCCTATGACGCAGGCGGCGATCCAATTCCGGATCTCGCAAACTGGCCAGCCGATCTTGGCGCGCCCGTTGTCGACGGCGACGGCGTGCAAGGAAACTACAATCTCGAGGGCGGCGATCGTCCGGATATCACCGGCGATCAGATGGCGTGGTGGATAATGAATGACGTCGGCGCCGAGCACGAGAATACCGGCACACCGCCGATTGGTATCGAGATCCGCGTGTCGGCATTCGCATTTGCGAAGGCAGGTGACATCGGGAACGCAACCTTCTATCGATACGAACTGACGTATCGAGGCAAGGATCCGTTCACGGATGCCTGGTTCGGCATCTACGCCGACATGGACCTTGGAAACGCGACCGACGATTACGTCGGAAGTGATACCACGCTCGGCATGGGTTACACCTACAACGCCGATAACATTGACGAGGGAGGAGATGGATACGGAAGTCCGGCTCCTGCGATCGGGATCGACTTTGTCCAGGGACCGCTAGTGCCTTTGCCGGGCAATTCCTATCTGGATCCGGATGGCACCAGGCACGTGGATACGACGAGCCTGACGATGACGCGTTTGCTCTACTACAACGGTGACAGCTCGGTCATCGGCAATCCGCGGGGCCAGACGACAGATTGGTATAACTACCTGCAAGGAATCTGGCAGGACAACGTGCCCATGTGCGAAGGAGGTGTTGGTCATCCATTTTTTTCTCCGGCTACATGCTCGGGAGTGGCCCACTTCATGTTCGCTGGCGACCCCGTGACGAAATCGTTCTGGAGCGAGTTCAATGTTGATGGTGACGGGACGGCGAACCCGCCGAGCGAGCGACGATTTCTAATGTCAACGGGTCCGTTCGAGATGCAGCCCGGAGATACCCAGGTAATCTCCTTTGGAATGCCTTGGGCGCGTGGGCTCAACAACATCGATTCGATCACAAAGCTGCGTCGGGTGGATGCCATGCTGCAGCGTGCGTATGATGCCGGCTTTAGATTACCCGACGGACCGGATGCGCCACTTGTTACCGCGACGCCCCAGGACGGAGGTGTGATGCTGAGTTGGCGTAACGCAGCTGCCGGCAACAACTATCTCGAGTCGTTCGAGGCGGTGAATCCGTTTTCGCTCGGTCCCGATTTCACCTACGACTTGGAGGGCTACGAGGTGTACCAGTTCCCGTCTGACGCCTATAACCTGCCTGATGCCGAACTGCTGGCGGTGTACGACATCGACAACGGTGTCGAGCGGGTCCGGGAAACAACCGCCAACGGTCTTGTCGATGTTGTTGCGCGGGGCACCGATTCGGGGATTCAGCATCACCATCGCATCGAGGGCCTCAACAACTACACCGAATACTACTTTGGCGTTCTTGGCTACGCGTACAATGGAGACACGGAGACGTCGAGGATTCTGAGGGGTCCGCTGGCAACAGCGTCGGCCGTTCCGGGCCATCCACGTGGCGCTATTTCCGATTCTGCCGTTGTCCTTGCGATGGATCTGTCAACACCGGACATCATCGCCGTTCCCGGCCGGAACATTGGCGACGAAACGGTTTCGGTTGACGTGGTCGATCCGGCTGCTGTTGTGGACGCCGACTACACTGTCCGGTTCTACAACTATACTTGCCAGGACGGACCTGACTGTCTGACGTACGACGTTCTGCGCGACGGCACGACGGTGCTCGACGGATCGGCATCGGATATCCCGCTGCCACTTCGGGAAAGTGTTGCTGTTTTCGACGGACTGCGGCTGAATGTCGCAGCGACCGATCCCGGGATCCGGCAGTTCCTCGTGACGGCGAACGCGTCGGGACCCCTGGATCCGCCGGAGATGGGTACGCTGGCGATCAATAATAACGGCTTCCCGACGATCGACGGATCGCCTCCGGACGGAGTCAACGACCGCCCGTCGTCGCGACAGCAGAGCACGGGCGTCGGGCGGTGGGTCATGAATGTGGGCGGCGGTGCAAATGATGGAACGTACGCGACCTTTCTCAGCAGGTCGCTTCGCAACAACAACATCGCGTTCGTCGGATTCTACGACTACGAAATGCGCTTCACCGCGGCCGGCGGATTTGCTTACCGGGGATTCAACGACGGCGTGATCGTGCAAGTGCCATTCGAACTCTGGCGAACGGGGGTAGCAACTCCGGACGATTCGAGCGATGACGTTCGGCTGATTCCGATTATCTGCGAGGACGCCTGCGGCGCAGGGACCGTCGCGGAGGAGTACGATCTCGGTAGTATCGATCACGGTGTTTCGGATGGAAGTGACGACCCGTTTACCGATTGGGTCTACTTCTACACGCCGGAAGATGAGTCTACGGGATCGGCCGGTTACGATGCTGTGTTCGACGGGGCAGTTGAAGGCGAGGTGATCGCGCCGGAAAGAGAAGCCATGGTTGTACACGAGGTTTTAGCGCGAACGGTGCTCGTGAACTGGGACGGGGGTGCGGTGCCCGGTCCGTACAACATGGACCTGCCGGAGGAGGGTACGGTTTTTCGGATCGTGACCCACAAACCGGCGATGCCCGGTGACACGTTTTCGTTTTCGACGAGAGGACTCGGCGTGACGGCACCGGACGCGGCGCAGGAGGTGGCGGCGTTGGAGGATATCGGCATTGTGCCGAACCCGTACAAGGGCGGATCCTCGTACGAGGTGAATACCAATGAGGACCTGGTTCGCTTCACCGGCATGCCCGAGGTCGCTACGATCCGTGTGTTTTCGGTCAGCGGAACGCTGGTCACGACGCTCGAGAAGAACGGACCTGAAACGTACTTCGAGTGGGATCTCACCAATGACCATGGCAGGAAGATCGGCAGCGGGGTGTACCTCGTGCATGTCGACGTGCCGGGTGTTGGAAGCCGCATCGTAAAGTTTGGTGTCGTAATTGGCGGCACCGTAGTCGAGGCCCGATGAATGATTAGACGACATGTAACAAAACGCCTGGCCGCTCACGTCATATTGGCGACTGTTGCGTGCGTGGGCGTAGCCGAGAAGTCAGCGAAAGCCCAGACGCCGGGCAATTGTGTTGTCGGAACGGCAACAACGGATCTTGATGTCGGCAACGTTCGCGCCCGGCTTTACAACAATGGCGGGCTCTTTGGTGGAAGTGACGGATTTGTTTACAACGTGCCTGCGGCAGACGCCGGGACGCAGTTGCCTACCGTGATCTCGGGGATCTGGATTGTCGGAAGGACAAGTCAAGGACTCAAGAAGATTGCCAACACATTTCAGCAGCGTGAGCTCTGGCCGGGGCCCTTAAGCGTGGACGGGAGGCCCCCTGCGGACTGTTCTATCTATGATCGCATCTACCTGGTCAGCCGTGACGACGTCGCCGAGTTTGATTCCAGTGGTGAATCGGCTATCGATCTTGCAGAGTGGCCCGTAGATCTTGGTGCGCCGGTCGTCGACGGTGACGGAATTGCAGGTAACTATGATCTTCACGGCGGTGATCGACCTGATATCGAAGGCGACCAGATGGCTTGGTGGATCATGAACGATTCAGGCAACGAGGGTGATGATCCCGGCTTGCCTCCAATTGGTCTCGAAATCCGGGCGTCTGCGTCTGCGTTCGCGCACGTCGGCGACCTTCGAAACAGCACCATCTACCGGTTCAAATTGACACACAGGGGTACGGAGCGTCTCCGCGACGCCCGGTTTGCGTTCTGGTCGTACGTGAATCTCGGAGATTACGGCGATGATTATGTTGCCAGCGACACAACGCTACGGATGGCGTACGTCTACAACCTTGACAATTTTGACGAGCCTGGATATGGTGCAGCGCCGCCGGCGCTAGGCTTTGATATCCTGCAGGGCCCACTTGTGCCTGCTGCCGGTCGGTCGTTCCGGGATCCTGACGGTACGGTCCACCCGGATTCTACCCGCTTGCCGATGACGAGCTTTCTCGAATACAACGGCGATGATCCTGCCGGTACTAATGACTACTACAACTACATGCAGGGCATCTGGAAAGACGGAACGCCGATGTGTGAAGGTGGATACGGATATCCCTGGCCAAATGGATTCGAATGCACAGGCGTTGCCCGCTTCATGTATCCTGGAGATCCGGTGACAGGTGAATTCTGGAGTGAGCGCAATCTCGATGGTAATGGCACGGCAAATCCGTACGGTGGTTCAAGCTGGATGGTCATGTCGACGGGACCGTTCAACATGGATCCCGGCGAAACACAGGAGTTTGTTGTGGCGATCGTATGGGCTCGTGGACGAGACAACCTCGATTCGATCACCGAGCTTCGTAAGGCCGATGCGATGATCCAGCGGGCTTTTGACCTTGGATTCAACCTGCCGGACGGACCACCGGCCCCGACCCTCTCCTCCGTGGAAACGAACGGCGGACCGAGCCTGCGCTGGTCTTCCGACAACACAGCGGACATCGAAGACTACGAGGCCGCGAGTCCGTTCTCCGTCGGCCCGGACCTCACCTACAACTTCGAGGGATACGAAGTTTATCAGTTCGCCTCGGCCGATTTCGATCCCGCGACTGCGACGCTATTGGCCACGTTCGATGTGCGGAACGGCGTCGGTGAGGTCCGCGAGGAAGATGGCGACGGAGTAATCCACGTGCTTGCTCGCGGGACCGACTCCGGCGTGGAGCGCGAGTTCGTCGTCGAAGGCCTCCGCAACTACACCGAGTACTATTTCGGCGTGCAGCCCTACGCCTACAACGGCGACACGGATTATCAGCGGGTCCTTCGCGGCGAGATGGCGACCATCGCCGTCGTTCCGACCGGCGTAGACGAGTCGTTCTCACTTGACGACATCGGCATCGTACCGAATCCGTACAAGGGCGCGTCGGATTATGA
>JAGQWL010000262.1 GCA_020437385.1 Bacteroidota bacterium
CGCTCGGGTTGGACTCGTTATCAGTGAAATACAAATCCACCGGTGCGCCGGATGCTTCTCGGACGTACCACCATCCCGTCCCAAGGTGCTGGTGCGTGACTCGTACGGCGGCACTTCCGTCACCTGAACAATCTTCGTCTTGTGTGAGCGCCGGAACCGGTCGCCCGTAGCCCCAGCTCCACGTGTTGCGAAAGAGAACGTGTGGGAGAATGTGAATCGTGTCGGGGTCCGGGCCTCGATTCAATGCGGTGATGCGGCACACGAAATCGTCGTCGCTCACCTTCGCGTATTCGATGACGACATCAAAATATCGCCGATCTGCCAGGTCTTGGGGAAGGGCATCGACCAGTTCGTATTCCGGCTCCGATCGGCGTCGACGCGTCGAAACATTTACGAGATCGGCGTATGGAAATTCCGACTGAGGGTACCGATACAGCATCCTCATGTAGGCATGGGAGGGCAATCCGTCCTGATAGAAATAGTACTCCTTGACGTCTTCGCCGTGGTTGCCCTCTTCGCCGCTGACTCCGAAGAAGCGCTCCTTCAGCCGGTCGTCGCGACCGTTCCAGATTGCAACTGTCGTACACAGATTCTGCATTCGATTACAGAATCCACCGATGCCGTCTTCATTCCATCGAAAGGCTCGTTTGTGTGCATTGTCAAACGGGAAGTAGTCCCAGGGACGGGCGTCGTGGCTATAGTCTTCGCGCACGGTGCCCCAGGCCCGATCGCTGACGTACGGGCCCCAATTTTTCCAGTCTGCCTGTCGTGTCCGCGAGTCCAGGAGGCGCTTGTATTCCGCGGTTTGTCGAAGTGCTTTCAAACGTCGGTGTTTTTGCTTTCAGGCGCGAACAGGCGTGTCAGAACTTCTTGAGCGGCATCCTGGGGTTCGACCGATCCATCCTGGATCTGGATTGCAAGCCGCTCGACGAGCGCTTTGACAGCGGGCTTTCCGAGAATTTCGTTCTCTAAGCTCGCAATCAGCGACTGGTGGAATCGGCGAAGTCGCTGCTTGCTGCGGTTGTCGGGTAGGTGGCCGCTCGCCAGTACACGTTCTCGGAACGTGGCAATACAATCGAACAGATCGTCGATGCCGTCTGTGGTCACTGTCGAGCACTTCAATATGCGCCGGTTCCAGTTTGGCCTGGTTTCGGGCATCAGCCTGATGATCGACTGGAGTGTTGATCGCGCCAGTTCGGCTGATTCGGAGTTCGGACCGTCGGCCTTGTTGATCGCAACGATGTCCGCGATTTCGAGGATCCCTCGTTTCATTCCCTGCAGTTCGTCACCGGCGCCACCGATGAGGACAAGCAGTACAAGATCCGCCACGTCGACGGCGTCAATTTCCGCCTGTCCGACTCCTACGGTCTCGACAAAAACGATATCGAAACCGGCAGCTTCGCAGAGTCGGATCGCCTCGGCTGTGGATTCCGCGACACCTCCGAGGCGCCCTCGCGTTGGCGACGGTCGGACGAAGGCCGCGTCCACGCTCGACAGGAACGGCATCCTTGTCTTGTCGCCGAGTATACTACCTCCCGACAGGTGTGAGGATGGATCAACTGCCAGAACGGCGATCCGGTGATTATCGCGGATGAAGCGCTGTCCGAGCGATTCGATGAGTGAGCTTTTGCCGGCACCTGGCACACCGGTTACGGCGATCCGGAACGTGTTCTGCGGAGGTCGAATTCCGGCGAGTAGTTCCCGGGCGACATGCCGGTCCCGGGCAAGGTCGCTCTCGACGAGCGTGATCGCACGGCCGAGGGCGACCCGGTCACCCCTTTCGATTCCTTCGATGAAGTAGCTGGCCGGAAGTTGTTCTGGCATTCAGGATGGGCCTCCGCCGGAGCTCGAAATATCCGGGTCGACGACACTGAGGAGTTCGATGGCCGCTTCGGCAATCACCGTTCCGGGTCCGAAGATGGCGACGGCGCCGTCGTTCTTCAACTGTTCGTAGTCGCGTCGTGGAATTACGCCGCCCACAACGACGCGTATGTCGGGTCGGCCGAGTTTGGCGAGGGCGGCAACGGTTTCCGGAACCACCGTTTTGTGCGCCCCGGCAAGCGTCGAAATCCCGATAAAGTGAACATCATTGTCCGCTGCCTGGCGCGCGGCCTCGCCCGGGGATTGAAAAAGCGGTCCGATGTCAACATCGAAGCCGATATCGGCAAACGCCGATGCGATCACCTTTGCGCCACGGTCGTGGCCATCCTGGCCCAGTTTGGCGATGAGTATCCGTGGTTGGCGTCCGCTATTCATCGCGAATCGCTGTACGGCTTCGCGCGCCTGTTCGAAGCTCTCGTTTCCCGCTGCCTGTCTGCTGTACACGCCAGTGATCGTTTGGGCTCTCGCCTCGTAGCGTCCGAATACCTTTTCGAGAGCATACGAAATTTCACCAAGGGTCGCCCTCGCGCGAGCCGCGTCGATCGAGGCAGTCAGAAGATTCGCGTCTCCGGCTTGTGCGGCCTTCTCCAATGAATCCAGCGCGTCACGAACCGTTCTCTCGTCTCGAGCGGCCTTCACTGCCTCAATGCGTTCAATCTGGTGCTCCAGAACTGCCTCATTGTCTACTTCCAGGATCTCAATCTCCGAAAGTCCAGCGGGTTCAAATCGGTTTACACCGACGACGATCTCTTCACCGGTGTCGATCGCCGCCTGCCGCCGAGCCGCCGACTCTGCGATCTGCCTGTTGGGAATTCCGGCGGCGATTGCCGCCGTCATTCCGCCATTCTCCTCGATGTCCCGGATGATGTCGCGGGCCTCGCCGACAAGTTTCTCCGTCAGCGATTCGAGGTGGCGACAACCACCAAGCGGGTCGATCGGATGCAGGAGGTCCATTCTCTCTTGCAGGAAAAGCTGGGTGTCGCGGGCAATTCGAGCCGAGTAGTCCGTCGGCAGGGCAATCGCTTCGTCGAGCGCGTTAGTGTGCAGCGATTGGGTGTGACCGGTTACGGCCGCGAATGCCTCGACGAATGTGCGGCCGACGTTAACGAACGGGTCTTTTTCGGCGAGACTCCAACCACTGGTCTGACAATGGGTCCGCAGCATCATCGATTTCGGATTCGCCGGCTCGAAGGTGTGCATCAATTCAGCCCACAACAGGCGCGCTGCGCGAAGCTTCGCTACTTCCTCGAAGTAGTTCATGCCGATGCCGAAGAAGAACGAAATTCTCGGTGCAAAATCGTCGATTTTCAGTCCGGCTCGAAGTCCCGTTCGAACGTACTCAAGTCCGTCAGCCAGCGTGTAGGCGAGTTCCTGGACGGCCGATGCACCGGCCTCCTGCATATGATAGCCGCTTACCGAGATCGCGTTGAACCGCGGCATGTTCCGCGAGGTATACGCGAAGATGTCGCCGACTATCCGCATTGACGGAGCGGGAGGATAGATGTAGGTGTTGCGGACAAGAAACTCCTTGAGGATATCATTCTGAATGGTGCCGGAAAGCTGATCGGCTTTGACGCCCGCCTCCTCGGCGGCGACCACATAGAATGCGAGAACCGGCAATACGGCGCCGTTCATTGTCATCGATACAGACATCTTCTCCAACGGAATGCCGCGGAAAAGGGCGACCATGTCTTCGACAGTGTCTATGGCCACACCTGCTTTGCCGACATCACCACGCACGCGCGGGTGATCCGAATCGTAGCCGCGGTGGGTCGGCAAATCGAATGCGACCGACAGTCCTCGCTGACCCGCCTCGAGATTGCGCCGGTAGAAAGCGTTTGACTCCTCGGCGGTTGAGAAGCCTGCGTATTGACGGATGGTCCAGCCCGAACCATTGTACATGCTTGCGTAAGGGCCACGGACGAACGGAGGCAGGCCGGCAGCAAACTCCCAGGATGAGAGCGCCTCGCTTCGGGGAGGGGTTGACGTGGGAAGATCGAACGGTGACATGAGAGAGATGTACTAGTGGCGCGGCGGGACGGACTGGGTGTTGGGGAGGACCTCGGCCGCCGCACGCTGAAACTCGATCCACGCGGCTCGGGCGATTCGAGTCGTCAGAGACTCGACGTAGGTCGATCCTGCAACCGGGTCACGAAGTTCCCCAAGGCGCGCTTCGTGAATCAGAGCGAGTTGGGTCGATGCTAAGAGTCGCTGACTGTCAATCAGTGATCCGCCGGTGAGAACGTGCATTCCGGGCGCCGCGATCATGTCCGCCTCGCCCAGGAACGCGGCGCAAGCGGCAGCCGAATAGCGAATCAATCGCTGTTCGGGGAGTTCGTCAGCGAGTTCGGGTGTCGGTGACAGCGTGATCAGAGGACTCGCCGTGGTGCGACCGAGCGAGTAGCTTGAGAGAACCTCGCCGAGCAGGATCCGAGTGGCGCGAAGGAAGGCGACTTCAATCCAAAGCGAGTCTGAGCACGGGAATACGAAAGCCAGGTGACGCGCAGCGACCTTGACTGGGGTCTCGCCCTGCAAGGAACTGTCCAGGACTCGCTTCGCCCACAAGCAGGCCGAAGTTACACGCCCGACGGTAGTGGCTGCCGCCGGCTCCTTTGTCAGGTCAATGCCGAGCGCGCGAAACGACGGCGAACAGTCTGGCAGTAAGCGAAAGAGTTCGTCCTGCATGGGTGCAACTAACTGCGGCGACATAGACAGACTGCCGTTAGTCGTGCGGCTCGCAAGATGCAGCGTGTTGCGGGCTTCCTCCGCGGTCGCGACGAAATGCAGTCCGAAGGCGTCCGATGTCAGGAAATCATGAAGCGAGACGGAAGAGCCTGCGACGCCTACCTGCGTGATCCCGGCGGTTTCGAGCCACGTTCGGGGCGGAAGTTCGTCAAGGTCGACCCTGACGGCCCGTTCGCGTGGAAAAGGAACCGGGCGCTCCACCAGCACGGTGTTGTCCAGTGTTTCGGTTGAACGCGAGTCTGGCAGAGCAGGAGCAAAAATTCCAGGTTCGAAGTCGTGCACGAACTCCGAACCGGCCGCGGCCAGCCATTCGGATGCCGTAGGTGGTGGGAAAGAAGAAAAGAGGTCTTCCTGTCTATTCATTCTGTCATTCTTTGCTGTCCAGTACGACTTGCTCGTTCAGGTAGCGGTACCGTTCAACGATTCCAAACGCAGCGATACCGAAGGCGACTGCTGCGTTCAGGGAATGTTTTGACCCGTATTGTCCGATTTCAACTGCGAAGTCGCAATGAGACAACACGGCGTCCGATACGCCTGTAACTTCGTTCCCGACGACAAGCGCGAGCGGAAAGTCGCCGGAACGGAGTTCCGCAACGTAACGAGGAGTATCTGTAATCTCAAGCGCAGCAACAGTCCATCCGGATTGTTTAAGGTGGATTATCGCCGCAATCGTGTCGGCTTCGTGTCGCCATTTTACCACGTCCTGTGCGCCGAGCGCTGCTTTGCGGAACATGCGATGCTCGGGCGTGCCGGTAATTCCTGTCAGGATCAGTTCTGTCAGAGAGGCCGCCTCGGCGGTCCTGAAGATCGAGCCGACATTGTGGATCGAGCGTATGTCTTCAAGAATTCCCACGACCGGGTGACCCGGAGAACGTTTGGCTTCCTCCTTCGTTAGTCGTTCGATTTCCGCTGTCTTCAGTTTTCTCATTTCTGCTCGCCTAACGGTTCCAAGCTAATGAACGGTAGCATATTCCTTCGCGGATTGAGGTCAGACGTTGCGTCCACGATCATCGCCGCTCTTGTTCTTCTGTCCTCCAGTTTTTCGATCTCCGGATGTACGACGCTTAAGGAGTTGGCTGCGCTGCGAGATGTAGACTTCAGTCTGGACTCTGTTACCGACGTGCGTCTGGCGGATGTGGAGCTGCGGCGGGGGATGGCGTACAGTGATCTGAGCGTTATCGATATTGCGCGCCTGGGTCGTGAGTTGGCTGCCAACAAAATGCCGCTTTCGTTCAATTTGAACATTGGCGCACTGAATCCTGCGGAAAACACCGTTCAGGCGAGACTCGTACGGCTGGATTGGACGCTTCTGCTGGAGGATCGGGAAACGGTCAGCGGTGTTTTTTCGGATGAAGTGGTGCTGCCACCCGGTCAGGTGCAGCGTATCCCGTTTGGCGTCGAACTGGATCTGATCCAGTTTTTTGGAAGCAATCTACGCGATTTGGCAGACCTCGCACTGGCAATCAGTAACCAGGGTGGAGCGCCAAAGAACGTCAAGCTGCGCGCAATTCCTACCGTGGATACGCCGTTGGGGCCGATTCGATATCCGGAGGCGATCACGATCGTGAATCGTACGGTCGGATCGTAGTGGTGGCGAGCTGCGCGGGGGTGCCGTTTTTTGGATAGTTTGCCAGATAATTGTATTATTGCAAACTTGCATCGACGTCAACATTGATTGTTACAATTGACGGTCCTGCCGGTTCGGGAAAGAGCACCGCGGCGCGGCTCTCTGCGGGTCGGCTCGGTTTCGGATACTTGGATTCGGGTGCCCTCTACCGGATAGCGGCCCTGAAGTGGCTGCAATTGACAGCCGGCGAGACCCGCGCTTCTACCGACCCACCCGCCGGAACTGCCGAATCGAGAGCGCGCTTGCTGGACAAGCTGGCGGTAGCGCTCGACATCGGTCTGTTCGTCGATCGCGAAGGTTCTTTGAGATATTTGCTGGATGGAGAAGACGTGTCGGGCAAGATCCGGGATGAGCGAGTTGGCAACGCGGCAAGCGTCGTCAGCGCACACGCACCGATTCGTGAACGCATAACCGAGATTCAGAGACGGTTCGTCGCGCGTCTTCAGCACGCTGGAGAGAGCGAAGACGATGTTCGCAAGCACGAAGGCGATATTAGCAAGCGCGAAGGCGATGTTGAAATCGATACCGGAGCGCGCGAAGACGATGTCGGAAACGCGATCATTGCGTCGCACGATATTGCGTCGCGCGATACTACGTCGCGCGATACTACGTCGCGAGATATTACGTCGCGTGATGACCAAAATCGGCGACCGAGAGGCGTAGTCGTTGAAGGGCGCGATATTGGGACGGTAGTGTTTCCGGATGCAGACCTCAAGTTCTTCCTGGATGCGTCGCCTCAGATTCGGGCACAGCGTCGTGCCGAGGAGCTTCGACGTCGTGGGGAAGAAGCCGACGTCGATGAAATCTACGAACGGATTCTTGAGCGGGATCGCCGAGACAGGACGCGGGTTGTTGCCCCGTTGATTGCCGCCGGTGATGCGATCGTACTCGACTCGTCCTCCCGGTCGATTGAGGAAATAGTTGGCGATATCGTCACGCGTGTCGAGGATCGGATGTCGTCCTCAGGGCATGATTGATTGCAGACGCTCAACCGCAATGCTTCCAGTTCTCCGCCGCCGACAACTTGCGCAGAGCCTGTGCGAACGTCGGTGACGGCGCACCAATGCGCCCGCGGGTCCAGCACAAACCACTTGTTTACTCCGGTTCGGACACCGAGGATGTTCGACACCGGGACTTAATCAACAAAACGAAAACAAGGCGAATCCCATTCCTCAAGGCATCGTGCCCGGCTGATTCGCTGAAACATCATGGTCGATAACCAACAAGATTTGACAGAAAACGTCGCTGAAGAAGTGGCGGAAAACGCGTCCGAACCCACGGAGGTCGCTGTCGCCGAAGAGGCGCAGTCAGAGGACGCGAAAGCCCCGGCAAAAGCCGAATCCAAAACGGAGGAGTCGACTCCGCACGCTGATCCGTCCATAGGCTATAAGGGCGAGATTGTCGGTCGTGTGCTCAGTCTTGCCGAACTTGACGCGGGCGCCGACGCGGAAACGGAAGGGCGCTATGACGAACTCGCCCGAATGATTGATCAGACGCTGACGAACGTGTCCGCGCACGAGATCGTCACCGGCCGAGTTGTCAGCATCGGCGACAAGGATGTCGTCATCGACATCGGATTCAAGAGCGACGGCATTGTTTCCCGAAACGAGTTTCCCGAAGACCTCGAATCCGGCCAGGATGTCGAGGTTTATCTCGAGCGAATCGAGGACTATCACGGTCAGCTCGTCCTTTCGAAAACGAAGGCGGACACCGTCAAGCGGTGGCGCCGAATTGAGGAAGCGTTCGAGAAGGAGAAGGTACTCGAGGGTACGATTGTTCGCCGAATTAAGGGCGGCATGATCGTCGAGTTGTTCGACGGCGTCGAGGCATTTCTCCCAGGTTCTCAGATTGACGTCCGCCCGGTCCGCGACTTTGACGCGTACCTTGAGAAGCGGATGGAGTTTAAGATCGTCAAGCTGAATCCGGCGAACGAGAACATCGTCGTTTCCCATAAGGCACTGATTGAGAAAGACCTCGAGCAGCAGCGAACGTCGATTCTCGCGACGATGGAGCCGGGACAGATTCTCGAGGGTTCCGTCAAGAATATCACGGACTTCGGCGTATTCATCGACCTCGGTGGCGTCGACGGTCTGTTGCACATCACGGATCTCTCCTGGGGACGCGTCTCACACCCGTCCGAGTTGGTCAGCCTCGATGAGACGCTGAACGTTGTCGTACTCGATTACGACAAGGAGCGTCAACGTATTTCGCTTGGCCTGAAGCAACTTCAGCCGCATCCATGGGAAAACATCGGCGAGCGGCTTAAGGTCGACGATGTTGTCGAGGGCAAGGTCGTCTCGATCACCGATTACGGCGCCTTCGTAGAGTTGGAGAAGGGCATCGAAGGTCTTGTCCACATCTCTGAAATGAGTTGGACCGAGCACATCAAGCATCCAAGCCAGATGGTCTCGCTGGGTCAGATGGTGAAGGTTAAGATTCTCAACATCGATCACGATGGAAAGAAGATCTCGCTCGGCATGAAGCAGCTTGAGCCGGATCCATGGGAAAACATCATCGAGCGCTATCCTCCCGGAACAGTGCTTCGCGGTACCGTTCGGAACATCACGAATTTCGGCGTCTTTGTCGAAATCGAACCTGGTATCGACGGTCTCGTGCACATCAGTGACTTGTCCTGGACGAAGAAGGTTCGCCACCCGGGCGAGATCGTCAAGAAGGGACAGGAGCTTGATGTTGTCGTGCTCAACATCGAGACCGAAGATCGACGGATTTCGCTCGGTCACAAGCAGGTCGAGACCAATCCATGGACTCACTTCGCTGAGGTCTATGCGCCCGGCGAGGACACTGAAGGGACCGTTGTTCGAATCGAAGACAATGGTATTGTTGTCCAGCTTCCTCTCGAAGTCGAAGCGTTCGTGCCTTCGGGCGAGCTCAAGGCCGGCGATTCGTTCCGGAACAGCTACTCGACCGGTGATCAGCTCAAGGGGCTGAAGGTCCTGCGTTGTGATCCGTCACAGAAGGAGATCATCGTTTCGGAAGTAGCCACTGAAGTCCAGGCGGCGCGCGAAGAGAAGGCGGCGCGCAGCAGGGAGATTCGTGAGCAGAAGCAGGCCGAGCAGGATGAAGTCAGGAAGTACAAGCAGCAGACGTCGACGGGTCCAACCACGTTGGGCGAGCTCAGCGGCCTTGAAGCGCTGAAGCAGAAGATGGACGCAGAAGAGGCAGAAGCTGCCGACGACGATTCAGAGGAAGAATAACTTCTCGGATTCGCAGTCGTCTGACCTTTGAACAGGGCGGCGGATTCAGTCCGCCGCCCTGTTCTTTTTTCGCCAATCGATAATTGCGTTGTCATGCGATTCCTTTACGTGGCGCTTGGGGGGATGATCGGGGCCAGCCTCCGATACAGTGCCTACCTGATTAGCGCGCACTTCTTCGACAAGCCGGAACAATTTCTCACGACAGCCGCTGTTAACATTGTCGGATCGTTTGTTCTGGGGTGCCTGTTCAGTGCTTCTCAACAGATGAGCTTCGACTACCGGGTTGGCCTGTTTGTCATGGTCGGCGTTCTGGGCTCGTTTACAACGTTCTCGACGTTTTCGGTTGAGACGGTCGAGCTGCTTGAGGCAGGCAGGATCGGAGTGGCGGCGTCATACATTGCGTTGAGCAATGTTCTTTCGTTTCTCGCGGCGTGGGCGGGTGTAGTGATGATGAGAGGAGCCTGATTGTGAGTCTGACTAAGAGCGACATCGTTGACGGTCTGGTGGAGGCGTCCGAGACGTGGATGGACCCTGCGTTCCCTGGACGCGAACAAGCCGTCGAGGCGACGCTGCACCTGGACAACCGATTCACGTACGAGGCGATTTCGTTTTCGATCAATCAGCAGATGAGTCTTGTCACGAAGGAAACCCTGCTCCGGTGGTTCGGCGATGGGCCGTCTGTGTCCGGCCGCAGGATCGGTGCACTTGTGTCAGGAAATATTCCGTTCGTCGGGTTCCACGATTTTGCGGCGATCTTGCTGAGTCGCGGCAGCTACGTCGGCGGTCTATCGTCGAGGTCGCCATACTTGCTTCCCGCATTTGCAGAGACACTTCGAAAGATCGTCCCGATAGACTGCCGATTTATCGACGGCGTCGGTGAGCGCAGGCTTGACACCCTGATCAGTAGCGTCGATGGTCTGATTGCGACCGGCACCGGCGAGACGATGCAGCTTGTTAGAGAGCGGTGTGACGAAGCGGGCTTGTCAGAACTCCTGGCCCGACGTCCCAGCTTCAGTGTTGCCGTCCTCGACGGCAGGGAGTCCGACGACGACCTCGAGGCACTGGCAGAGGACGTGTTATTATATGACGGTCTCGGTTGCCGAAGTGTGACGATCGTGTTTGCTCCAGAATCGATGCCAATCGATCCGTTCCTTAACGCATGCAATCGGTTTCGCGCAGTCTTTCCAGCGCACGAACGGACGACGGCAGAACTCAGAATGAATACTGCTCTGCTTGAAGCGGCCGGTACCCCGTGCGCGTATCCGGACGACCACTCTTTTCTGATCAGTCGGGGAGACGCAGAGCCGATGGGCCCGGGACATGTGCGGTGGGTCTGGTACGGCGACGTGTCCAGTCCTGCAGAATGGATTGGCCGACATGCGGCATCGCTGCAGATTGTTGTTTCTTCGGATCGGGTCGCCAAAACTCTTAAGGAGACACCCGTGACGGTCGTCCGTCCGGGCGAGGGTCAGAGACCGCCGTTCGACTGGGAGCCCGATGGAATCTCAGTTCTGGATTTTTTGCGCAGAATAGAGACGTCTGCTGAGGCATGAAGAGGATGGTGGCATTTGCCGCAAGCACGGTTTTCATCGTCTCTTGTTCGTTTTTGGGCCTGATTCTGCTGCTAACAACAGGCTGAGTGATGTGAGGCACGGTGATTGCCGTATCTTGTAGCTCAAGGATGGACAGTACGAGTACAGAACAATGACCGAAGAGGTCGAACAAGACGGTAGGATTAAGAGAATAGCGGATGAGACTCGGGCGCTCGTCGATGATGTCAAGTCCTGGGTCGACCTTCGCATTCAGCTGACACAGCTGGAGGTCGAAGGCAAGGTCAACGATGCGAGCGCAAAGGCAATCGTCGTCGTTGTCGGGCTTGCGGCACTCTTCTTTGCGCTCGTCGGCCTGGCTCTCCTCATCGGTGACCTCACTGGAAGAAGTTGGCTTGGCTTCTTTTCCGTTGCGGGTTTGCTCCTCCTTGTGACCCTCCTGGTTTGGCTTGCAAAACCTCGAGTGGTCCGTATTGAACATCGAGATGACAATCGGTAGCCGAGGCGAAGAAAGGTTTGTACTGCCATAAATGAGTTCCGTCGACCAGAAAATACCGCAAACGTCAGGCGAGTCGCTGCAGCTGAGCAAGCGTACCGAGCGAAAGTACGAGGCGCGCGTCGCTCGTGCCGGTAAGTCACGGGATGAGGTTAAAGCCGAACTCGATGCGAAGTCGGCCGATATCACCGCCCGACTTGCCACCATCCAGGAAACGGTAGTCGGCAGCAGTGAACGTGCGCGAAAGCTGCTGTCGAGTAGTCCACTTCTGCCGGTCGCCGGTTCATTGGCTGCGGGTCTCGCCGTTGGTCTCATCTTCGGTGGGTCTGGCAGAAGCCGCAAGAACAGGCGTGTTCGCATTCCGGAGGATGTCAGCGAACTGCTTGTTCGCCGCATCGATCAGGCCCGTGAGGCCGGGGTCGATCCCGTCGACGTCGTGAATGCGTCGCTGTCGAGGCTCGTGCCGTCCGTTCCGACGGAGGGTACGTCGCGATCGTCTGGAATTATCGCTGCTGTTGGTGGACTTGTCCTGAACATTGCGATGCGTAAAGCCATGGCGTATCTGGAGTCTCGGTTCGTAGGCGATTCAGATACGGAAGATTCAGCCCCCGAGGAGTAATCACCAAGATTGAGTAATCATATGCTGATTGCGTTGTTCGGCCCTCCTGGAGTGGGCAAAGGGACACAGGCATCATTGCTTGTGAGGAACCTCGGATTAAAACACATTTCGACGGGCGACATCCTTCGTTCCGCAATGAAGCGGCGCACCGATGCGGGGGAGGCCGCTCGTGAATACGTGACGGCAGGCAAACTGGTGCCCGGTCACATCGTTCGCGTCCTGGCGGAGGACGCTATCCGCGAAGCCGATTTTGACCATATCGTACTCGACGGATATCCACGAACCATTGAACAGGCAGAGTGGCTGGACGAGTTTCTTACCGCCAACAGACACGATCTGGATGCCGTCATTTCGATCGTCGTGCCAGATGAGCGAATTGTTGACAGGCTGTCGCGTCGCCGCATCAATGCGGAAACTGGCGAAACGTACCACCTGGATCACAAACCACCACCGCCCGATATCGACCCCGATCTCATTATCCAGAGGAAGGACGATCTGCCTGCTGCAATTCGGCACCGGCTGCAGGTCTACCACGAGCAGACAAAGCCGCTTGAGGACTATTTTTCCAATCAGGGCAAGTTGAAGATTGTTGATGGTGTTGGGTCGATGCCCGAAGTGCATCAGCGTGTGGTA
>JAGQWL010000263.1 GCA_020437385.1 Bacteroidota bacterium
AATGCTTCCGGCGAATAGAGGGGCACCGACTCGAAGAATGAGCGCGAATCTTCAAGCGTTGACCGCAGATTCGCGATGCGGTGCATCATGTAGCTCAGTTTGATCCGGAAGGGCTCGTGCGCGAACGCTGTGTACTCGTCGTCGTGGAGCGCGAGTTCGTGACCGTCACGCTCGATCGACTCAAGCAGCGTTTCCGGAATCTCGACCTGAGCATCCGATATGCTGAGTTCTCGTCGGAGATCCCGAAGTGACGCAGCGTACAGTTCCAGCGCAGCAGCTCGCTGGGCGAGAAACGTTTGCCGCGTTACGGACGCATCAACAAATGGATTGCCGTCACGATCGCTTCCGATCCAGGATCGGAAGCGAAGCACCGGCTCCAAATCAGCGTCTACGCCATAGTGTCGCACTACGGCCCGCCGGATGTCCGCGTGGATTTCGGGGAGTGTGTTCCAAATGGCGTTGCGGACGAAGTACAGGCCATGCTCGACCTCGTCACTGACGCTGACCTTTGTCGATCGCAGCTCGTCGGTGGAGAAGAGCAACCGGATTTGTATCGCGATCTCCGAAAGCGCCTGTTCGCGTTCGCGCGGGGTGAGGCTGCAATGTCTTAATTCCGAAAGGAGCGCTGCAATTCGCTGCTGTTTGTACAGGATGCTGCGGCGGCGGGCTTCAGTCGGGTGTGCGGTAAGAGTCGGCCCGATGTCGAGTCGATTGATCAGAGCGTGAACGTCCTCCCAGGCCAGTCCTCGCTTCTTCAGGAGTGCGATAGCCTCATCGATTGACTCACTTCGTGGTGAGTCAATCGTTGCCCGAGATGCCCGCTCGCGATTGATGCGAATAATCTCCTGCTTTTCCGACTGATTAACGAGATGAAAGAAGGAGGTGTAGGTCCGCAGGATCCAGATGAGGTTATCCAGTGACGCGCCGGTCAACTTTGTTGCCGCTTCTTCGCGAAGGTCCGGCTTGCCGTCTCGTTCCGCAGTCGAACACAACACATGCAGCTCTTCTGCAAGCTCCAGCAGCTCCGTGCCCGCATGTTCCTCGACACAATCCGACAGCAGTTCGGTCAGCAGGTTGATCTGTTCGACCAGCGGTTTTGCTAGTCCCGAGCGATCAAGATCAACAGAGAGGTGGGTTGTGCGTTTCGGTTTAGACATACTTGCACTGTCTCGGCGAGGGGAGTCAATTTGATGTGCTGACAGGAATCGTGACTTCCGTATCGTCCCACGCGATATGGAGCACGGTTTGGCGTTGAAGCGGTTCGTCAAACCAGATCGTCAAAGCCTCGTAGATCTTCTCTGTTCTTGTCGTAGACAATGGAATGCGGGCGACATCGAGCGTTTCGTCGTAGTCGTAGGCGCCCCACTGCCCGAGACCGCGATTGATGATCAATTGCCATCGGTTCGGTTCCGGAATTGCAAAAACAGAGTAGGTTCCGGGTGCAATGTCGACGTCAGCGATTCGCAGGGGACCAGTTGACGTTATTTCAGTGGCCTCATTTGCACCGAGGCGCCAGACTTGGCCGAACGGCTCAAGAGCGCCGAATACCACACGGCCCCGTTTTAACGGTGTGCCGTAGACGATCTTTACATACGTATCGTCGAGCGTTGTCCTCGCGACCGCCATTGGGCTCTTGCGGGGGAGCGGCGGTGGGACTACTCGTGATGTGTCGTATGATACAACCTCTGGAGAAGCATTGGTCCGGGCTGCCGGTGCTGCCTGTTCCTCAGGCGAGTTTCTGCTGCATCCGGATGTGAATGTGAGGAGCGCGACGACTAAGAGCGACGATCGAAACGGCCGCACTTCCGGGACAGGCATACCAGGGGACCTCTGCATTGGTGATTGGTTCGGACCCGCGAACGTCGCGGCGATGTCGTGTATCAAAAACTGATGTCTGATGGCGCGAACGAGACAGCGATGTTGTCGGATATGACGTCCGACACTCTGGAGACCATCCCGCTTTCATAGTAGTGGTCGAAGCGGTCGACCGAAAGCCGAACGGTGTCCGGTTCGCTCGCATAATTTAGATAATCAGCGAATTGGATTCCGTTCACCCGACGAATGTTGATCGCCTTCCGAAAGCGGGAGCCGCCGCCGTCCGTGTGAAAGAAATAGGACATGTAGCGAATCGTGTGGTCGTCCTTCGAGAACCAGTAGATGAAACGGTCATCATGATCAAGGCCGCCATCTTCAGGAGTAAACGTCACCTCAACTTTGTGGAGCATCTGATTGTCAATCTGTGACTCACCGAGATACCGTGACCGTACGCCCGGATCGAGGAGTGGAAGTGGGAGGGATGCGAAGTAGACAACGGAATTGACATCGACATAAACGGAACGGTGTTTGGTTGAATCGAGGGACACCGGTCGTCCGGCTACCGACCGCGTGATACCGTCATTGTTCACTACGTCGAATACTTCGTTACCCAGGCTGTCGCTGAATGTCCTGGTATACTCGAACCGGCCCCCATTTCGCTTCATTGTAAAACTGGCGTCCCTGAAGTGGAACGAAACCAGCGAGTTCTTCAAGAGGTCGGAACGCTGAGTTTTCGCAGCGGCCGCGATGATTCGCTCGGATTCGGAGGGGCTGGCGCACCCGGCAGCCATGGAGATTATCAACAGCGCGGGCAATGGCAACAGTGTCGTTTTCAAGGCTGAGGGTCGTCTTGGTTCGATGGGCCCGGAGTCTTGTTCCGGGAATTGCGAGTCGTTTGAGGCGCGGTCTAGGGGCGAAGCCGCCCGCGCCGAACAAGGGGACGGCAAGCGCGTTTGTTTGAACTGATCGCTCCGGAGTTCGTTTCGGCCCGGCCCAACGAGCCCGGCGAGGGAGTGAGCAGGAAGTCGGGAATATTGGATGATAATTCTCGTTCTCTGGCGGAAAATTGTGCGTAGTGGGCGGAGTCCGATGCCATCGAACGGTTAGCCTGGCCTCTCCTGACTCCAAAGTGAAGCGGTGTAACTACAACTGGCGCGTGTGGGTCGGCGAAGTTCTTTTTGGCCCCAGGTTTGCGCCGCTTTGCTATATTGACAAGAGTACATGTATCCGCCAGTCGACGATGTAGTACCTGTACTTCAACTATAGGAACCAGCTCAACAAAACGTCGTGACAAAGGCTGACATTGTTGACCAGATTGCGTCAGCAACTGGTCTCACAAAACTGGAAACCGAAGCTGTAATCAACGGCTTCATCGCGAGCGTGAAGGACGCTGTTGTCTCGGGCGAGACCATCCACCTGCGGGGGTTCGGCTCATTTCAGGCGCAGCACCGGGCAGCTCGAACCGCCAGGAATCCCAGAACGAACCAGGAGGTTAAGATCGGTGAACGGTACGTTCCGGTGTTCAAGGCCTCGAAGGAATTTCGAAGTGCGGTTGATGACTCGCTTCCGTCGCAGTCCAAGTAGTCTGTATCAGTTCGGCCTTCATTGACGTGGAATGGCAAAATCGTCCTGCCATAAGTGCGGCGCCCGTCTCGTAGAAGGCGCCGAAATCTGTGATCTGTGCGGTACACTCGTTCCTGCCGAAGGTGGGAGCGTACCCGACTGGATTGACGTTGCCAGCGATGTCGGTCCGGCCTATCGGACAATACCGGATCCGGGGCGAGAGGCCTCCTTATCGCGGCCGCCGGCTGCCGATCCTCCGGTCAAGTCCGCCTCCGATACAGCAGCCGACCGTGTTTCCGCCGGCGATTGGGATCAGCCATCTCATCCGCGCCTCAGGATCGAACCCGAAGAAAACTTCTTCGCGGGCGACGGTACGGCCGTGGATTCGAAGGAGTCGACTCACGACGCCGAAGTCGTTGATGGTGAGCGGCCCGACTTCGTTGACGAGGAAGACTTCTTCAGTTCAGGTGATGAGAGTGCAGAGGTGTCGGGTGAGTCTGATGTGGCCGTCGATGCCGTCGAAACGGAGATGGATCGCGCCCGTCGTGAAGGTAGTTTCGAGAAGGCCCAGGTAGTTGAAGAAGAGGACTTCTTCAGCACCGGCCAAGCCGAAACGTCCGATGCAGCGGATGACGGCCCTACGGAAATGCAGCTTGCTCGAGAGAAGGGTAGTTTCGAGCGGGCTGAGTTTGTGGAACCGGAGGATTTCTTCGGAAGCGATCCGGATGATGCGTCCGGAACACCCGATGCGTTGGAGGGCGAGGACGCGCCGACCGAGATGGACATTGCGCGGAGTGGCGGGTCATTCGAGCGCGCGGATGTGGTCGAGCCGGAGGACTTTTTCGCCGATGTGCCGGAGAACGATCCACCGGTGGAGACCGGCACGGCGCCAAAAGGGGTTGCCGCATCCGGTCCGGTTCCGCCAAAGCGCCCGCAGGCTAGTCGCAAGCAAAAGAAGAAGCGAAGACAGACCGAGAAGAAGCCTGCCGTGCCCGCCGAGCCGCAGACCAACCCTGGATCGGCCGAGCGAGCGCCCGGCCGGAAGCTGTCGCCGTCCGAAGTCTCAGCGGCTGCATCCGCAGGGTCTGGTGACCTCGCTCGAGGCCGCGTTGCCGCTACACCTTCTGTTCAGCGACCTGCAACAGACCGGCAGGATCCCGCGACCCAGAAAGCTCCGAGCAATCGTAACGCGATACTTGTCACGGCTGCCGCTGTCCTGCTGACCGGGGGGCTTTTCGTCGTCAATTCCCTCAGCAAGCAGGAGCAGAATCTCACTGACACGCCGCGACCTCAAATGACGGCGGTGAGTCCTATTGCGCCGCCGCCGTTGTCTGATGAACACGAAGCCGAGGCGCAGCAACTCAAGAACCAGATCGCGACGCTTTCCGGATCAAGAAGAATATCGAAGCAGCGCGAACTAATCGCGCTGTATTCCCAGGAACGCAGATTTGATCTGGCGGCTGTCGTTCAACAGGAGATCGCCGAGGCGCTGAATTCGGAGATCGAGTGGATTCGATCCGGCAACTACTACTACGACTGGATGGAGACGCAGACGGGCGCGACCAAGACTGACTATGCAAAGCTTGCCATCGCCTCATACCAACGTGCGTTGGACATCAATCCGGACAACCTCGATGTTCGGACGAACATGGCACTTGCATATCTGTACGACCCGTCAAATCCGATGCAGGCGATCCGAAACACTAACCTCGTGCTGGAGAAGGACCCGGACCACGTGCTCGCGAATTTTAACCGGGGCGTGATGTTGATGCAGATCAATCGCCTTGATCAGGCTGTCGAGCAGTTCAAGCGTGTCCAGACGCTGGTGGGCGATCCGAATGATCCGGTGTATCAACGTGCTGAAAATGCTATTCAGACGATTCGGCAGCATCGCAACCAATAGCGCCGGTCGTTGACAGGCACCTGGACGACGTGCTCGTCCAGTCGTTCTAATTGTCCCGGTCGCCCTCTTGTCGCGTTTCCGTCACTATTTCTATCCGTCCCTGTATGTTGCTGCGGTTATCTGCGTGGCTGCGTGCAGAACCGGGGCTGCCGGCTCTGAAAGAATCATCGTGTTTGCAGCAGCCTCAATGACCGATGTTGTCGACTCACTATCTGCCGTGTTCGAAATGGAGCATCGAGGCGCGCACGTCGAGGTTAATGTGGCGGCGTCTTCAACGCTCGCGCGACAGATCGAGTTTGGCGCTGCCGCCGACCTGTTCATCTCGGCTGATACCCTCTGGGCAGCCCATGTCGTCAACAGGGTCGATTCGTCCGTGTCATACGAACTGCCGTATTCGACGCGACTCGTTGGTTATGCAGGCGGTGGAGCGGGCCTGCAGACATATGCCGATCTACTGAGTGCCGAGCGACTTGCGATAGCTGATCCAGGTCACGTACCGGCCGGAAGGTATGCTCAAGCCCTTCTAGAGTGCTCAGGAGATTGGGAGGGTGTCCGGTCGCGCATCGTGCCAACGGCGAACGTTCGGGCGGCTCTTGGTGCCGCAGCCACAGGCGCCGCGAGCGCTGCAATTGTTTACGAAACCGACCTGATGAGCCTCCCCAAGGCGGCCGGCCGTATCATTGATCTCCCGGCCGAGTGTGCACCACGGATAACGTACGACATGGTTGTGCTGAAAACTGGCAAATCAGGCGTCGTAGATTCATTTGCCGGATACGTGCTATCAGAACGAAGCAAGGACGTATGGACGCACTTTGGCTTCGTGCCCGCGAGGTCTGAATGATCCTGTCGCCAGAGGAATGGGGTGTCGTGCTGCTGTCGGTGCGTGTTGCAGCGGCAGCCGTCCTCCTGTCACTTCCGGGCGGTCTGTGGCTGGCAAATGGACTTGCTCGTCGACGATTCCGCTTTCCGTTCGTACTGGAAAATGCGGTTCAATTTCCGCTCGTTTTGCCACCGGTCGTTACCGGATTCGTTCTGTTATGGCTGCTCGGTCCGGCAGGGCCTTTCGGATCGACGCTCCAGCGGCTCGGTTTGCATGTTGCCTTCACATGGTTCGGAGCTGCGCTCGCCGCAGCCGTTGTATCGTTTCCGTTACTTGTGCAGACGATGCGCGCAACTTTCGAGTTGATCGATCCTGAAATTGAGCAGGCGGCCCGTGTGGACGGAGCGGGTCGATGGTCGGTGTTTCGATTCGTGACGGTGCCTCTGGCGGCCCGCGGTGTCGCGGCAGGAGTGATACTGGCGTTTGCACGCGCACTCGGCGAGTTTGGTGCCACCATTGTTGTCGCCGGCAATATTCCCGGTCAGACGCGGACGATTCCGCTCGCGATCTATACCGCCATCAATCAGGCGGATGGAATTCCTGCGGCGGTGCGACTGATCGGCGCGTCCATCGTCCTCTCGATTGCCTCGCTTGTCGCCTATTCGCTGCTGACAAGGCGGTTTCATCGCCAGTAGCCGGACTTCGCGTATATTTCGGCACACAAATCTGTGTAGGTCAGAATGCCGATGTTCACAATCTCCGAGACGGATCACGAGCGAATTCGGGAAGCCGTGCGAAGCGCTGAGTCCAATACATCCGGCGAGATTGTCTGCTACCTTGTTGAATCGAGCGGCTCGTACAGAATCGCCGAGTTCAGGGCCGGCGTGTTTGGCACCTTCACGGCAATCCTGATTGCGCTCGGATTATTGGTCGCGAGCAGCGGCTGGGGGCTTGGTTGGCTTGAGACGGCGGCAGGCATCATTGTCGTAGCGCTCGGCGGTGCCTTACTGGGAGTTGTACCCGCAGTGCTGTGGCCGCCCTGCCGTCGCTTCTTCGCGGGAGTATCACGGATGGCGAGAACCGTTCGCCTGCAGGCTTATCGTGCCTTCGTGGAAGAAGAGGTGTTCGCAACGCGCGATCGTACCGGAATCCTCATCTTCATCTCCGTATTCGAGCACCGGGTAGAAGTGCTCGCAGACAAAGGAATCAATGCGGTGGTCGCCGACGGCGTGTGGAGCGAGGTCGTTTCGATGATCGTCCGAGGAATCAAGGACGAAACGTTGACAGACGGTCTGTTGGCGGGTATCGAAAGATGCGGCCAGATCCTTCACGACCACGGGGTCGATGTTCGCACTCCTGATCCCAATGAGCTGCCGGATGATCTGCGAATCAAGCGGGGACTATAAAAAGCCGAGCTCGAGTTTAGCCTCTTCGGACATCATGTCCATCGTGTAGGGCGGGTCGAAAGTCAACTCTACTCTTGCATCGGCCACCGATGCAAGATTTGCAACCTTGTTCTCAACCTGCCCGGGCAGAATGCCCGCAGCCGGGCAGTTCGGCGTCGTGAGTGTCATGCTGATGTGAACGGTCCTGTCCGGATAGATCGTGATTCCATAGATCAACCCGAGGTCGTACACATTTACCGGGATCTCGGGGTCGTACACGGTCTTCAGTGCTTCGATGATCTCTTCCTCGATGGCATCGGCATCGAAGTCGCCGCCGACCTCACTGTGCTGCATATCCGGCACGCCCGAGGCCAACTTTCGGATCTGCTTGATCATCGCCTGGAGGCCATTCTTGCGATTCGAGGAGAGATGCTCATTCAGTCCGACACGGTCCAGGAAGGACAGGTCGGCGTTCGCGACGTCGTCACGCTTCTGACCGTTCAATGCGCGAATCAGCAACGCAATTAATCCCTTTGTGATCAATGCATCACTGTCCGCTGAGAACTGGACGTTGTCATCTACGATGTCGGCTCGGAGCCATACCTGCGACTGACACCCGCGAATCCGGTACTGGTCCGTCTTGAACTGCTCGTCGATCAACGGCATCGACTTTCCCAGTTCGATCAAATGCTCGTACTTGCCGAGCCAGTCGTCAAAGATGCTGAATTCTTCGACGATCTCTTCGGCGTTCTCCGCAATGGTATGGGTAGCAGCTGTTGTCACAGGAGCATTTTCTTGGCTTTCTCGACGCCGGATACAAATTGCGCGACGTCCTCATCATTGTTGTAGAGCGCGAACGACGCACGCACGGTTCCGGGTAGTCCGAATCGTTTCATCAGGGGCATCGTGCAGTGGTGGCCGGTCCTGACGGCAACACCGAGTTGGTCCAGTATTGTTCCCGTATCGTAAGGGTGGACGCCGTCGATATTGAAGGAAATGACTGGAGCCTTGACGTCATCCGGACCCACAATTGAGATTCCTCCGATGTGCAAAAGGCCGCGCGTCGCATCGCCCAGCAAATGTGTCTCGTGCTTCTCAATCTGCGACCAATCTACATCTTCCAGAAAGTCGATCGTCGCTCCAAAACCGATCACGCCCGCAATGTTGGGTGTACCAGCTTCAAGTCGGGCGGGTAGTTCGGCAAACGTCGTCCCGTCGAATGATACGTCGTCGATCATGTCTCCGCCTCCGCGCCAGGGCGGAAGTGACTCGAGAATCGCACGCCGCCCGTAAAGTACTCCCACTCCCGTAGGGCCGAACATCTTGTGGGCGGAGAGACACAAGAAATCGCACCCAAGATCCTGAACATCAACCGGTCCGTGGGCCATTGCCTGAGCCGCGTCAACCAGCAGGAGCGACCCGGCTTCGTGTGCCATGGCCGACATGGTTTTGATGTCGTTGATGGTTCCAAGGGAGTTTGACGTGTGCACAGCGGCAACCAATGCTGGTTGCCTGTCAAGCAGACGGGCATACTCCTGCATGTCAAGTTCACCACTATCGAGGACCGGGACGACGTCGAGGGTCGCGCCTGTTCGTTCACAGGCTAGCTGCCACGGCACAATGTTCGAGTGATGCTCCAGGCCTGTAATGAGAA
>JAGQWL010000264.1 GCA_020437385.1 Bacteroidota bacterium
CGGATATCGCGTTCGACGACCTGCAGTCCTGCGCAGAGACGGCACTGCTGAAACGCGGCCGCGCAAAGGCGATACTGGCGGAGGTGACGGAGGCGGTCAAGCAGTGGCCGGAGTTTGCGGATGCCGCACAAGTCGACGTCCGGTATCGTGATGCCATCGGAAGCGCGCATCTGCTGAGTATCCGATGACGGCTGCGCATCCGTGCACGAGCCCCAATTGGTGGAGCGCGATCTGCGCACGACGCAAGGTTTGGCGGCTTGCACACTTCTCGCCTCAACTCGCTTGGCAACTGCCCGATCAAGCGTGCCCGCCGCGCTGACGGGCACACCGATGGCCTAGAACGGCAGGTCGAGATAGGCCCTGCCCAACTCCGTCAGCTCACCCGTGTTCTGGGTCAGCACGTACGTATGGTGATCGTCGAACGTCGTGCCACGCGCAATGAACCAGGCGTACCGAAAGACATCGGCCCGGCTTTCGCAAAGCGCCACCATCTGCGTCATCTGCTCGATGTGCTTCTCGTACGAATCGATGTTCGCGTTCCAGTTCGCCATCTCGGTGATCCAGATCTGCTTCCCGTATTTCTGCAGCCGGTCAAGCTGACCTTCGAGTCCGTAGTCATACCAGTGAAAACCGAGGTAGTCGATCTGCGGATCGCGCCCACCGTTCGCCGTCCGATAGGCATCGTAGAACGCGTCCATCCAGACGACGGGATCCGCGTATCCCTGCATGGTGCCCCACGTGATCTGCGGACCGACAATCTTAATGGTCCGACCATTCGCTGCCAGCTCGGCGACGAGGTCTTCGTACTTGAGCCAGTCCGCAGCGGCCTCCCACGGAAGGCGGTTTGCCTGTCCGGTCAGATTCGGCTCGTTCATCACGAGGAGGTACTCGATTTCAGGGTGCGACAGAATGAAGTCACGTGCGGACTCGATACTTGCATCCGAGTTCCGGCCCCAGAGCATCGGAATGAAGTCCATCTCGTAGGTTTCGGCGTACCCGTTCGGCGCACCCGTCGTGAAACCCCAATTATACCACCACGAGATCCCGGACTTGAGAACGTCCAGGTCACCTGCCGCCGTCATGTTTCCGGCAATTCCGCGCTTGGCGCTCTTTTCGATTGGATCGGGGCCGCCCGTGGAATCCTCGGTGCAGGCCACAAGAACGACCGGCAAAAGGGCCAGCAGCAAAACCGGTACAATAATCGATCGATTCAATCGGCGCTTCATTTCGGCACAGCGGGATACGGACTGATATTCTGTGCAAGATCAGAATACGAACAGCGCCGCATCCGCCGTGCGGGGTAATCCCGGCATTGTCACAACGCAACCACTCGACCAACCACGTTAGCGGCCGCTCTCGGTATCGGAATGAATGGCCTTGATGGCATCTTCGCGATCCTGCTGCAACACCTTAACGAACGGATCAACCATGATCGTGTTTGGTCTCTGAGCCGTTTTAAGCCTGACGGTGGAGGACGAGTCCGTCGTGAGCCGCACAGAGACGAGCTCGCCTTCGGCAAACTCGCCAGGACTCAGGGCCAACTCCCCAGTGGCTGAAACGAGAGCAACCTCGACATCGACGTCGCCACTGCCGCGATTATGGACGGTCGCCTCCACAATCCAGTCCGCCTCTTCCTGCCGCACCGTCACGTCCGTCACCTCGAAACGAGGCAGCACGACGTCCGAAAA
>JAGQWL010000265.1 GCA_020437385.1 Bacteroidota bacterium
CGGCTGCCGATGACGAGAACCTGTCGAGAAGCGGGTAGACCTCCGGCGACTCGCCGATGCGATAATGCATCAGCTCGTCGGCCACGCGTGTGGCAAGGTCCATTGATTTCAGAACCTCCACCTCGACCAGAACGTCCTGGTCGCCCCGTCCAAAGGCGATCCCCCGGAGTTGATCTGCCGAATCGTCGCGCTCGACGATCAGGGTGCTCTCGGCGCGGAAGACCTTGGGCGACAGCGCAACATACGCTGCAGCAAGCAGCAGCGTCGAAAAGACGACGGCGATAAACAACCACCGTCCGCGCCACATCACGGTCAGGAGCGCGCGCACCGTCATCCCTGTTTCGGAGTATCCCACTAGAGCCTCCCTCGTTCGGCTGTCGTCGGCAATGCACTTCCGCGCATTCGATCTTGCACGAGACCGCCGAGCGAAACGACAAACAGCCACAGCGAGATTGCACAACTCCATGTGACGACACAAACGAGCCCAGCAATCACAGGATGCGCGGTATCTGCCGCTGAAGCGAGCGCCAGCAAGCCGATTTGCGCGAACATGAGCGTGTCGGCAGCTCGTCGTGTCTTCCCGCCGTAGAGTTGCACGAGCCGGTGATGTATGTGCTGCTTATCTGGAGCGACGACGCTTCGGCCGGCCGCGACCCTGCGGATGATCGTCGTCGCGACCTCAAGGATCGGAAGCGTCAACGCGATCAGCACGGCGGCCAGCCGCGACCCGTCCATCCGCTGTACGAGCAGCAGGATCGCCATCAGCCCGATGGCAAAGCCCAGCGAGAGACTACCCGCATCACCGAGAAAAACACGAGCGGGCCAGCGATTGTATACCACGAACAGTAGAAGCGGCCCCGTTGCGAGTGCCAGCACCCTGGCGAGCGGAAAATCCAGGCCCGCTTTGAACGTAACGAAGAGCATCCAGAGGATGGTCAAAAGGCTCCACGCGCCGACGTAGCCATCGATCCCGTCCATCAGATTCGCTCCGTTGACGAGCAGGAGCAGCCAGAAAATGCAAACCACGGTCATCACAACGAAAGTTGCTGCTGATGATACGGCCACGACGGACTTCATCGCGAACGCGAGCGGAAGCATCGCCGCGACCTCACCTGCAAGCTTCTGTCGCCACGACAGGTTGAGGGAGTCGTCGAGGATGCCGACGCCTACGATCAGCAACAATGAAACGACCCCGGCGTCGAGCCCGAAGGCCATTCCCGGGTTGCTCATGATCATGCTTGTGGCAAGCCAGGACAATACGATCGAAAGCCAGATCAGGGTGCCGCCGCTCCGCATGCCTCGCGCATCATCTGCTCCGGGATCAACGAGGCGAACGATGGCCGCGGTGACGAGTGCCACACCTACTGAAAAAGCAAAAAGCCAGACAAACATCATAAGGGATCAGCCTCCGTTTCAAGCACCGGGCGAACCGCAACCGGGTAAATGCGGCGGGACGCCGACACACGATCGTGCACGGCCAATGTCTGATCAACGATCACGTCCAGCGAGAATTGCTGTTCAGCGAGCAGCCTGCCGGCCGCGCCGAAACGGTCTCGCAACTGCCGATCACCAACGAGTCGTCGGATGGCCGTCGCGAGCGAACCCGCGTCGGCCGGGCGCACGAGCAACCCGTTGAAGCCGTGACGAACAACCTCGCGACAGCCTGGCACATTGGCAGCGATCAGCGCGCGTCCCGTAAGTGCGGCCTCTACGAGCACACGACCAAGTCCTTCCCGGTACGACGGAAGTACACAAACGGCACAGCGTTGCAACACCGCGGACATGTCCGTCCGATGTCCCCAGTACTCGATGTATCCGCGATCCACCCACGATCGCACTTCCTCCTCCGGGATGGCAGCGTGGTTTCCCGAGTCGAATTCGCCGGCGAGCACGAATCGTGCTCGAACGCCTTCACTTCTGAGCACCTTCGCTGCCTCGACAAATTCTCGAATACCTTTGTGCGATAGAACCCGCGCCGGGAGCAGAACGATGGGTTCCGCCTCTGCGGGTTCAGGAGCGTAAGGGAATGCATCACTTTCGACGCCCGGTCCGGTAATTACGATGGAGCGTTCCCAGGTCGTCAGTCCGCGCGTAACAAATTCCTGACGATCGTCTGGATTCAGAAAGAGATCAACCTGATTCGGGTGCCTGAGCGAAAGCCTCCCGCTCGTTTCAAAGGCGCCTCGCATAAGCCGTGTCAACGGCGATTCATCGATGAACAGGTATCCCAGGCCCGTATTCGAGTTGACGACTGCCGGCACCTTCGCAAGCCGGGCGGCAAGTGTCCCGAAGAGAATCGGCTTCAGCGTAACCTGATGAACGAGGTCCGGCTTTACGTTTCGATACAGCGCGACAAGCTCACCAATTGAGCGCAATTCGGACAACGGATTCACCCGCCCACGCCGGAGGCCAATCGGGTGGAAAAAGAAGCCCCTTTCCTGTATCTGTTCCGCGCCAGGCCAGTCTGGTGCCGCAACGTGCACTTCCTCGCCACGCCGCAGGCACGCGTCCGCGACTCCTGCGTGTTGCTGGATGAAAAATGCAGGGTTGTTTATGACAAAGAGTTTGCGCACCAGGGAAGAGGGATCGTTTCCGCGACAGATCGGCGTCGGACACCTTAGTAAACGCCGGAAAAGCCATACTTCGCCTGTCGAGTCAGACCGACTCTCCCAGCGAATCAACGATTTTGAGCCATTTTTCGCGGTCAGCAGGCGAAAAGTCGCCGAATCGGTGCCTCAGGACCGATCGTTCGAGACCCGACAGAATCGCGACCGCATCTACGGACGCCTTGGCAATCTGATCCGGCACAGCGAGAAGAAAGGCCGCAGAGCGAGTTCGGCGTGCTGAACGCAGTACCGATCGCAGAAACTGCAGCCGGGCACGAATGATCCGTCCGACCGAGAGCCCATCCACCCGATACGCGTAAAGTACATCCGGGAGGCAGGCAAAGCGTTCCGAGCGGTACGCCCGCAGAAGCAGCTCATCGTCCTCGGAGGGCGCCGCATCGGGGTCGTAGGCCCAACGATCAAAAAAGGCACGTGGTGCCACCCAGGTCGCGTGATTCATGTGAAAACCGCGCCACGGAGTTGCCGTGATCGTGGCGTGATCCTCACCCCGAAATCGGTTCATCCCAATGAGTTGGTTGTGAGCGTCGATCACCGCCATCGAGCAGGCTACAAGCGTGACCTCGACGTTCGTCTGAAGATAGGCGAGCTGCCGCTCCAATCGATCCGGGTAGCTGATGTCATCTCCGTCCATTCGTGCGATGAACTCCCCCCGACTCATCTCGATGAGCTGGTTCAGCCTGGCAGGAAGACCAAGATTCTCTTGACCCCGAAAAATATGCACGCGCGCATCAGCGACCTCGTCGAACAACAGCTCGTACGTCCCATCGGTCGATCCATCATCAACAATCAGAAACTCGAAGTCCGCAAAGTGCTGATTGAGTATGGAATTCACCGCCTCCATGACGAATGGACGGCAGTTGCGAACGGGCATTATGACGCTGACACGCGGCGTCACGTTGCGGCACTTCCATCGCTTCCCGCGACCGAATCGAGAACGTCTGCCAGCGCGCGGGCACCGTTGGTTCGCTCCCAGCGTTCGAGCCCTCCGGTGCTTGAGCGCGTACGCAGCGTCCCATTGCGTTTCTCCTCCAGCAACTCACGGAGTATAGATACGATACCATCCACATCGTCCGGCGCGCACACGTAGCGAAGTCCGATCTCCGAAGCGAGCCGCGTCGCCGCGCCGGTCCGTGCGACGAGAAGTATCGGCCGTCGAGCACGATAATACTCGAAAATCTTCCCGGAAACTGCAGCCGGGATGTTTGTCCCGGGAACCACCAGAAGTACGTCCGCAGTCGCCATTGCCTTTATCGCTTCGGTCCTGGAACGCTGCCCTTCAATTACAACGTCCACTCCTTCGCGGACCTCCGCAAGCACCGCGATTTCATGTTCGTCAATCAGCCCCATCTGTTTGAATCGGAATACGGGATCGACTCGCGGACCCTGTTCACGGACGATGCGTGCCATCGCATCGAGGACGGGTCGGCACGATCGGAATCCTCCGAGCCATCCTGTATGGACAACGGTCAGGGGACCATCGCCGCCGATCAGGGGTGCATCGATCGCGATATCGACGAACTCGTCCTCATCGAAGCCGTTCGGGATCCAGTGTACGGTGTAACCGGCCTTGATCAACCGATCCTGTGTGTCCGGACTCACAACGACGATCGCCTCCGCGCTTCGGAGCATCTGGTTCATGAACCGATGCATCAGTGCACGATTCAGGACGGACCGCTTTTCAATCGCGAATCGATCCACCCAATCATCGCGGAGGTCGACGATAAGGGGAACGCCGATGCGGCGGGCCAGTCGGCGCCCCGCCCAGAGCACAACGTATGGCGGACTCGTGACCACCACTGCGCGGACTCCTGCCGTGTCCTGACGGCCGAGCTGACGCAGCATGCGTGGCAACCAGAGCGCCTGCCTCTCCAGCGGAATCCAGAACTTCAAGGGTGAAAGGAGTCGGAGGAGCCTGCCGGGCGGATTAAGTCGGCCGCTGTCATCAGTTGCCTGAATGCCACCGCCGAATCGACCGTCTACGGATGGAACCGTAACGACATTAATGTCGCAAATGTCCGGCTGGTCCTCCGCCGGCGTCGCGGTGACAACACTTGCCGTCCATCCGAAAGCGGGCGCGTGCCGGGCGAACCCCACAACCCG
This sequence comes from Bacteroidota bacterium, assembly GCA_020437385.1. Taxonomy (GTDB): domain Bacteria; phylum Bacteroidota; class Rhodothermia; order Rhodothermales; family JABDKH01; genus JAGQWL01. The sequence continues at coordinate 4,728 of JAGQWL010000265.1, forward strand.
TACAGAACCGCCGGCGATACGCGCGGAGTATTCGTACGAGACCACGAGGAAGCGCTTCAGTTCTGCCTCAGCGACCATGCGAACCCCGTACCACGTCGCCGTCGAGGCTGGTTCGCCGTGCAAACCTGACCAACGCTTCCACAAGGAGATACGGCAGTACTGCCCGCCACAAAAACGGTCGGATCAGGTCGACTGATTCGCCCCGCACGTAGAATAGAAGTGTGGGCAGCACGGTCGCCACGGCGGCGAGTCTGGCCTCGTCCTTACCGGACCACCGCATCATAACGATGCAGACGGCACCCAGAATGGCCGCGACAAGCGGGACGCCAACCCAGCCAAAATTGAGGTAGCCCTCTGCGAGGAAGGAGTATCCGAAGCCAAATCCGTTGGCCGCCCAATCCGGCCGGACCGTCCACGCGAGCCAGTCGGATCCGAACCCGTACGGCCACGGCCAGTGAATCATCGGGATCGCATTGGCGGCAGCTCCGACATACGTCGCTCCAAGCTCAAAGGGCCGCGAGGCCGGGACCAGATCGATGGTATAGCCGACTGTCATCAGGGTGCCTCCCGCCTCCGCAACGAGGGAACGCGCTCCGTTCAGGAGACCGCCTGTGCCGGAAGAGGCGACGAGGCGGGAAAGCTCAAGACCACCAATCAGGCCTCTCGTGTCTCCAATCAGCGGAAATACGGCAACTGATGTCAGCAAACCAGCAACAAACATCGGGAAAAGCGGCAGTGGTTTTATCGTTTTGTGCCACAACCACGCTGTCGCCAGCA
>JAGQWL010000266.1 GCA_020437385.1 Bacteroidota bacterium
TCCTCCCGCCGCAATGGGCTTTCGGCGTGTTGTACGGCGGCTATACGAATCAGTCCGAGTCGCTCGATCGGGTGACGCGGCTCGTCGACGAGGGCTATCCGGTTGACGCGTACTGGGTTGACTCGTGGTTCTGGGACTACGAACGAAAGGGCGATGGTCCGGGAGGTTACATTGATTTTGTCGGAGATACCGTCGCATACCCTGATCTCGAGTACTTCTGGAGCGAGTTCGAGCGACTGCATGTAAAGGCCGGCATCTGGACGTGGAACACGATTCTTGAGAAGGAGAACGAAGAGGTGTTCCAGGATTTTGTCGATCGAGGGTTCTGCAGCCGGGTGTACGACAACCGCGACGGATGGCACAACGAGGGGAGCAACAGCAGGACGTGCGACATCGACTTTTCGCGACCGGACGCGGTGGCCTATTGGAAGTCGTTGATGAAGCCGTTCTTCGATGCCGGACTCGACTTCTTCAAGCTCGATCGAACGGCGGCGATGCCGTTCTCGCGCGCGGGTTTCGAGGCGTCACAGGAACTCGGAAAAGAAACGGAAGGCCGCGGCTTCATCCTCGCCCATCTCCACTTCACCGACGATCCGGAATTTCTTCGGTACCCGACGAAGTGGACGGGGGATGCAAAGATCGCGTGGGCGCAGCCGGACTATCCGAACATGGGCAACTACAGCATGGGCGCGCTGACGGAAAACATCGAGATGGTTGCGAATCCGCTGAAGCCCACCTACGCGATACCGTTCCTTTCGAACGACCTCGGCGGCTACAACTATTTTGGAAGTGAGGACCAGAGTGATGCGCTGTACATGCGGTGGACGCAGTTCTCGGCGTTCAATCCGGTGTTGCAGGTCTTTTCAACGGCCGCTAATGCGACGGCCAATATGCCGTTTAACTATTCGAGGGAGGCGCAGGACAACTTTCGGAAATACATGAATTTGCGGATGCGCCTTTTTCCGTACATCTACACGTACGCACACCGTACAAGGGAGACGGGCAGCAAGATGCTAGTTGGCGACGGCGAGCATACGCACCAGTATCTGTTCGGCGACGAGTTGCTGGTTGCGCCGGTTCACGAGAAGGATGCGGTCAGACGTTCGGTATATCTGCCGGCGGGCTCGCAGTGGATTGACTACTGGTCGGGTGCTGTGTACGACGGTGGCGAGTTGATCGAATACGATGCGCCGCTTGAGGTGTTGCCGCTCTTCGCGCGTGCCGGTGCGATCATTCCGATGCGCGAGCCTGCTGGTTCGATCGAGGCGGGTTCGAACACGCTGCTGACGCTTGACATATTTCCGGGCGCCGCCGGTTCGTTTGAGTTGATTGAGGACGACGGCGTCAGCAATGCGTATCTGGCGGGGAGCATTGGGCGGACACTTTTTCAGGTGTCCTCCGACGGATCACGGGTTGAGATCGGCGCGATGGACGGGACTTTCGAAGGAGCGCCGGATGAACGTCGCTACCGGATCAAGCTGCGTCGAACGGCGACGCCGAGTCGCGTGATGCTCGATGGGGCGGCGCTTCCCGCGGCTTCCTCCGTCTCGGGGATCGATGGGGGTGGGGAGGGGTGGCGATATGACCCGAGGAACGCGCTGCTAAGCATTGAATTCTCGACGCCGACGGCGTCGGCGCGGGTGCTCGAAATCGAGTAGCCGCCCTCCCGGGGCGGCGTTGGAAGTGTTCAAGAACGGTTGCCGCGCCTATCGATGTAGGCAAATCTCCGGCGGGCGTGTAGAATTCTCCCGGCAA
>JAGQWL010000267.1 GCA_020437385.1 Bacteroidota bacterium
AAGCAAGGGTGTGCTGGCCACGCGGCTTCAGGATGTCGCAGAACACCTCGACGTCGCCTACACCGCCCTCTACCACTACTTTCCTGGCCGTGACCGACTCGCCGAAGAAGTATTGCTGTGGCGGCTCGAAAAGCGTCACCAACTACTAACGGAAGTCAGCGGAGAAAGCGCGCTGGTCAAGCTGCTCTCCTTCTTCAAGCGGGAACTGACTGAAGATCGCGACTATCAGGTACGCTTTCCGCCTTTCAGTGCGCTGCCCGAAGAGAATCGACACGCTCTGATCGCAAAACGAAATGTCCTGCTGGCTGAACTCACCAGCCTGATTGACGAAGGCGTCAGCGAGGGCTCGGTCCGGACATGTCATTCGCTCACCGTCGCCAATGCCGTGCTCGGGATCATCGAACGGTTTGTCTACTTTGACGACGCAGTCTCCGCAAGAATGAGGCAGATGGCGGTCAAACGCGTCGTCTCGGAGATGACGACAATTCTCGAAGAAGGGATCCTCCGCGACCGCTCCTTCGTTCCTCGACCAAGCTACATCATCGAGCAAGGCAAAGAACTGCTGTCCTATGACCCGTCCATGGATCCCGAGTTGGAACGACTCGAGTCGATACTCCGCGTCGCGACGCGACGGTTCAACATTGAGGGGGCCGCGGCTTCGATCCCGAAGATCGCCGAGGAACTCGGTGTCTCCAAAACGGTGATATATCGATATGTCCTGGACAAACAGGAATTGCTCTTCCAGTGTTACTTGCGTGGCGTCAGCGTGGTGGAAATCAGTCACCGCATTGCATCGGATACCGGCAGGGATCCGCTGGACGAGATACTCATTCATCGACACGGACTGTATCGCTACCACGATAGCGAAGTCGGCCCGTTCACATTCATCAGCGCTCGCGGTTTCTTGCACCCTTCTCAACAACGCGTCGTGGCGTTGCGCAACCGGGCTGTGCGCCGAATGTCTGAAGTGCGAATGCAACGCGGAATCAATGCGGGCCAGATACGATCCGACATCGACGCAGAGGTTGTGCAGCCTATGTTCGGCCAGATCCTCTACACGTTACCGACCTGGTACTCGGACGACTATCCCCTTACCATCGAAGAAGTCTGTTCCCAGACGGGTAATGTCCTGTTCCAGGGACTGAAGCGATAGAAAAAAAAGTGGGGCCAAAACTGGCCCCACATCGTATGCGGAGGGGGAATCCGCTAGAAACTTTGCTGAACGCGAAAAGTAACCATCCGACCGAGGGGCGACGTACCCATCAGTATCGGGTCGATGCCGGACGAATCGGTCAGCGGCCTCGGTTGGTCGTTGAATACGTTCGCAACGTTCACACTGATCAGCGTGCCGGGCATTTTCGGCAGAATCTTCCAGTTGTACTGGTAATAAAGATTGACCAGTGCCTGCGACTCGATCTCACCGTACTTGTTTGAGAATGGAATCGCGCCCGTCGCATCCAGGTCTTTGACCGCGGAGTGCCAGATGACGGACACACGCGCCGTGTGATCACCATACATATAGCGCAGCGCTCCGTTCAGCCGCAGTCGTGGAATCGGTTGGCGACCACAACAGTCGTTGCGATGGCCGGCACCTTCCCGAAGCGGTGTGTCAGGACCGATGTGATACTGGAAGCTGTCGTTGTATGTGCCATTCAATGTTGCCCGGAACGAGCCCCAACTACCGCCTATGACGGGGAGCTGGCTCGCACTGAATCGATAGCTTGTTCGGAAGTCGAACGCCTTGACGAATCGCCCCGTCGTGTTGTCCGGTCCGCCCATATGTAGACGAATCGGTCCCAGCGTGCCGTCCCGCACGAAGGCGTTGGTCTCGAGCCCGGGCGTTGTGATCCAGGTCTCGCGGAACGACGCGGCACAGCTGGCCGAGGGCGTACCACCGCAAGCATCGAGGAGTCCAAGATTGAACCGCTCCTGCTCGATCGGAATGCGATCCCGAATGAGGATGTCCCGAATCTCTCCGAGAAAATCAATGTCGACATAGTCCAGGTCAATTGACAAGTCACCGTCAAGGAGACGGAACGAGACACCGACCGACTTCGCTTTGGAGGTCTGCGGGCCAAGATTGGGATTGGAGCCAATCACGTCGACGAGTTCTTCGCCGCTCGTGCTGACGGACGAGCCCGCCACGTCATAGCTGCAGCCGCTATTGGCATATCCGTTGGCAGCATCGAGCACAATACCGTAGGTGTTCTCCAGTACATAGCAGGTCGGATCCTGCGCAGTACGGTCGGCCTGTCGTTGCGTACCCACCACCTGGCCCTGGGTAGGCGTGACAAAACCTTCCGAGTAGCTTCCGCGCAAAGACATCCAGTCCGTCGGCTGGTAGAGCACCGCGTACTTCGGTACGAACTTCGAGAAGTGCGGCCTGACTCCTGTGTTGCCGATGTCGGCCTGATACTCCACATCTGTGTGGCGTCCCGCAATCTGCATCTCGAGGTAACCAAACCTGGAACGCATCAGAGGCAATATCACCTCTGCGAAAGCGTCGAGACCTCGCTCCTGCGTATCAGTTCTCGG
>JAGQWL010000268.1 GCA_020437385.1 Bacteroidota bacterium
ACCAGCTCTTGCCGTCTTTCGAGAGTTCGGGACTGAACACCTCGAACGTGCCGTCGGTGAGCTGCTTCACGTCGCCCGTCTCGACATCCACAGTGTAGAGATGACTGTATCCGGATTTCTCGGACTGAAAGTAGAAATGCCGGTTGTCGGGAAGCCAGCCGCCGACACTTCCGCCGCCGAACCATGAGATGCCCGGACCGGCGAGCCACGCCTCGTCGTGCTGCCGATCCAGTACGGCGAGGTCGCCCGATTCCGGATCCAGGCGCACGATCCAGCGATCCTTGTTGTCGTAGGTCCGCACCTCGAGGACGGCAAGCGAACCGTCGCCGTTCCAGTAGGGACCGTACGAGAACAGGTTCCGCTTCGACTTCGACGAGTCGACCTTGACACCCTGCTCGCGCAGATACTCGGGCACATCGTAGGCGCCTGGAAGCTGATACAGGTTGACGGCATACGTCGTGTCTCTCCGCAGATCCTGAACAAAAAGCTCCGACTTGCTTCCGGCGACGCCTACTTTCGGACGGGACATCAGCTCTTCGGCATAGCCGCTTTCCGTAACATAGCTGATCGCGCGTGTACGTTTGTCGCGATCGTTGCTGCGTTCGGACAAGACAAATGAAACAAAACGTTCGGATGGATCGACGACAAGCTGCTGCACGTTGCGATCGCCCGTGTAATAGGTGGGCGGCGGATCTGCAGCCTCGCGGTCCCGTTCTCGAGCCTTGTCTCGCGCCTCCTTCTCCTCCTGCTGTTCGCGGATGTATTCGAAGAGGATCTCCTGCTGGGACTCGAGCACCGCGTCCTGCTCGTCGCGTTTCTTGTCTTTTGATTCATTTCCGGATCGCAGGTCGGTGATCTGACGAATCGACGCGCCATCGAGGTCGAGCACGAACAAGTTGTCGCCGCGTTCGAAGACGACCGACCGGCCGTCCGGCGAAAACCGCGGGTTTGACTCGCGGTCGTTCGTGCGCGTCAATCGCGTCGACGAATTCGATTTCCTGTCGTAGACGAAGATGTCGCCGTCGTTTGCGTATACCTTGCGCGAGAAAGTCGCATCGTAGACGTGCTCGGCGTGGTGCCAACCGTCGAATGTCGCTCCGAGATTACGCCGCGCGGCCGGATCAACCTTCACTGGGTCGCCACCTGATCGCGGCACCATGTAGAGCGAGTCGGATGGAAAGGCCCCCTTGGGATTCCAACGGAAGTACAGCGTCTGCCCATCTTCCGACCAGAACGCCGACGAGGGCCATCCGCCGATCCAGGTATCGGGGTCCTGCATGATCTTCTGGACGGTGAGCGGGGATTGTTGGGCGGAGGCGGGCGCTACAAATACGAATAGCAACAACGCGGCTGAAATGAGCCTAATCGACATGGAAGGTCCTCATTACGGACAATCAGGATGTTCGGTGAATCAGGAAATTATAGCCAATCGCGAAGTGTAGTACCACAGATGCGAGTACGTCACGCTTGCAATTAGCGTGTCGCAGATCGCTGGCTTGTGTCGCTGGATGCGACCCAAAGATGAGAATTGAGCTGATGGATTCCGAATAGAGCTGAAGGTATCGCTCGACATCGAACAGTCACACAGTGACCGGCTGACGGCGTAACATCGAAACAACGA
>JAGQWL010000269.1 GCA_020437385.1 Bacteroidota bacterium
TGACGTTTCCGGCCAGCACAGGCATGGCCACCTCGGCCGATGCATCACGTGCAGCGTCGGCGGGTGACTTTCCCAACTGCAAGTGTCGCGACACGTTCTCGACCACAACGATGCCCACATCGACGACGGTGCCGATGGCCAGCGCGATTCCGCCTAGCGTCATCACGTTGATCGTGTTGCCGGTGAACGAGAAGCCCAGCGCGCCGATCAGGATCGACAGAAAAATGACCGACACGATTGCAATCGTGGGCAGAACTCGCCGCAAAAAGGCCACGACCACCACCACCACTAGCACCGTCCCAAGTCCGACCTCGTACAGCAGGTTTCTCATGGCATTGCGGATATAGTCGGACTGGTCAGCGACCAGCGTGATTTCCGCCTCGAGGGGTATCTCGCCACGGTCCTTCATTTTGGGAACTTCGGTGCGGATGCCCTCATAAATGCGGTCGACGACCGCGACGGTGTTTTCGCCCGGTTCTCGCAGTAACGGGCAATACACGCTGCGCTTGCCATTGACGCGCACGATGTTGTACTGAATCGCTGCGTCGTCCTTGGCATAGCCTACGTCTCGGATGAAGACGGGTTTACCGTTACGAACCGCGAGCGGCACGCTGTCAATGTCGACGGTTCCGGGAAGCGTGTTGACACAGTGAATCTGATAATCGTAATCTCCCATCCGCGCGGTTCCACTGCCGAGCACGATGTTCGATTGCGACAGGGCATCGACGACGTCGGTGATGCTCAGTCCCACGGAGCGCAGTTTTGCGGGGTCGACATATACCATCATCTGCCGGAACTTACCGCCAAACGGGTGCGGGATTTGGACTCCTTTCAGCCCTCCCATTTTGTTCCTCACCGCGTAATAGCCGATCTTGTAGAGCTGCGTTTCATCCAGTCCTTCACCAGAAATCGCAGCCAGAATGACAGGTAGGTTGGCCGGCTCACTACGCAGTGTGAACGGCCAATCGATGCCTGGCGGGAGGTGGTGGATATCGTTGGCTTCGAGATTCACGATGTCGTTCATCGCCGAGCTAGGGTTTGTGCCCGGGTGAAAGAACGCCTTGATCACGCAGACGCCGGGAGTGGTCCGCGACTCCTGATGCTCCAGGCCGCCGGCAAGCGTCAAGATTCGCTCGATCCGCTCCGTGACGCTCTTCTCCATGTCGACTGTCGGCAGGCCCGGATACGTAAAGTAACTGGTCACGACGGGACGGTGAAAGTCCGGCAGAATATCGACCGGCATTGAGGGGATGACCGCAACACCGAGCAGACACAGGCCAATTGCAAGTGCCAAGACCGCGTATGGATTGCGCAGGGCGAAGTTGACTAAGTTCATGGGCGACGGTTATGCGCGGCTATCGTTTGTTGATTTGCACCTTTTGACCGGCGTAGAGGCGGCCGATCGTGGCGTCTACTACGCTTGCGTTGTCTTTCAAGCCATTGATGATTTCGGTCTGCTGGCCGTCGTCCAGCCCGACCGTGACGTCGACAACACTGATCGTACCGGCTTCATCGACGGTGTAGACGAAGCTCCGACCGCGCTCATCGTAGCGTACTGAACTGGAGGGGAGAACGAGAACACCGGAGTGTTCATCGAGGACGATCGTCGCTTCGCCATACATGCCCGGCAGCAACGCACCGTCGGGATTCGGCAGGTCGACTTCAACGAGCATTGTCCGAGTGCTTTCGTCCAAGCTCTTCGCAAGGCGGGAGATTTTACCGTCGAAGGGACGGCCTGGCAGCGACTGAAACTTCAACGCGACCACATCACCGACAGTGGCCCACGGCGCGTCCTTTTCGGGAACCATCACTTGCACACGAACCTTGTGGACGTGCATGACGGTAAATAACGGTTTTCGCGGCGTCTCAGAGGCGTTTTGCGTATTCCTTACCAGATCACCAGGGTCAACGTTTCGCTCGGTGACAACACCAGCAAAGGGTGCCCTCAATTCCGCATAGCCGAGGAGTGTTTCGATTTCTTCCAGCCGCCGTTGGGCGACGGACGTTTCGGCCTGAGCGGTTTCCAGATCGGCCTCAGCTGACGTCTGCTTCGCCTGCGCTACCGCGACGTTCGCTTTGGCTGACTCGAGCGACGCCTCTGCGGCAGACTTCTCCGCCTCGGAGACTTCCAGCTTTTTGCGGGCCTCGTCGAGCAGACGCGTGGCGACTGCCTTGTCGTTGACCAATTGCTGGACACGGTCGAACTCGATGCGATTGGCCGCAAGCTGCGATTCAGCCTTGGCGATCTCGGCGTGTGCTTCGGCATTAAATGCGACGGCTGCTTGGACATTCGCCTTCGATAATGCGACGCCGGCGGTCGCTCGCTGTTCTTCGGCTTGCAATCGTCGGATTTCGGCTTGCTGGCTTTCACGCACCTTGACCGTTTCTGGGACGGCGAGCACACCGAGCACTTCGTTGGGCTCGACCGACTGACCGATGTCCGCCTTCAGGTCCACCAGAAAGCCGGCAGCCTTGGCGTAGATATCGGCCTTGTAATAGGCACGAACGGTTGCGGGCTGCGTCGACGTGCGCCGCAGTGTTGTGCGAGCCGGTTGAACGGTCGAGACTACGACGGCGTCAGGATTCGCGATATCGCGGGCCGGCGAGGCGGCCTCGACAGTGCTTGTTGCCTGCTGGCACCCTGACAGCGTGGCCAAAACGACGAGGATCAGACCCAGCCCCGTTAGCCTAGAGGTTGCACACATCCGGTAAGTCCGGGTAATTGACGACAAGCTAGCTTAACGACGCTGGCGGACGAATCCGTCCACGATTCATGCTTTCCGTCGAGTTGATGAAGTCGGTGCGTGATGACGCAAACTCGATCGTAAGCCGCCGACGTGACGCAAGTCAACGAAATTCGATCATTCGACGTCTGGCCGGGTGTTTTGTTAAGTTCCTCAGCGATAACCGTTTACGACTGGCATGCCGAGATTCGCCGAGATAATCTTCGCCATGATCTCCACCGAAACCGGAACGACCGAAAGAATCCGGCGATTCGGTGCCGCTTTGCTAAATCTCTCCATTCCGAGGAATCGATACATGGAGTAGGTGATCCTACGTACGTGGACCGAGGCCGACAGGGATGGCGCTGCGACGTCAACGTTTAAACTTCGCGGCTCTCGCCGGGGCGGTTCTGCTCGTCGGTCTCATCATGGTGTGCCGCGGCGCCGACCAGTCTCCGCACGTTTCGCGCGCTGAAGCGGACCGCGTCAGACCGACGCACGGTTCCCAAGTTGCACAGCTCACCGCTATCGGCCCGGCAACTCCTGTGCCGTCTGGATTCCGCGCCCCGACGGCTCCCGTTCGAGAGCCCTCGTCCGGCATCGTTCCGGCTCGTTTTGAGCGACCAGTCATTCATGGCGGCGTCGTTGCTTCCGGCGATTGGCCTCAGTCAACGGGTGAATCGCAATTCGGGCCGAAACCTCCCTCGCCGATTCTCCGTCCCGTTGCCGGACGGCGAGCTGATTATCTGTCGGGGGCTCACACAGTATCAACTGTTCGTTCGGATCCGGCGGCTAACATGGAACCCGTGCCGGCGCCAGTCCCAACCGCCGATACA
>JAGQWL010000270.1 GCA_020437385.1 Bacteroidota bacterium
GGAGCCGCAAGCCTATCCCTGCTCCTTTTCGAGCTGCTCGCGGTACTCTTCGTTGGCGTAGATCGCGATCTCGACGCGACGGTTCGCCTGGCGACCCATCTCGGTGTCGTTCGTTTCGACGGGTTCGAGTTCGCCACGGCCCTCGGTGAGGACGCGTGAGGTTTCGACGCCGTTCGAAAGCAGGATGTCGGCTGCCGACTGCGCGCGACGTTCGGAGAGGCGCTGGTTATACTCTTCAGAACCGCTGGCGTCCGTATGGCCAACAACGAGCAGGTCGGTGTTCGGGTACTCGCGGAGGCTTTCCGCCAGCTTCATCAGGCTTTCTCGCGACTCCGGTCGAATCGCCGCCGAGTTGAAGTCGAAAAGGATGGCGGAGTCCATCGTGATCCTGATGCCTTCGCCGACGCGCTCGATCTTTGCATCCTCCAGTTCCTCTTCGAGTTCCTTTGCCTGCTTGTCCATCTGTGCGCCGATGATGGCTCCGGCGGTGCCGCCCACGACGGCCCCGATGATCGCGCCCTTCGTCGTTTCGTCGGATCCGTGGCCGATCACGCCGCCGATCACGGCGCCCGCGGCTGCGCCGACTCCTGCGCCCTTACCGGTGTTATTTACCGATGAACAGCCGGACTGGCCAAATCCAAGCGCTGCCACGATAGCAAGCGCGACAGCCGAGTGAAGTCTGTTTCGAATCGATAGTGCCGTCATGATACTCGTATGCTCCTGATGTAAGACAGTTGAAGTAAAGCAGTTGGTGAAAAACGGTTCGCGTCCTGCAGTCGCTCCTTCCGATGGATCGGTGCCGAACAGGGAACGCTGGTGCAAGCGACGTGCCACCAGCCCGCCGGCCGCTGCGCACTTGAAGGGAATCTGTACGCAGTTGCCGCAGATTACTCAACGTATCGGTATTTTCTGACTCGCCGGTTAAGCATTCTAGCGATTTTGGCGAATTCGCCTTCATACCGGCATCGGACGCGTTTGAAGGCGTAGTACCGTTCGTCCAGGCGTCCAGCGGCGGCACGGGGTTTGTCCTCGATACTGTCCACTCGCATCGTCGGTTCGCAGCAAGTTCAACGTATACAGATACCTGACTCCTTAATGAAACTCGTAATTCCGATGGCCGGGCGCGGAACGCGTGTCCGTCCGCACTCCCACGTTACCCCCAAACCACTGCTCAACGTCCGCGGAAAGAGCATGATCGAACGGCTGGTCGATACGTTCATCCGCGTGCTGCCGGGCACAATCGACGAAGGGGTTTTTATACTTGGGCCGGACTTTGGCCAGCCTGTCCGCGACATGCTTTCGCAGATTTGCGACGCCCGGGGAATGAAGGCGAGATTTCCGGTTCAGGAAACCGCACAGGGTACCGGCCATGCGGTATTCGCGGCGCGCGAGCATCTTGACGGCGACGGCATTGTGGTGTTTGCGGATACGCTCTTCGACATGGACCCGATCGATTCGCTTGGTGACAGCGATGTCGTCGCCTGGGTGAAGCACGTCGACGATCCGAGTCGGTTCGGGGTCGCCGTCCGCGAAGGGGAAAAGATCGTGGCGTTTGTCGAGAAGCCGCAGAAGCTGATCTCGACCGAAGCGCTCATCGGCATCTACTACTGCAAGGACCTGAAGCAGCTTCGCCGCGCACTGCAGCACCTCGTCGACAACGACATCCGCGGCGTCGGAAACGAGATCCAGCTCACCGATGCGTTCGACTTCCTGCTGAAGGAAGACGCATTGATTACCACCGCCGGTGTGACCGAATGGCTCGACTGCGGAACGATCCCGGCGCTCATGGAAACCACACAGATCATTCTGGACAAGGAAGCGGATCAGCCGGGCGAGGGCGAAATCAGGAACTGCGTGGTTCACGAGCCGGTGTTCGTCGCGCGCGGAGCAATCATTTCCGATTCCGTCGTCGGCCCATACGTGTCGGTAGAGGCCGGTGCCGTCATTTCCAATTCGGTAGTCAGCCGCTCGATCGTTTTTGCCAACGCGGAGGTGTCGGACACGTCAATTACCGACTCGCTGGTTGGTCAGTCGGCATCCGTCAAGCCGGCCCGCGCGAAGATCAACGTCGGAGACCACTCCACGATCGAGTAGGCGGCTTCGCTCGCCGGGAGGCGGGACGACTATGCTAGTTTATCCTTCATCGGCGGTCACGGCACTCGGCTTCGACGCTGTTCTCGAGACACTTCGTGACTACGTAGTGAGCAGCATCGGTCTCGAGCTGCTGGACGCCGAGGACTCGTTCGACGAAATCGGAGCGCTTCGCGAAGCCTTGAATCGTGTCGCGGAGTTCCAGGCGCTTCTTCGTTTTGACGACCCGTTTAATCTGACGGGGATTGCGGATACGCCCGCGCTGCTCGCGAATGCGGGTCCGCAGGGAAGTTACCTCGAGGGCGAGGGCCTGCGCCTGGTGCTTGCCTCGCTTGCGTGCGCGCGGATCACGAAGTCGTATCTGCACACGCGGAATCAGAAGTATCCGCTTCTCGCGGGGATTGCCGAGTCGCTGGCTTCATTTCCCGACCTCGAAAAGTATATCGAGTCCCGCATCGACGAACGCGGTGAGGTGCGCGAAGACGCGACGCCGCGACTTCGGGAGCTCAATCGCCGCAAGTTTCGGATCGAAAACAGCCTTCGCCGCGCCATTCACGATGAGTTGAAGCGCGCCTCGGAGAGTGGTCACGCAGCGGACTCCCAACCGACGGTTCGCGGCGGCCGAATGGTGCTGCCGATCCGCGCAGAGGCGAAGCGGAAGGTACAGGGGTTTGTTCACGACGAATCAGCCACCGGGCACACGGTCTTCATCGAGCCCGCCTCGTGTCTGGAGGGCAACAACGAGCTGGTTGGGATCGAGGCCGAGATCCGCCGCGAAATCGTAGCGGTGCTTCGCGAAACGACGAGCGAAGTGGTTCAGTCGAGACGCGAGATCAACGCGAACGCGTCGATCCTCGCCGTGCTCGATGTGCTTGCCGCCAAGGCGAAGCTCGCGAATCGGATCGGCGGGATCGTGCCGACGGTCACGATGGAGCGGACCGTTGAACTGATTGATGCCCGAAATCCAGAGCTGGCGCTTGCCGCCTCGAGCGGCGACGCAACACGCGTGGTGATCCCCCTGACGCTGAAGCTCGGCGGGGACGACCACACGCTGATCATCACCGGTCCCAATGCCGGAGGCAAGACCGTTGCCCTGAAAACGATCGGGCTCTTCGCGTTGCTCCTTGCCCACGGGATTCCGGTACCGGCTGATGACCGCACGGTGTTTCCGTTCACGTCGAAGCTGCTCGTGGATATCGGCGACGAGCAGTCGATTGAGAACGACCTGTCCACGTACAGCGCGCACATCGTGCGAATGGCCGGCATGATCGAGAAGGCGGGGTCCGGGTCGATCGTGCTTATCGACGAGGCGGGCACGGGCACGGATCCGGTCGAAGGCGGCGCCATCGCGCAGGCCGCGCTCGAGTCGCTCGGCGCGTCCGGAGCCCTGACCGTCGCCACAACCCATCACAACTCGCTGAAGGCGTTTGCCCACGACACGCCCGGAATCGTGAACGGGTCAATGGTTTTTGATGTCGAGTCGCTCTCGCCCACATTCCGCTTTCGCATGGGGATCCCGGGTTCGTCTTACGGACTCGAAATCGCACGGCGCAGCGGACTTTCGGATTCCGTACTTCTGCGCGCGCGCGAGCTGGTAGGGGAGGACACCCGTTCCGTTGAGGACCTGTTGAACACACTCGAGGCCAGGTTGCAGGGCCTGCAGGAGCAGCAGGAACGATACGAGCGCAGTGCCGGAGAGGCCGAACACTCGAAGGAGAAGTATGAAAGCCGCGCCACGCAGATCAAGGAAGAGCGCGAGCGAATCATCGCTGCCGCACACGCCGAGGCGGCGGCGGTTCTGAAGTCCGCCAACGCACGTGTCGAAAACACAATCCGGGAGATCCGGGAAGCACAGGCGGACAAGGACGCGACGAGGCGCGCGCGTGCGCTGCTCGACGACGCGCGTGAGAAGGAGGAGGAAAAGGTGCGCGTGCGAGTCGAGCGGAAGGCGAAGAAGCAGCCACGGCGTGACGCCGGCGCCGAACCGATTACAGTCGGCGACCAGGTGCTTGTTGACGATGGATCGACTGCCGTGGAGGTGTTGGCTATCGACGGTAAATCCGCCGAGGTGGCCTTCGCCGCCGGACGCATGCGGGTGAGTCTGGATCGTTTGCGGAAGGTGGCGGGCAAGCGTGCCCAGCGCGTCGACGTTCGTCGGGTTCAGGAAACGACGAGTCGCGGCGATCTGACGACGGGTATCATTGAGCAGCGACTCGACGTGCGCGGTGCACGAGTCGACGAAGCGCTCGGAAAGGTCACGCGTCTGGTTGACGAGGCGGTTGCTGCGGGTCTGGATTCAGTGGAGATCCTGCACGGAAAGGGTACCGGTGCCCTGCGCGCCGCGATTCGCGAGAACCTGCTTGCCCGGCGAGACGTTCGGGCTGCAGACGACGCGCCGTTTGAGCTCGGCGGATCCGGTGTTACGGTCGTTGCGCTTTCCGGGAGCTGATCGGCGCCTAGAACGACAGGTTCACCAGCGATGCGCCAACCATGTACCTTCCGCCCTGTCCGACCGACGTAGTGGTTGGCGTTGCGGCAACTCCAAGCTCCATCCGGTACGGTCCCGCGTGGATTCCGAATCCGAAAGCCAGCGTCAACGCGCCGGATCCGCCAACCTGAACGCCGCCGCGAAGCGGAACGTTGAACGCCCGGCCGCCGAGACGGTATTCGCCGCCCACGTGGAGCGACGGGTTGCGTGAAACGTTACCCGGCGCCGTGTTTGCCGCGACCGATCCACCGGTCGACACTGTCGCCTTGCCGCCGAGCAGCCTGAACGACGCGCCCGCATGCATGCGTGTCGGGAGCTGTGCCTTGAAGCTTCCTGCTTCCGTTGTGGATTCTTCGTATGCGATGCGGGCGAGGCTGTCGAGACGACTTTCGAGATACTGACCAAAGTCGTTGTCAAACTGATTCTGCAGCTCGTCGAGGTTCAGCTCGATCCCGTCAAACCGAAACTGGTTGTTGACAGGCTTGTACGTCGCGGCGTCGCCGGTCCAGTTCACGAAGCCCATATCGGTGACACTGGCCGCAAGGTCCACGTTGCGCGAGTAGGAGTAACGAACGCCGAGGTCAAGACCGAGACCCGTGCCGGCGATGCTGAACGGCGTCGGTGTAAACGATCCGTTGCCGAACGGGTCGGTACTGAAAAGATTGACCTGCGACAGTACGTCGCGGTTGATCGATCCCGCAGACTGGATCTTGTAGTCGAAATCGTGAATCACCGACGTTGAGTTGACGGTCACGTCTGAATCGAGCGTGATCCGGGAGTAGTCCGATCCGAGCACGAGACGCGGTGTTGCACCGACGGAAAGGCGGCCGTCGAGAAACGAACGTGCAACAGCGACGGAAACGTCGAACATGTTCACGACTGACAGATCGCCGTTAAGGGGAAGCGTCCGCTCTTCCGCCGTGCCGATGAGCAGGAGGTCGACCCATCCGCCATTGATACCGAGCTGGCCATACGAGCGGGAGCGCAGGCTGACGCCAAAGCCCCAGTCGTTGACACGCATCGCGAGCGCCAGCGGAACGGTTTGCGCCTGCACACCCGCTCGCTGGATCGTGGACAGCGACGAGCTTCCGAACCAGTCGGCAACGATCGAGTGCCCGGTTTCGGGTGTGATCACTGCGCCGGTAGTGAAGGCGTCGTTGTAAGCCTGGAACTGTACGAGCGGTCCGCCGGCGAAAACGGTGAACGAGCCCGTTGAGATCGCCAGGCGGCGGAAGCCCGCATCATCTGCGACGAGTCGCGCGGGATTCAGGTTGATGGCGTCAAGTCCGGCAACGGCCGCCGTTCCGGATCCGCCCATTCCGATTCCGCGGATTCCGTGCGCTTCGAGCTGCGCGAATGCCACGCCCGGCGTTGCAAGAACGGCGAGCGCGATGAAAGCAAAAATGCGTGTGTGGTAGCGATTCATTTCAATACTCGTCGGGGAGGGCAATTACTGGCCCACATTCACGGTGATGTCAAAGTTGCCGCTTAGAGCGAGCTCGATCTTGTCATCCGCACGGATGCGGCCGACGCCGGAACTTCCGGTCGATGCGGTGATCTCCATCCGGATCGACGTGCTGTTCGCGATCGTCTGCAGATCATCGGCGGACACCGAGAAGGACGTGCTGCCCGATGTCGACTGCGTCGTGAAGCCGCTTCCGTTTGTTGTTCCGGCAGTGACCTCGAAAGCAGGCGAAGCCGCATCGGGAAGCGTCAGGACCGTGTTGCCGGATCCGTCGACGAAGTTCATCCGCAACCCGACGCCGATCGGCATGGCGTTCGTGTAGTCGAGCAGCAGTTCGGCGCGGTTGACCGCTACGTCTGAACCCGGCTGTGACAGGTCCGCGAGGCTCGACAGATCGGCGTCGACTGTCTTGTTGACGGCGAATGATTCGCGGATCGCAATCGGAATCGACACGTCGAGCCCGGCAGTGAGGACAAATTCGTCCCTGATCTGGACCTTGCCGCCGGACGGCTGGAAGACGGCGCGGCCGACAAACCGGATGTTCTCAGGCAGGTTGCCGACGAAGTCCGTGATTGTGCTGTTCGCGTCCCGCAGAAGGACGTTTCGCTGAACGATCTGTCCGATCGTTGTTGCGCCGGTGATATCGATCTTGATCATGTCCCCGGCGCTGATCTGGTTGCCGGAGGCATGCAGCGGATTCGCGTTCGCTTCGGCCTGCGTGACCGCATGTTCACCGCGGCCGCCGAGATATACGGGCGACCCATCCGCGGCAACGCCGACAATCGCACCGTAGAGGACGAAGTCCGCCGCGACATCCGTCGCGATGGCGAAGCCGAGCTCGGCGTCCGCAAGACGCAGATCAGACACGCCGGCACTTGCAATCTGGTCGAGGCCGAGCTCCGTCACCTGCGCCTCCGCGTCATCCATGATGTCGAGGAAACCGTTGTTGTTGGCGTCCGTCCCGAGGTCCACGTCGAACGGATTGATGTCCGCCACGAGTTCTCGCGGAACGAGGTTCGTTCCCGATATGGATCCTGAAATTTTGTCGCTGACGTTGATGGTGCGCACATCCTGGGCATCTTCCGACACCGCCGTGATGTGGTACGTCAGTTCATTGCCGGTTGCATAGATCCGCTTGTCGGCCATGTTGATCGACAGCACGTTTGATCGCGTACTCGAACGCGGCATGCCACCCGGGATCGTGACCACAAGCGTGTCGGCAGGGCCGAATGCGCCGGTGCGGATTCCGGGGAACGAAAGCTGGACGTTCGACAGCGAGACGTCCATCTCGTTGACGAGCTCGTCGATCACGAGCAGTCCGGAATCGAATTCGACAAAGTCCTCCGGATCGTTCATCGAGATGTCCTGGACGTCGAATGCGAACGTGGCGCCTTCGTTGATCTCCTCGGCTGCCGGGCGTATCAGAATGCGGTCGAGCTGCGTGCTCGCGTTCATCTGGACGCGGATGGCGTCGACGGCGCGAATGTGAGTGGCCGCGTTGCTGCCGGGTGAAGCAGCAAAGGCGATCGCCTCAATGTTCGCAGCGACACCCGTCTGACCGAGCGGGAGGTTCACCACCGCCGACGACCGAGCGCCGACGTTCTGCCCGGAGGTCGTCGCCACGACGTGACCAGCCGGGAATCCGTCAACAGCGTCTACGTTTCGGATTTCGAGCTGCTGGATTGTTATCGGCACGGGCAGGTCGTTGGAGATCGTCAGGCTGATCTGACCCGAGTTCGTGACGGCGCCGTGGAAGTCATAGTCGCTTTCGACCGTGATGGTCGGCTGCGAAAGATCAACGGCCGTCTGCGGCTTCAGACTCGAAAGGGTGAACGCGTCGTAGTGCGTTTCGGTGATCGATGCGGCAACGGCGATCGAGGTCGGGTTTCCGGTGATCGGAGCCATGCCCGATGCCGTGCCCACGTCAAAGCGGTAGCGGCTGTCCGCGGGCAGCGCGAGCCCGCTCAGGTCGATCGTCGCGCTCGTCGTCTGGCCGTTTGCCGGCGAGATCGGAAACGAGACACGCGTGATTTCGGTGCCGTCCGGAAATTCGACCACGACATCCGGGGTCGATCCCGGGACGAACGAGCCGTCCGTCAACGGCTCGGCCTGGTTGTTCGTCAGGTCGAAGGTAAGCTGGTTGAAGCCGCCTCCATCCGCCGAAACCTCAAACTCCGTAACGTCCGCGTCACTCAGATCCAGGAGCGTCGAGCTGGGAATCTCCAGCAGGGCCGACGTTTCGGCCGGAAACAGTACCTGGCCGGTCGACATGTCCGGCGGAAGCGAGGGGCCCGCTGCGGGGTCGCTTACCTGCACGCCGACCGTTTCCTCGAAGCTGGATGCGAAATCCTGCGATTCGAATTGCCCGATTCCCGTCTCGAACGAGACGGCGCCGAGATCGACAGGGTCGATCAGGCCGTCAAGGCTGCCCAGGTCGAAGTTGTCGATGGACTGCGTGATGTAGACGGACCGGTCCGTCGGATCCACCATGAAGAGCGAATCGAAGTCCGCGCTTGTCGTATCGATGAGGCCGTCGAGGCCCTCGGCATTCGGCCCGATGAGCACGAAGCCTTCGCTGAAGATGAGCGGTACGCGAACGGACGGATTGACGGCAAAAGACGGCGCTTCGGTAGGGATGTCGCACCTCGCGGTCGCCACGACGACGACGAGGAGCGAGATCATGTCCCGGACGCGCAGCAGTGCCGCTCGCGTGCGAACAGTCTTGGTTGACATTAAAATGCTGGTTTTCAGGCTCAGAATGTGTGTGGCCCCGGCCGCCCCGAGAATTGATTAATTGGGCGGATCGCGGTCGCTTCAGTATCGCGGATGGGCTCTTTTCGCTTAAAGCGAGACCGTCGGGTGATCGGTGCTCTCGAGCCCGAAATCGTCCATTGGGGGCTGTGCGCGTCGATTGTTACTTGTTCGGCGGCATTCGTGAAGATTGGCCCAAGCGCATGGCCGCAGGATTGTCGCCTGGAATGAGCATCCGGCGCGGCACAACTGTGCTGAAATGTGGACGATTTTTGATTGTCGTCCACGTCGATGGCCGAACCACCGCCCTGGACTGCGGAGGCCCACTATTTGCTACCTTGCCTGCGTCGAATCATCACGGATCATCCGAAGGCGTCCTCGTAATGCGATTTGTCGTACCCCTACTGTTCATCGGCCTGATGCTGAGCGTTGCCGTTCCGAACGGCGCCGCCCAGGATCGCGACGTTGTGAAGTCGATCGAACGCGCGCTCAACAAGGGCGACGTGCCGGGGCTGCTGGCATTCGGCTCGGATCGTATTGCCGTCGCGGTGTTCGGTGAGGCGCGTGAATACAGCCACTCCCAGGCCGAGTACGTCCTGAAGGATTTCTTCAAGACGCACCGCGTTACATCGTTCTCGTTTGATGATCGATCGCAGACCGACAGGGGCATGTTCGTCCAGGGCCGGCTGCGCTACCGCGGTGCCGATGAGCCCCTCCAGGTGTTCGTCAGACTGCGCATGCGATCGGACGAGTGGGAGCTTCGCGAGATCATTATTCGGAAGTAATATCCGGGCAGCCGCTTGCCCGCCCACTTCGCCACCGTTTCAAATTTCCGCGTCCCGTGAACCGCCGATTCTGGATCTTCGGACTACTGATCGCGCTCCTCGCGCCGGCGACGCTGCTGATTCGGAACGCCCGCATCGACGCGCTGAACCGGCATGAAGACGCACTCCGGGCTGCGGCGGTCACAGACGCTTACCGGCTGATCGACGATGATCTGCGCGCGATTCAACTGCAGATGCTCGCGATTGGCAGCGACATCGCCGGGGAAGAAGCCGTTCGTCGGGGACTCGATGCTGCCCGCTCCGTCGACGGTCCGACAACCGATCCGTCGCTCGTGGACTTCGTCGCGGGTCTCTCGCTCCCAGATCAGCTCTCGATCGAACTGTACACGCCGGTTCCGAAGCTTGTCGCCTGGCTTGGCGCCTCCATGCCGATGGACGACGCACCCGCGCAGCCGCAGTTCCTCGACCGGTACGTGACCGCCGTGGCAACGGACGGTGACCGCCGGGACGCACTCGCGATCTGGGTGCCGGTTCGCGACGGCCCCACCGTCTACGGCGTTGTGCGGGTCCTCCGGATTCTCCGGTCGATCCCACCCGTGCAGAATACGTTTCTGCAGGACTACGACATTACCGACACGTGGTCGCGCAAAACGCATCTCGAGCTTCGGACCGTGTACTCCGCTCCGTTCGATGACCTGCTCCCGGCGACCGGCGATGTGCGCCTGCTGCAGGGCATCGATGGCCGGTCTCTCGGACGCGTTTTTGTCGACCGCCCGGGAGGCGAATTGTTGATCCGGAACGTTCGGGATCGCTACGATGCGGTCGCCGGATTCTGGGTTGCGCTTGCGTTTGCCTGGGTCCTCGCCGGAGCAGCTGCCGCTTACCGCAAGGCAGCCCGGGTCGAGCGTCTTTCCCGCGTCTCCATCCGGTTCACGATTCTCATTGGTCTGCTCATCGGCTACCGATACGTGCTGCTGACGCTCGATCTTCCGAATCGCCTGCAGCGCGGCAAGTCGCCACTGGCGCCGCTCTACGATCCGGTTCATCTGGCATCGACCCTTTTCGAAGGTGCCATGCGCTCGATCGGCGACGTGCTGCTCTCGTCCATCTTCGTTGCGGTCGCCGGGCTCGCCTTTTTTCATTTTTCGGCGACGATACTCGCCAGGACCGGTGAGGCGAAGCAATCGGATTCGTCGCGCGGTCGTCTTGCCGCCACCGCCCTCATTGTGCTGTCGTCGGTGCTTGTGACGTCCGTCGTGGTGATCCTGACGCGGGTCAGCAGCCAGGTCATCACAGACAGCACACTGGACTTCTTTTCGCGGACGGGGCTGCTGCCGGAAAACCTGGTGCTGATCGTCTTCGTGTCGCTGATTCTACTCGGCGCCGGCACCGCAATCCTTTTCGCGGCCGGAATGATGGGGTTGATCTCCGGCTATCGATCCTACAGCGCGAACGGTGGGGCGGGCATCGCAAGGCTGCTCATCCCGATCGCGCTTTCGCTTGCGGTCGTTGCGTTGGTGGCCGCAAAGGCGGAACTGTTTGTTCGCGCGGCGCCGTGGGTGGGGCCAACTGTGATCGCGCTTCTTATCGGAGCCGGGCTCCTGACGTTCCGTTGGGCCGCGGTCGGGATACGCGCGCTCACCCTGCGAAACATCCTCCTCGCGATCTTCTGGATCACCGCAATCGTGTATCCGCTTCTGTTTCGCGGATTGGAGCAGCAACGGCGCAACCGGCTCGTCGACGCGGTCGAGTCTTTCGATGACGGGCGGGACCCACGCGTGTTGTTCGCAATCGATCGGATCCTCCTCGACGCAGTCGATAACGACGCGCTTCGCGCGGAGCTTGCCGACGCCGAGGTGGGCCCTCCGCAGAACGAGTCGGATCGCGTTCGAAGCTCGTCGGCAGATTCGATCGCGACAAATATTCTCCGCCGGTCGCTTCTCGCGTCCATGGGAGCCTACGAGGTCAGCCTCACCATTCTCGATGCCTCGGAAAACCCGATCGGCCGATATTATGAGGCCGATCAGCGCCTTACAACCTCAGCCCTCGCGGAGCTCGAGCGAAACGACTTCGAGATCATGAAGGAGATGCGCGAGGATTCCGATGTGTCGGGGCCGCTCGTGGAGCCGATGACCGGCCGCCGGGAGCGGGAGCGCTTCAGGTACCAGGGTATTGCACCGGTTGATGCAGACGACATGACGATCGGATGGGTGATGGCAAGCGCCGAGCCCCGCAGCGTCGTGGAAGAAGCTGTCACGCCGTTCCCGCGGGTCCTCGTTCCCGCCGGATTCTACGGCAACCTCGAGGGCGATGTGTCGCTGGCGGAATTCCGCGACGGCGTGCTCGTGCGAAACACGGGCAGCGGGTTTGGCAGGTACCGGCTCTCAGAAGACGCGCGCCGCGAACTCACGACGGAAGCGGATGTCTGGCGTCGCGAGATCGACAGGGGAAAGGTCTACGACACCTATTACCACCGCCGGCCGGGGAGCGGTACAATCGGGCAGGGTTCAGACATCGTACTGGCATCGAGACTTCAGGCCATCACCGTGTTCGACCACCTCTATTATCTGCTCCGCCTCACGGTGTCCGGACTGTTCCTTGGAATCCCGCTCTACATCTTCGGGTTGTTCCGTCGCCGGCTCGCCGGACTGCTTCCTGCGCCGGAGGTGCGGTTCCGCGACAAGGTGTTGAACGCGTTCTTCGCGGTCGGACTCATCACCGTCGCGGCGATGGGCTTCGTGGGTCTTCAGGTCGTCACTGGAGAGAATGAGCGGGCGATCGAGAGCTGGCTGAAGCAGCATCTCGAGCGCGTGGAGAAGACGCTCTTTCTCGAAGCGCAAGCGGGCGAGCTGGCCTACAGTGTCATGGACCGGACGTCGATCGACTCCCTTGCCGCGCGCGTCGGGCTCGACCTCAATCTCTACCGCGGCACCGAGTTGGTTGCCAGCAGCCGCCCGCAGTTGGTGGAGGACGGCCTGATCGACGAACGCCTTCCGATGCCTGCGTACAAGGCGCTGTTTTTTGATGGATTCCGTTTCACGGCCACCGAGGAGAATATCGGGACGTTCACGTATCCGGCAGGCTTTCGCGCGCTGACGAACGAGGAGGGCAAACCGTATTACGTGTTGTCTGTCCCGACGCTTCCCGAGCAGGAACGGATCGAAGAGGAGCGCGCGCGCACGGTCGCCTACCTGTTTGGGGCACTCCTACTGCTTGTCATCGTCGTGCTCGTCACGGCATCGATCCTCGCGAACGCGCTCACGAGGCCGATCATGCGACTGCGCCAGGGCCTCGAGGCGGTTTCGCGCGGCCAGTTTACGCGGATCACGCCGTTCGAGTCGCGAGATGAGTTCGGAGAACTCGTGCGAACGTTCAACAGCATGCAGGATCAGCTCGCGGACAGTCGGGTGAAGGTTGCCCAGCAGGAGCGGCAGCTCGCCTGGCGGGAAATGGCGCGGCAGGTTGCCCACGAGATCAAGAACCCGCTCACACCGATGAAGCTTTCGATTCAGTATCTCCGAAGATCGTTTGATTCGGAGAAGGATCGGGACTCGGCGGAATTCGGCAGTCTCTTCAAACGCATCACGACCACACTGGTCGAGCAGATCGACGCGCTGGCACGCATCGCCAACGAGTTCTCGACGTTTGCGCGGATGCCCCAGCGCGTCATCGAAGATCTCGACTTGAACGAGGTCGTACGAGAAGCAGCGACGCTGATGGAGGCAGAGGAGGGAATATCGATCCGCGTGAAACTGTTCGACCGCCCACTGGTCGTCAAGGCAGATCGCGAGGAACTCCGCCGCATCTACATCAACCTGATCAAGAATGGTATCCAGGCTGTTCCCGATAGCCGGCAGGGAAAGATTGAGATTGTGACACGTGCGGAACGCGCAAACGACGAATCAGGCAGCGCGATGGCGTACAGCGAGGTCAAGGACAATGGCGCTGGAATTCCCTCTGAGCTGCAGGAGAAGATCTTCGAGCCGAACTTCTCGACAAAAACGAGTGGGACGGGCCTCGGATTGGCGATTGTCCGCAAGAGCATCGAAGATCTGAACGGGGAGATCGGCTTCGAGACGCGGACGGGCAGGGGGACAACCTTCTGGATCCGGCTTCCCCTGACACACGATGACGAACCCGCGTCGTAAGTTGAGGGACGACGAAGCGTTTGTGGATTTCAACTGCGGCACAACCCGTGAGGAACTTCCCGGTCTGCAATATATTGACGCGGGTCACGTGCGGGAAACCACCGGTCACTCACTCTAGATGAAAGTAATTGTTATTGGTGCGGGAGAAGTAGGATTTGATGTCGCCCGTATTCTGTCCATTGATCAGCATGACGTCGTCGTCATCGACACGGACCCGGACGCACTCGAAAGTGTTGGCGACCGCCTTGATGTCCTGACGATTCAGGGAAACGGCACTTCCGCCGCAGTCCTCGAAGAAGCCGGTATTCGAAAGGCCGATCTGCTCGTTGCCGTTGCGGCCATCGACGAGGTGAACATCATCTCGTGCATGATGGCCAATCGGATGGGCGTCGGAACCACCGTCGCGCGTGTCCGATCTGCCGAGCTGACCCGGGATAAGTCGGTTCTCAGCGCGAAGGACCTCGGTATTGACCTCATCATCCGTCCCGAAGAAAGCGCGGCAAGTGAAGTCGTCGGCCTGATCAAACGGGCGAGCGCGACCGACACGCTCACGTTTATCGACGGACACATGCAGCTCGTCGGTCTCCGGCTCGACGCGGATTGCCCGCTCGACGGTACGCCGGTCTCCGAATTACCCGGAATGCTTCCGAAGTATGAATTTCGGATTGCGGCGATCGTGCGGGGTGTCCGTACGATTATTCCGAAGGGAAAGGATGTGCTCAAGAAGAACGACCAGGTATTCATCTTCGCGCGGCCGAAGAACATGCCCCACGTGATTCGACTGATGGGCAAGCGGGAAGACAAGATTCAGAACGTGATGATCATGGGTGGTACCGAGATCGGCGCCATGATTGCTGAGGAGCTGAGCGAGGAGCGCAACAAGCGGGTGAAGTTGATCGAGCCCAATCGGGAGCAAGCCGAACATCGCGCCGAGCAGCTCCCGTCGGTTCTCGTCATCCACGGGAGCGAGACCGACATCGATCTGCTGGCCGCGGAAGGGCTTGGTGAGATGGACGCGTTTATTGCGATCACCGAGGACGAGGAATCGAACCTTGTCACATGCCTTCTGGCGAAGCACCTGGGGGTTAGCAAAACAGTGGCGCTCCTGTCGAAGACGGCCTACGTTCCGATCAGTCAGTCGATCGGGCTTGACGCTGCCGTCAGCCGAAAGCTCGCCGTGTCCAGGGAGATCATGCGCTTCCTGCGCGGCAAACACGTACTGAGTGTCGCCACCGTTCGCGGGCTCGATGCGGAGATCCTCGAGCTTCAGGCTGAGCCGCGAAGCCCCATCACCCGCGGATCGCTCGGCGAGCTGCGGCTGCCAAGCGGTATGTTGATCGCCGCCGTCGACCATGGCAACAAGAGCGAGGTTGCGATGGGGCAAACGGAAATCAGCGCCGGCGACCGCGTGATCGTGTTTGTTCTGCCATCCGTCGTGTCCCAGGCGGAAAAACTGTTCCTCAGTTAGCGGCCTCGAATCGGGATTCTCATGGTACTCAACCTGAAGGCGGTTGCCGGCACCCTCGGCGTTCTATTGTTCTTCCTCGGCGTTGCACTCGTTGCGCCGATGGTCGTCGGGCTCATCTACCATGAACCGACCTGGTGGACCTTTGGCGCTACGGCCATCGGTTCGATGATTGCAGGCGGACTGTTGTGGCGGTACTGGGGGCGCGACCTCGAACAGCTCAAGATTCGGGAAGGCTTTGCGATTGTCGCGCTCGCGTGGTTTGTCCTGTCGCTGGTGGGGGGACTTCCCTTCGTACTCGGCGGCGTGCTGGAGTCGTACACGGACGCGTTCTTCGAGACGATGTCCGGATTTACCACAACCGGAGCGTCGATCCTCGGTGGTGCGAACACGCCGAATATCGAGGACATTCCCGCGTCGTTTCTGTTCTGGAGGAGCCTTGCGCACTGGATGGGCGGCATGGGCATCATCGTGCTTACGCTCGCGATCCTGCCGATCCTGGGCGTTGGCGGCATGCAGCTCTTCAAGGCTGAGGTGCCGGGGCCGACGGCGGACAAACTGACGCCGCGCGTTCGAGAGACAGCCCGTCGGCTGTGGTACATCTACGTCGGGATCACCGTCGTCGAGATTCTGTTGCTTCTTCCCGCGATGAGTCCGTTCGACGCAATCAACCATGCGTTTGCCACAATGGCGACGGGTGGTTTTTCAACGCGGAACGCGTCGATCGCGGCCTACAACTCGCCGTACATCGAGTGGGTCATAACGGTGTTCATGTTCCTGGCGGGGATGAACTTCACCCTGCACTACCGCATGTTGAAGGGCGATGCTCTTCTATGCTTCCGCAACACGGAGCTCCGGGCCTACACGGGCATCACCATCATCGCAACCCTTGCCGTCGCGTTGACCGTCTGGGCGCCGGTGATGAACGTGTCAGGCTTGGTCACCGACGCGTTTGCCGGCTACGCCTCGTTTGCGGATGCGATCCGGGAGGCTGCCTTTCAGGTGATCTCGATCGTGACCACGACGGGTTTCGCGGCCGCCGATTACGAGGTCTGGCCGACGTTTGCTATCGGGGTTGTGTTCGTGCTCTTCTTCATCGGCGGCATGGCGGGGTCGACCGGCGGCGGCATCAAGGTGATCCGCCACGTGCTGCTTTTCCAGAATTCGTTTCGAGAGATCCGTCAGCTGATCCACCCGCACGCGGTCATTCCGCTTCGCGTGTCCGGGAAGGTGGTTTCGCAGGACGTCATGCGGAACGTGTTGTCGTTCTCGGTGCTGTACCTCGGCCTTGTCTCGTTCGGTACACTCGCGATGTCGTTGTTCGGGCTCGACCTGCTGAGTGCACTCGGCGCGTCCCTGTCTTCGGTTGGAAACGTCGGCCCTGCGTTCGGATCCCTCGGTCCGGTCGAGAACTATGCGCACGTGCCGGCGATGGGGAAATGGTTTCTGGCCCTGCTCATGATGGCCGGTCGTCTCGAGGTTTTCACCGTCCTGATTCTTTTTGTGCCGTCGTTCTGGCGCCGTTGAGCGACGGGTCCACGCCTGATTCCGGGCAGGTCCTCATTTGCAGACCGCTGGCGGTGAAATTCCTACACCGCCGTACAAGCTTTTCCCGCTGGCAAGTAAGTGCGGATTTGGGTTAGATCGCTGTTGTGCTGCGCATCCGCGCAGGATATCGACGAAACATAACAGAGGTTCGGCCCATGGCACGTCTCGTGATCCTCGGAGCGGGAATTGGAGGCCACACAGCCGCGCTGCACGCCCGGCACAAGCTCGGAAAGCAGCACGAGGTTGTTGTGATCACTCCGAACAGCAAGTGGAACTGGATACCCTCCAATATCTGGGTCGGGGTCGGGTGGATGAAACCGGAACAGGTTACCTTCGAGCTTGCGCCTGTGTATGCGAAGCTCGGCATCTCCTTTCATCAGGCGAAAGCGGTATCGATCCATCCCGAGGGCAACGACAAAAGCGCGACGCCCTACGTGACGATCGAATACACCGATCCCTCGAAGTCCGGCACGAAGGAAACCATCACCTACGACTTTCTCATCAACGCGACCGGGCCGCGACTGAAGTTTGATGCGACGCCCGGCCTCGGACCAACCGGCAACAGCCTTTCCGTCTGCACCTACGGACACGCGTCCGAAACCGCGGGCGTACTGGCTGAGATGATCGAGCGGATGCGCAAGGGCGAACGGAAGAAGTTCCTTGTGGGCACCGGTCACGGAACATGTACCTGCCAGGGCGCTGCATTCGAGTACGCACTCAATCTTGAGTTCGAACTGCAGAAGGCGGGCGTTCGGGACAAGGCAGACATCACCTGGATATCCAACGAGGAAGAGCTCGGTGATTTTGGTGTGGGTGGCATGCACATCAAACGCGGCGGGTACGTGACGCACAGCCGGATCTTTGCCGAGTCGCTCTTCACGGAGCGCGACCTTCACTGGATCACCCGGGCCCACGTGCAGAATGTTGGAGAGAATCAGATTTCGTACGAAACACTCGACAACGAGGAAGGAACTGCGGACTTCGACTTTGCCATGCTGCTTCCGCCATTCTCCGGGGTCGGCCTGACCGCAATTGACAGGGATGGCGCAGACATCACGTCGAAGCTGTTCGCGCCGAACGGATTCATGAAGGTCGATGCGGATTACACGGCGAAGCCCTACGAACAGTGGAAGCCCACCGACTGGCCGTCGACGTATCAGAATCCCGACTATTCCAACATCTTCGCCGTTGGAATCGCGTTCGCGCCGCCCCACGCGATTTCGAGGCCGATGCAGAACGAGCGGGGCACCAAGATTTCGCCGACGCCGCCGCGAACGGGCATGCCGACCGGGGTGATGGCGCGCCTCGTCGCGTACAGCATCGCGGACATGATGAACGGCTCCGAACATCCGACCCACGAATCATCGATGGCGAACATGGGCGTGGCCTGCATCGCCTCGGCGGGCGCGGGTCTGTTCAACGGGACCGGCGTTACCATGACCATGTACCCGGTTATTCCGGACTTCCAACGATTTCCGAATACGGGAAGGGACCTTTCGTACACAAGTGGTAAGATCGGTCTTGCCGGTCACTGGTTGAAACACATCCTCCATCACGCCTTTCTCTACAAGGCAAAGGCAAAACCCTTCTGGCGAATTGTACCCGAGTAGGGGAGGCAGTCAAAATGTCCGATCGAAAACCGTACGAGCAGAGCTATTATCCTCCCGTCCCGACCCGGTTCACGCGCCACATGCGGACGAATCTGATCTGGCAGCTTTGGGAGTTCCTGATCCTGAACATCAAGGTGCTGCGGATGGTTCGTAAGCACTGACAACGCGATGGGCCGGCGTCAGCGCGGCATTCCGCCGGAGGAACGATCGGTCGCGCGTTGGCCGAGGCAGGTGTGTGTCCGGCGCCGGTCAGCTGAAGTCGCGAAAGCCGAAGTAGTGCAGCACGTACTTCATCTTCATTGCCTTCGCTTTTCCGAAGCCGGGCAGTTCAAGCAGGCGCTTCTGGATCGTCGCGAAGTCGGCGTCGTCGTTCCAGAGCCTCAAGGCATCACCGTCGTATTTGCTGGTGATCACTCCGCAAACCTCCTGCGTGTAATCTGCCATCTTGTTCACGAATCGATGAACGGCAGGCGCCTGCGAAAACACCTCTTTCAGTTTATCCGGTTTCATCCGGGCGATCTTCTTCAGGTCGAGGTGCCCGAGTCGATCGTAGAGGCGCTTCGGACCCGTGAAGGCGTACTCGGCCCGGACCCGCTGATCGTACAGGAGACCCAGAAGGGCGGCAGACGGATTTTCGCGGATGAACTGGTCTTCGTCAGGCTCGCCCGTCAAGGTGCCTTCGTCCCGAAATCGATCCAGCATGCGTGCGAGACCGCCCTCCAGTTCGCTGTGGTCGAGTTCGGTAACCGTGATCCTGCCGGATGACTTCGAGCTTGTCGCCTTCGTCCGCTGCTTGCCGGTGCCCGCCTTGTCGTTCATCTGTCGTAGCAACTATTCAGTTCTGGTAGAAGGTCACGAGTCGATCTTTCGTCGCCAGGTGACACCCTCGGCGGTATCCATGACCTCGACGCCCATTGCGCCCAGCTCGTCCCGAATCTGGTCGGCGCGGGCCCAGTCCCTGGACGCACGGGCGACCGCTCGTTCTGAAAGCAACGTCTCGACAGCCGCGGCCAGCGATGCGTCATCGGCCGGGTCCGGCGCGATCGGCCTTCCGATAATACCGAGCAGCGATTCAACGTGTCCCAGCCAGTCCTTCGCCGTCTCAACGTCGTCTGACCCGAGCGTGTCGCGTTTTGCCATCACGCGCTTGACGCCTTCCAGAACAGCCGCGATCGCTTCCGGCGTGTTTAAATCGTCCAGCATGGCGTCCAACATGCGCGCGGAGAGATCATCGAGCACAAGCGGCTCCACGGTTTTATCGGTCGCTTCGGTTTCCGACACGTTGTCCAGCAGGTCTCGTATCTCACGGAGCCGCTGCACGTGTCGGGTGTTGGCGCGCAGCGTGTCCATTGTAAAGTTGTAGGGCTTGCGATAGTGCCCCGAGATCAACGTGAGTCGGAGCGCCATCGGGTCGACGCCCTTGCCGCCGTCCTCCTTCGACTCGATGAGGCCTTGAACCGTGAGGAAGTTGCCCTTGCTCTTGCTCATCTTCTCGCCTTCGACCTGCAGGAAGCGCGTGTGGACCCAGTGCCGGGCGAACTGCTTACCCGTAAGGCTCTCGGCCTGCGCGATCTCGCATTCGTGATGCGGGAAGATCAGGTCCTCGCCGCCGGCATGCAGATCAATCTCTTCACCAAGGTACTCGTTGGCCATCACCGAGCATTCGATGTGCCAACCCGGAAAGCCCCACCCCCACGGACTGAACCATTGCATCAGGTGTTTGTCGTCCTTCTTCCACAGCGCGAAGTCTCGCGGATCCTCCTTTGCGGAATCGACGACAAGCTCCCGCGACAACTCTGTCAGTTCGGCGGCGTCGCGGTTGCCCGACAACTTGCCATAGTCCGGGAAGGATGCCACACGAAAGTAGACGCCCTGGGTCGTTTCGTATGCGTGACCGGCGCTGATGAGCGACTGAACGGCCAGTATCTGCTGGCGGATGTGCTCCGTCGCACGCGGGCGCAATGTGGGCTCCTCGAGGTTCAGACGATCCCAATCGGCAATCAGGACGTTTGCATAGTGCCGCGCAAGGTCCCACACGTTCCCAAACGACTCGCCCTCCTTGGAGCGTAGTGCCCGGGCCATTCGGTCTTCACCCTGCGAGTCCGCGACATCGTCGTCAGTCAGGTGGCCGACATCCGTAATGTTCGTGACGTAATTGACCTTGAGGCCGATTGCCTGAGCGGTGCGCACGATCAGGTCCGAGGTCAGGAACGACCGGAAGTTTCCGATGTGCGCGTAGGAATAGACGGTCGGACCGCATGCGTACATCCGCAGTTTTCCGGGCTCGATCAGGTCCAGCGGCTCAACCCGGTTCGTCAGCGTATTGAAGAGTCTGAAATCCGAAGATGCTTTTTGCGGAAACACAGGCCGGGTCGTTGATGCGAATGGTGGAGCGTGATGAATGGCTCAGAAGATAAGGACTCCCGGCATCATGCCGCGTAACGTGAATGCTGATGCCGGGCAACGCCGCATCGGCAAATGGGCCCACTCACGTCTTCTGCCGTAGGATCTCCCACACAAGATGCTTGAGCTGCGGCACGATCAGTCGTTCCATGGCAAGTCGAACAGCGTTTGTCGAGCCTGGCGTGAGGAAGACAATGGTGTCGCGGAACACGCCGGCTTCGGCCCTCGAGAGCATGGCGGCTGCGCCGATCTCCGAAAAGGACAGCACCCGAAAGATCTCACCGAACCCCGGAAGTCGCTTTTCGAACAACGGGACCAGCGTGTCCACCGTCGAGTCGCGCTTCGAAATTCCGGTCCCGCCGTTGAAGATGATCACGTCGGAGTTTGACGCGAGGATTTCCAGTGCGGACGTCAGTTGTTCGGGTTCGTCTTTGACGATCTGGTACTCGGCCAGAGGGTGCCCCGCCGCTGTCAGGAGGTCGCGGACGAGTTTGCCACTCGTATCCGTATCAACGGTCCGGGTGTCGCTCACCGTGACCACTGAGCACCGTACCGGCGTCTGCTTCGCCTGCTGTTCGTGTTCGTCGTAGCCCATGATTTCGATTCTCCTCCTTCACGCGTTCCGTGTACCAGACGGGCGGATCGTAGCCGTGCCCACCCCAGGGGTTACACCGAAGGATCCGATGGACGCCGAGGATGATACCCTTGATCGCGCCGTACTGCCTGACTGCCTGGACAGCATACTCCGAACACGTCGGCGTGAAACGGCAGGTTGGTGGGAAGAACGGCGAGATCGCCAGTTGGTAGAATCGAATCAACCCCGTGACGACCAGCGCAGGTATTCTAAATATGATTCTAAGCGCGCGCGTCTGTCCACTCGCCTGTTCTTGAACTTGTCTCGAATTGAAGTCGCAGGCGCCTGCAGTGTTCCGATGCAACCGGCGTCCCGGTCCCGAACCTACAGGTGCGGCAGGTCCCGTATCGTGCGTTCGCTGGAAACGTTGCCCGTATTCACCGTCGAGGCCGGCTCAAAGAGGAGCACGTGCACCTCTTCGTCCGCAACCGGTCGGTGCTCGATTCCGCGCGGCACTACGATCGCCTGGCCTTTCCGGAGCGTCACCACGCCGGAGCGGAAGTGCAGTGCCAGCTCGCCGTCAAGAATCAGAAAGAGTTCGTCCTCGCTTTCGTGATGGTGCCAGTCGAACGCGCCCTTGAGCTTTGCCAGACGGACTTCCTGGCCGTTCAGTGAGGCGACGACGTGGGGTCGCCAGTAGTCGTGGATGGCGGTCAGCTTTTCAGAGAGGTTGAGTACCGGCGGAAGGAATTCGGCCGTTCGTGTTCCAGCCGGCCGGACAGGGCCAGCCTCGCGCTCGCCCGCCTCGTTTCGGCCGATGTAATGCAGTACCGGTGTCACGATCGACAGCACGGTCATGATGATGGATGCGATACCCATCAGTCTGAGGAAAAGGTTCTCGGGAGGGTCGAACCAGATCAACGTGAGGATGATGCCTGTCAGCACGGCAGCAGTCACCCGATTGGCCGTCGGGACGGCCGCGAATCGGCGAGGGAGGTCGGCCAGTTCGAGCAGGGCCAGCAGTGCAAGCGCCGTGGCGACCACTGTTGCCGTCATGGTCGCGCGCCAGTATTCGTCCGCGTTCATTTCGGACCAGATCCCGACAAGGACCAGCAACGTCGCGATCCATGCAATCGCAAAACCGAAACGGGACGGGACGAGAAATCTGCCGCGTTCAATTGCCGCGCCGCACGCGAGTGCCAGGATGCTCCCGCAGGAAACGGATAGCGAGGTAAGCAGGATCTTGACCTGGAGTTGTCCGAAATCGCCTGCCGCGAGTGCGAAGATCCCGATGAGGCCGCTGATGATCAGGGAGCCGATGAGGACGTACAGGGCGATCCTGCGCGTATTAAATTGCTGATCCATGTCGCGAAAGCTGTTTGGTGTTTACTGCGAACGCCGATAAGCAAATCGGTGCGAGGGCGGTTTGCAGCTTGTCGCCGGAGCCGATCCGATAAGTGCCGGGATGGCGGCTGAAAAGTGTCGCGCGCGCCGCCCGGATATCGATGCGCTGTCTGCCCCAACCTGCCGGCCGTTTGATGGTCGCGGTGCGCATCCGTACCTTTCACGACGGCTGACTTACGAATAATATACTTCCCACCGATTCCTCGTCAGAGCCCGAATGACCCGTCGCACGAAGATCGTCTGTACCCTTGGCCCGTCCTCATCGGATCGCGAGACGATCGCCCAGTTGATCGGAGCCGGCATGGATGTCGCCCGACTGAACTTTTCCCATGGCAGCCACAGCGGCCACGCGGAACGCATCACGATTATCCGCGAAGAGGCCGCGCGCGCCGGCAAGGTTGTACCAATCTTGCAGGACCTGCAGGGCCCCAAGATCCGGACGGGTCCAGTGGAGAACGACATGGTGCTCATCCGCAAGGGAGAGCAGCTCATTCTGACCGCCGAGCAGATGGAGGTCGGCACGGCGGAGAAGATCCATGTCAGCTACGACTCGCTTGCCGAGGAGGTGAAGCCGGGCGGCCGCGTGCTGCTCGACGACGGACTGCTCGAACTCGAGATTCGCGAGGTTGTGGGCACCGATGTGATCACCGAGGTCATTGTCGGGGGGCCGTTGCGAAGCCGCAAGGGAGTCCATCTGCCGCTGATGCACAACTCGCGACCGTCGCTGACGCAGAAGGATCTCGACGACCTCGAATTTGGAATTTCGCAGGACGTCGACATCATCGCGCTCTCGTTTGTTCGAAGCGAGACCGACGTCGAGGCGGTTGTGTCGCGGGTAAGGGAGGCCGGGTGCCGCGCGACCGTCGTTGCCAAGATTGAGAAACCGGAGGCCGTCACACGCTTCGACAAAATCCTGCAGGTTGCCGACGGCATCATGGTCGCCCGCGGCGATCTCGGAATCGAGATGCCGCTCTCGCAGGTGCCGATCACGCAGAAGCGAATCATCAAGAAATGCCTGCAGGCCGCGAAGCCGGTTATCACCGCAACGCAGATGCTCGAGAGCATGATGGACAACCCGCGGCCGACGCGTGCAGAGGTCTCGGATGTCGCGAACGCCGTTCTGGACGGCACCGACGCCGTCATGCTGTCAGGCGAGACGGCGGCAGGGAAGTACCCTGTCCAGACGGTCGAGGTGATGGCCCGCATCATCGTCGAGACCGAGAAGAACTACAACCTCGGCAAGGTCGATCACTACATCCGAACCGCGACATCGGATTCCATCGTCACCGACTCGGTCAGCTTCACAGCGTTTGAGCTCGCCGAACACGTCGGCGCCAAGGCCATCGTGTGCCTGACTGCCAGTGGAACCACCGCTCGCTCCATCGCCCGTCACCGGCCGGACATCCCCGTATACGCCTTCACGGATGATGATCATGTGGTCAGGCAATTAGCACTGCTCTGGGGAACAAAAGCATTTCAGATTCCTTTCCAGAAAGACACCGATTCGGGGGTCTGGACGGTCCATTCGCGTCTGCGCGAGGAAGGACTCGTTGAGGACGGAGACCTGATCGTGATCACGGCGGGAATGCCCCTGCCCACGAAGGGTCGGACGAACATGGTCCATGTCAGTCGAATCGGTGCCCAGCTCTCTGCCACATCGGCATCGGAATCGGCATCGGAATCGGCATCGGCATCGGAATCAAACGCCTGATCAAGCATCGCCCAATCGCTACGGTCTGAAATTATTGCCAAGGAAATCGCCGGAGCCGGGACGGCTTCCGCCGAACCGTCGACTGTCGCCATGCGCCGAAACCGAATCCGACGCCACGTACCGTTCACGGCAGGTCTGCTGCTGGCCGCGCTGCTATTCAGCGGATGCAGTTCGACCTCCTTCATCGGCGGCCGTTTCGACGACTTCACAGCTTTCTACAACACCTTCTATAACGCACGAAAGTCGTTTGACAAGGGCGAGAAGGGTGTCCTCGAACGGACCGGCCCCGTCGATCGCCAGATCTATCGCCCCATCTTCCCCGTCTACGAAACGGCTGCTCCGTCACGCGACTTCGAGGACGCGATCCGAAAAAGTGCGGACGTCCTGCGGGACCACGGAACGTCCAAATGGGTCGACGATGCGTTGCTGCTGATCGGGAAGTCGTACTTCTATCAGCAGAACTACTACGCGGCCGAGGAAAAATTCAACGAGGTCATCGCGCTCGAGACCGGGTTGCAGGACGAGGCACGATACTGGCTGGCGCGGACGCTGCTTTCCGCCAACTCCTATGAAGAGCTCAACGATCTTCTCGTCGTCACCTTCGAGCGTGAGCGATTGTCGAAGAAGTGGGCGGGCTATCTTCGCCTCGTTCAGGGCGAGCTGTATGTGCGCACAGGGCTGAAGGACGACGCGATCGGGCCATTGTCCCAGGGTGCGAAGTCTGTGAAGCAGAAACGCCTTTCGACGCGGGCCAGCTACCTGCTGGGACAGATTCTGGAGTCGCTCGGAAACTATGACGAGGCGATCACTGCGTACAAACGATCGCTGCGCAAGAACTCGGACTTTGATCTTGTGTACGCGGCCCAGGTCTCGATCATCCGGGCCGAAGCGGCAAACGGAGATGTCGAAACCGCGCTCAAGGATTTGCGGAAGATGGAGCGCGACGACAAGAACTTCCAGTCGATGGCTGACCTTCGGGCTGTGCGCGGCCGAATCCTCGCCGAGCACGGTCGCATCGACGAGGCCGAGAACGTCTTTCACGACGTCCTCCGCAGCGACGATCGCATCACTCCTGAGGTGAAGGGTGAGATCCACTACCGGTTGGCGACCATCTATCGCGACGTGGATTCGGATTTCATGCTCGCCGCGGCGCACTTCGATACGGCCGCAACATCGTTGCAGTCGCTCATCGACAAGCGGAACTCCGATGCCCAGAAGTTTGGCTTTTCGGAACCGTTCGTACCCTGGGCCATCAGGGACGCTCGTGAAGAAAAGGACGTCTTCGGCACGTTCGCTCGCGAGGCGACCGACGTCGCCGAAATGGATTCGCTGCTCTATCTCGGTTCGCTCGATGAGGCGGCCTTCGAGGAACGGTTAGCGGAGATTCGCAAGCAACGTCGCGAAGAGCTTGCCGAGCTTGCGCGACAGCGCCAGGAGCAGCAGATCGAAACGCAGTTCCGAGGCGGTGCGGCGGCGGCCGCAGACCGGCAGCAGGATCTCCTCGCACAGAAGACCGGCGGAAGCGGCGCAGCTACGGCAACGGGTGCCGAGTCCGGCTTCCTCTACCACAAGGACCCGGCCCTCGTGCAGGAAGGACTCCGGAATTTCGTGCAGCGATGGGGCGAACGGCCGCCCGTCCCGGGGTGGCGCTTGAGCTCGAAGCTGATCGCGGCGGCATCGGCCGCAAAGGCGTCCGGCGAACCGGACAAGAATCTGCTGGCCGCAAAGCAGGCGGCGGGCAATCTGCTTGGCACCGACTCTTTCGGGGCCGAGTTTGACGACCTCGATATCTCCCAGATTCCCCGAACCGAAACGGCTCGCGAGGGGATGCGCACGAAACGGGCCGAGGCCCGCTATCGCGTGGGTACCGTGCTCTTTCTCGCCATGGATCGTCCGGATTCCGCGGCTGCCTGGTTTCGTACGGTCATCACGGAGGATCCGGACGAGCCAATCGCTCCAAATGCCTACTACGCCCTTGCCGAGGTGAATCGGGCACTCGGCGACGAGGGCCGGGCGGACGAACTGATGCGGGCTCTCGCGGAAAAGTACCCGGAAGAACGCAAGGCATTCATCGTGCAGGACGAAGTTGCCGATGACACGGATCAGGAGGGGATCGAGGAGCGGTACGCCGATCTCTATGACCAATGGCAAGCAGGGTCCTTCCGGGACGCTGCCGGCGGGCTGGTGGCGCTCGCACACGATGCGGACCCCACGGCCAGGAACGGCGCGGCAACGATTGGCCAGCCAACGAATGGCCAGCCAACGAATGGCGCCGCATCGAAAGGACCGGCAGCGAATGTTCCGGGATCGGATGTGGACGACGCGGCCAAAGCCCTGTTTGCGGCCGGAAACGTGCTGATCGACTGGGCCACGACGGATGGCCGAAGCACGGATGAGCCCGTAGAACTCGCCATGACGGATTCTACAGCCATCTGGCTTGGAGTTGCGAAAGTGGATTCGGCGGCGACGCGTCCTGTCTTGCCCGAAGATGTTGCGGCTCCGGCGGATTCGAACGTCGTGTCAGGGCAGTCGTCGGCGGCGCCTGACTCAGTCCAGGCTCAAACGGCAAGTGCGGTGATGGACACGACAGCTGTGCCGGAGGTGCGCGATATTCCGGAACGGTCCGCTGAGGCCGAGAACGGCCTTCCGGCCGATTCACTCGGAAGCACCGTTGTGGCCGGGACGGACTCGACGATGTCGGCTGCCGGCACCGTACTTCCGGACGGGATGAGCCTTGTCGGCGTGTCGCCGGAGGCGATCCTGAGTGCCGTGTCGTCCAAGTTCGGTCGAACGGATTACGCAGCCGCGGCGGCGAAGCAGCTTGAGGCGGTGAAGGAGATTCGCGCACGCAAGAAGGCGGTCAGGGATTCGCTCGCGGCCGTCGAAGCGGCGAGGTTGGACTCGATTCGGGCAGCGAACCCCGTCCCGGCGGCAGATTCGCTCGGTGTTGCCGCGAATGCGGCTCCGGACAGCGTCCTGGCGGGAGGATTGCCGGACGGCCCCCCGGCGCCAGATACCACTGGCACGGAGGCCGTGAAGCAGCCCCCGACTCCATCGCCGAACGAGATGCGTCGCGACGCGGCCGCTCGCGTAAATGCAGATTCCGTGTACGCTGCGGACACGGTCGACATCCCGCCGTACCCGATCGGCGGGGGAGCGGCTCTCCGGTCGCTGATTGCGCTTCCTGACACTGTTACCGCGGGAGGGATCGTCGAAGTGGCGTTCCTTGTGGACAAGAACGGTGTCACGAGTGATCCGGAGATCGTCAGCGGCGTTGCGCCGATCGTGGACGATGCCTGCCTGACGGCAGTGCGCCAGATGCGCTACACGCCCGGCAGACAGGCCGGCGTTCCGGTAGCCGTGCGCATGAGTGTCCGCATTCCGGTGGGAGAGGAATAGCGTCTGCAGGTGATTCACGCAGGTGCAGCGACGAATCTAGGAACCTAACAGCGCATTTCCGGGTTCGCGCAGAGAACCAGCCACCAACGGAATTGGTTCATATCAAGCTGTAAGCGTCGCCATGATGAGGCGGCCGCACCGCGGCATTTTGGCATTCACTCCCGAACAGAGCCAGCTCTCGTACATGGCGGACCAGGAAAGAAACTCGAATCAGCCGAGGGAACGCATCCCGCGCCCCGTTCAACGACCCGGTGAACGGCGCCCGAAGTTCTGGATGTGGCTGTACCTTGCTGTACTTGTGTTCCTCGGTGTCCACTTGTTTCTGCAGTTTCGCAAGCAGGACCCCAATTCGATCAAGTACAGCACCTTCCTTGACTACCTGAACAAGGGTTACGTCAAGGAGCTCGTCCTGATTAACGACACGGCAATCGAGGGCAAGTACACCCAGGATGCTATCAAGTCCGGCAAGGTCGAGTTGGCCGAACCCCCGCGGCAAGACATTCTCTCGGCAGGAGAGACAAAGCCGTCCGACGGATTTGTGACCATCAAGCCGGGCGATCACGAATTGACGGCCGTGCTGAAGGACTATAACGACAAGGCTATCGCGGAGGGAAAGCCGGAGGTCGTGTTTTCTGCCCGGAGAGACGAGAACTGGCTCGACGGCCTGCTGCTGTGGGTCTTCCCGCTGTTGCTGATCGTGCTTTTCTGGGCGTTTATCCTGCGCCGCATGAACCCGAGCTCGCAGGTTCTGAATATCGGCAAGAACAAGGCGGTGCTCTTCGACGCAATGGGTGAGCACCGGGTCACGTTCAAGGACGTTGCCGGGCTTGACGAAGCGAAGGACGAGATTGTAGAGGTTGTCGAGTTCCTGAAAAACCCGAAGCGGTTTACGTCCCTGGGGGGCAAGCTGCCGAAAGGCGTGCTCCTCGTAGGACCTCCCGGAACGGGCAAGACGCTTCTGGCGAAGGCCGTTGCAGGCGAGGCCGGGACCCCATTCTTCTCGCTTTCAGGGTCGGACTTCGTTGAGATGTTTGTTGGCGTGGGTGCAGCCCGCGTTCGAGATCTGTTCCGACAGGCAAAAGAAAAGGCGCCATGTATCATCTTCATTGACGAAATCGACGCGATCGGACGATCGCGCGGTCGCGGAATGATGATGGGAGCCAATGATGAGCGCGAAAACACGCTTAATCAGCTGCTGGTTGAGATGGACGGCTTCAACACGGACAAGGGTGTGATCATCATGGCCGCGACAAACCGTCCGGATGTGCTGGACTCGGCGTTGCTGCGGCCGGGGCGATTCGACCGCCAGGTGCTGATCGACAAGCCGGATCGGAAGGAGCGTGCGGAGATCTTCAAGGTCCATACCCGGGGAATCACCGTCTCGTCGAATGTGAATCTTTCGGTCCTCGCAAGCCAGACACCGGGATTTGCGGGCGCCGAGATCGCGAACGTGTGTAACGAGGCCGCGCTCCTTGCCGCCCGCGAAAACAAGTCGGCCGTCGAGATGGACGATTTTGAAAAGGCGATCGACCGGATCATCGGCGGACTCGAGAAGAAGAACAAGCTTATTTCTCCAGAGGAGCGGGAGATCGTTGCGTTTCACGAGGCGGGGCACGCCATTACGGGCTGGTTCCTGAAGAACACCGATCCGGTGGTCAAAGTATCGATCGTCCCGCGTGGGCTTGCCGCCCTCGGATACGCCCAATACCTGCCTGAGGAGCGGTACCTGTACACGAAGCAGGGACTGCTCGATCGGATGACGATGGCCATGGGCGGTCGGGTTGCCGAGGAGATCGTCTTTGGACGGATTTCGACGGGCGCCCAGAACGACCTCGAGCGAATCACCAAGATGGCGTACGCGATGGTCGTCGACTACGGAATGAGCGAGAAGGTTGGCTATATCAGCTTCAACGTTTCGGGTAATTCCGAAAGTCCGGTCTTCGACAAGCCGTATTCGGATGAAACCGCCCGAATCATCGACGAAGAGGCAAAGCGGATCATTGATGAGGTTCGGGAAGGTGCGCGCAGACTACTCACCGAGAAGCGTGCGCTGTTGGACGAGATGGCCAAGGTCCTTCTGGAGAAGGAGGTGCTTGGACCGAAGGACCTCGTCCAGATCCTCGGGCCGCGGCCGTTCGGCGAATACGTGACGCTGCACGACGAGCACGGGGAGCAGGGAGCGGATGCGGCGTCGGCAGACAAGAATGCGGCGGTCTCTGAAAAGAACGGTTCGGCCGACGGGGCCGACGCGTCGCAGGGTGACGGCGGTACGTCTC
The DNA here is from genome assembly GCA_020437385.1 of Bacteroidota bacterium. Classification (GTDB taxonomy): domain Bacteria; phylum Bacteroidota; class Rhodothermia; order Rhodothermales; family JABDKH01; genus JAGQWL01. The sequence continues at coordinate 30,119 of JAGQWL010000270.1, forward strand.
GCGTGGGGCATCCGGAGGGTTCGGAGTCGTAGTCATCCCGGCGTAAGTGATATACTGATCTATCACTGTCTATCATCTTGCGCATAGGAAAACGGCCCTTATCAGCCGTTTAGAGGCCCTGCGACCTGTTAATCGTATCTTCACTGGCGCGAAAAGTGGATTCGGCGATAACGGCGCAGTATATTTCCTGACTTGCCGCTCGCCGGACGTGCACGTAGCAGATATCCTCAGTAGATAGGCCTGTCGTGAAGGTTCGGTGGTCTGGCTCGCCAGTGATCCGCAGGTTGCGGACGGTCCCTCAGCGTTTTTGTAGACGTTTCGTTTGCGCGCTCGAGTCCGCGAAGCTGCTTCCGTCGGTCGATTCCTTGTGCTAACGACGCCGTGGTATCGATACGGGTCGAAGCCTCTCATCTGGAAGCCGTCGCTGCGACAGTAGCCAACAGCTGCAACACCAGCAAACAAGAGTAAAAGGGGAAGGCGCTCGTGCCAACAATACAGCAGTTAGTCAGAAAGGGTCGAAACCCGAAGGTTCAGACGACAAAGTCGCCGGCACTCAGCTCGTGCCCGCAGCGACGGGGCGTGTGTACGCGTGTTTACACGACGACGCCAAAGAAGCCGAACTCGGCGCTCCGTAAGGTTGCAAAGGTTCGCCTCACGAATTCGGTTGAGGTTATCGCGTATATCCCCGGCGAAGGTCACAACCTTCAGGAGCACTCGATCGTGCTTGTCCGCGGTGGTCGTGTGAAGGACCTCCCCGGTGTGAAGTATCACATCGTGCGAGGCGCATTGGACACCTCCGGTGTTGAAGGTCGCAAGCAGAGTCGCTCGAAGTACGGAGCGAAACGACCGAAGGTCTAGCGATCGCGACGCGCTGCGTCGCATTGCAATCGGGCGCTCCGCGTCCGCGCCGCCCAGTGGAGGCGGTATCCCAGATTATGTTTGAACAGGTTTTGTAACACCAGCAGATATGCGTAGAAAAAGTGCGGATAAGCGTCAGGTGACTCCTGACCCGGTGTACACGGATGTGCTCGTCTCCCGATTCGTCAACAGCGTGATGGTGAGCGGCAAAAAAAGCACTGCCCAGCGTCTGATCTACAAGGCGTTCGACGTCATCGAAGAGAAGTCAGGCCAGGCGGGTATCGAGGTGTTCCGGCAGGCGGTGTCGAACGTGGCACCCCTGGTGGAGGTCCGCAGCCGACGCGTCGGCGGCGCGACGTACCAGGTACCGGTTGAGGTGCGTCCCGAGCGACGAACGGCGCTCGCTTTTCGATGGATCATTCAATACGCCCGGGCACGCAACGACAAGAGTATGGCGAACCGGCTCGCAAGTGAATTGCTGAGCGCCTCAAAGGGAGAGGGCGGCGCGATCAAGAAGAAGGACGACACGCACAGGATGGCGGAAGCGAACAAGGCATTCGCACACTTCCGTATCTAGGTTCATCATCGAGATATTATGAGCAGTCAGGCAACACTGGAGCAAACGCGCAACATCGGCATCATGGCGCACATCGATGCCGGCAAGACCACCACGACGGAGCGCATCCTGTTTTACACGGGACGCCTTCATCGAATGGGTGAGGTGCATGATGGCGGCGCGACCATGGACTGGATGGAGCAGGAGAAGGAGCGCGGGATCACGATTACTTCCGCCGCAACCACCTGCTTCTGGAAAGACCATCGGATCAACATTATCGATACTCCCGGCCACGTCGACTTTACCGTCGAAGTAGAACGCTCACTCCGCGTACTTGACGGAGCGGTCGCGCTTTTCTGCTCGGTCGGCGGCGTCGAGCCACAGTCCGAAACCGTCTGGCGCCAGGCGGACAAGTACCGCGTTCCGCGTATCGCGTTCGTCAACAAGATGGACCGTACCGGCGCTGACTTCGACGCGGCCGTCCAGATGATGAAGGACCGGCTGAAAGCCAACGCGGTGCCGGTGCAGATTCCGATCGGCGAAGGCGAGCTGTTCCGCGGTGTAATCGACCTGGTGATCAACAAGGCCATCATCTGGCACGATGAGACCCAGGGCGCAACGTGGGATGAGATGGATATCCCGGAGGACCTCAAGACGACGGCCCGTCATTGGCGGATCAACCTTCTCGAGGCGATCGCCGAGCACAACGACGAGCTGCTGATGAAGTATCTCGAAGGCGAGCCGATCACCCCGGAAGAAATCCGGGAAACCGTGCGCAAGGCGACACTTTCGCTGGATATTACGCCGGTGTTCTGCGGTTCGGCATTCAAGAACAAGGGTGTGCAGCGGCTGCTCGACGGCGTCATTGCGTATCTGCCGAGCCCGACGGACATCGAAGCGGTGACCGGCGTCGTTCCGCGTACGGAAAAGACCGAGGCGCGCAAGCCGGAGCCCAACGAGCCCTTCGCGGCAATCGCTTTCAAGATCGCGACCGACCCGTACGTGGGTAAGTTGACCTTCTTCCGCGTCTATTCCGGTTCACTCGACAAGGGCACTGCTGTGCTCAACTCGACAACCGAGAAGAAGGAGCGGATCGGACGACTGCTGTTCATGCACGCCAACTCGCGTGAGGACGTCGACAAGGTCAGTGCAGGCGACATCGCCGGTGCTGTCGGGCTCAAGAACGTCCGCACGGGCGACACACTGTGCGATCCGGACCATCCGATCATCCTCGAGCAGATGGAGTTTCCGGAGCCGGTCATCCGAATCGCGATCGAACCGAAAACGAAGGCAGACAGCGACAAGCTTGGCAGCGGCCTGCAGAAGCTCGCCGAAGAAGATCCGACGTTCAAGGTTTCGACGGACGAAGAGACCGGACAGACGATCATCGCCGGCATGGGTGAGTTGCACCTCGAGATCATCGTCGACCGACTGAAGCGAGAGTTCAAGGTTGAAGCGAACGTTGGCAAGCCGCAAGTTGCCTACCGTGAAGCGCTGCGTGCGACAGTCGACCAGCACTACACGCACAAGAAGCAGTCGGGTGGACGCGGACAATTCGCCGAGATCTACGTGGAGATCGGTCCGTCCGAGAGCGGCGTCGGTTTCGAGTTCATTGACGAGATCAAGGGCGGCAACATTCCAAGGGAGTTCATCCCGTCGGTTGAGAAAGGACTTGCTTCGGCCCTGGCACAGGGACCGCTTGCCGGCTTCCCGATCGAGGGTATCCGGGCGAGGCTGTACGACGGCAAGTACCACAACGTGGACTCGGATCAGTTGTCGTTCGAGATTGCCGGCAGGATGGCGTTCCGCGAAGCATCGCGTAAGGCCAAGCCGGTTCTGATGGAGCCCATCATGGAAGTTGAAGTCGTCACGCCCGAAGAGTACATGGGTGACGTCATTGGTGACCTCAACTCGCGACGTGGACGCATCCAGAGCATGGGGCAGCGAAACGACGTGCATGTCATCAAGGCGCTCGTCCCGTTGTCCAGTATGTTCGGCTACTCGACGGACATGCGATCGATCACGCAGGGTCGGGCGCTGTACTCGATGCAGTTCGACCACTACGAGGAAGTACCAAAAAGTATCGCAGACGAGGTCATTGCCGCTTCTTCCGGCGTGGCCGCAGCCTGACGCGAATTAAGAAAAGAACACGGAGTATTTAGACCATGGCGAAGGAGACATTTCAGCGTACGAAGCCGCACGTGAACGTAGGCACGATCGGCCACGTAGACCACGGTAAGACGACGCTTACGGCGGCGATCACGTCGGTGTTGGCCAAGCACGTAAC
>JAGQWL010000271.1 GCA_020437385.1 Bacteroidota bacterium
CTCCGAGGCCATCCTGGCTGGCGGGCGAGATGCTATAAGGCGGTTGTCTCGTGGTCGGATCGCGCGGATCTATGGCGTGAATGGGAAGAGATCTTCAAGGGGAACACGTCCTTTGCCGGCAAGGAACACGACGAAGGCGCCAGGGCGTTCTTCGAATCGAATTGTTCGGAGATGCTGCGAGGCGCCGAAGTACTGTGGCCGGAATCCGAGGACTACTACGAATTGATGGTCCAGCGTTTGGTTGATGGGACTCTCAGCTTCGACAGCGAAAAGCAGAATGACCCGATCGACCCCGCCCACTGCCTCTTCAAGCCGGAGAACTTTGTCTTTTGGAATACGCGTTTCAGAACGCTCGAGGAACTCCGCGCGGCGTCGAGCCCGAATTCGTTCTTCATCGGCGCGTGTGATCCGGCGCTCGGCAAGTCGAAACGAGGTAATGACGATACGGCGATCATCACGTTGTTCGTTGATCCGACGAAGGGTTCCTACGTGGTGGAGGCCGACATGCGGAAGCTGACTCCGACAGAGACTGTGGATGCGATTATCGAGAAGCACCGACGATGGCGATATGCACTGTTCGGACTGGAAACGAACCACTTCCAATCAATGCTGGCCGATCTCCTGCGGACGAACAGCGCACGCGCGGGATTGGATGTACCCGTCCACCAGATTCAGAATACCTGCGCCAAGGAAGATCGGATCCGGATGCTGGAACCAAGCATAACAGACGGAACAATCGAACTCGACAGCCGGCATACTGCGTTGATCAACCAGCTTCGTCAGTTCCCGAAGGCGGCGCACGACGACGGACCGGATGCGTTGAACATGGCCTGTCAAACCGTGGTCGCCCACATTCAGCGAGGTGAGCGGACGATCCGATGGGTCAGGCTTTGGGATCATCGCGATCGGGATGAAGGGAACTGGCGGCCGTTGAACTGGTAGGCCCAACGGGGAGTCAAATTCCGTTCATCGAGTGTTGCCGGGCGTTGACTTCCGGCGGCCCCTATTGGACCATGACGACGGGAATGTGAGTTTCTGCCGTGTTTGGAGGACCAAACGCATAGCGCCACGTTTTGTGGCAAGACATCGATGTGACGCGCGAGCGTCAAGTAGCTGCCTTCCGAAATCCCGCCAGATTGAGCCGCGAGGCTCATTGCATGAATGCAGCACTTGGAACCGCGCTCCCAAACGGGAGCGTCGGCCATGTGTTGATTCATGCGCCCCTGGCGGGGCTTCGGAAGCGACCGTGGTCCGGCGCTCTTTTTGTGCGCATTGCCGGGCTGGACTACGGGAAACCCAAGTCCAGAAACCGCGTCAAAGGAGCACAAGAATGTCAGACAACGTAGACACCGAATCGCACGAACCGTCACGGGAACGCCCACGAAAATCGAGCCTCGGAATCGTCTCAATGATCCTGGGGATCGTCGCCTTCATGATCTGCTGGATTCCATTTGTGGGATTCATCGGCATGCCGCTCAGCGTCGTGGGCCTGCTGCTCGGGATCATTGGCCTCATCGATTGTCTTGCGAACAAGAAGGCTGGCGCCGCGTTTGCCTTTGCAGGGATCCTCATCTGCGCCATCGCCATTTGGGTACCGATCGGGTTGTACCGGGGGATCAACGCCGTTCGCGAGAACTTTCGGGCGGCGGCAGAACTCCGCAGAACGGACACAGGTGACCACGCTGGCCGATACTGGTTGAGCGACACTGACGACTCGAACAATTGGAACGATCTCGGCGCCTCGAAACACTCTGATCGAAATCTGCTACGATCTACGCCGGACGCCGCCTCGAAGCCGTCGGATACCACCGATGTCAGCTCGATGAGCAACGACGAACTTTTCGAAATCCTGGAGGCCGACGAACCCAAGGTTCACTCAGCGGATGAGCCACTCGTCGTGGGCTATGTCGAGATTCGAATTGCATCCGTCACCGTCGGTGTCGTGCCGCTGACCCGAATTGATGGTTCGCTCGGGGAATCCGCAAAATCGCACCTGAGCATCAAGATCGAAGTCAAGAACCTCTCGACAAACCGCAAGATCCGTTACGAGAGCTTCGCGGGGCCGGCGTTTTCGCCATACGCAGATCGCGCATCACTACGCGACAACTTTGGCAACTCGTACAACGCCGTTGGCTTCAAGTCGCTCGCTGTGCCCGTCGGCCGAACCGAAAGTGAATCGGTCTATCCGAGCAAGACAATCGCAGATGTCCTCCTCTTCGAGCCTCCCGTCGATGGAATTGAGTACTTGGAACTCGAAATGCCGCTGAAATCTGTCGAGGAGACAGGCGAGGGGTTAATACGAATTCCAAGGACGATGATCCAGACTATGTAAGATACGTGCCAGGTTGGCATGACCGGATGCAGATTCTTAGTTCGAATGTTGGACCAGAAACTGGTGGCCCGCCAGGAGGCAAGAGTCATGCCAAGGTCCTAAACAACCATACTCAGCCGAATGACCTGAGCAGCTTGAAATCTTGCGTTGCCTTCAAAAAAACAGACTGGAAAGAGAACGAACACTTGGGATGTGTACGAATCGGCTCGGTAGTTTCTGAAAGCGACGCTTGACCTTACAGTCTGCGGATCCTCGCTCAGAATCGGCAACTCTTCTGTCAAATCGTCAGAAGTCGATGTCGATTACGAAATGGACCGAGTGATCTCTTAGGGCGTGTCGCCGCGTTTCCACAGGCGGTTCGCAGGAAAGCAGAATTGTCGCGTTTGACGGACAGATTCAGCAACTGCATCGGCTGAATCCGAGGTACCGCGAGTTGGCTGACGCCCCCCACGGTTTCACTGGGATCAGCCTGATCGAAATCAAGGTGTTGCTGCTTATCAGTGCGGGTTCTTCGAGCCAGACGAGATCGGGGCGACCGTTTCAAGAATCGGGGCAAGGTCGTCGTCATCCAACTTGCTCAACACGCAATGGCAGGTCACTGGATCCGTCACATGAACCAGACGCCATTCTCCCACCTCAACCGCGTGACCGTGGTGCCGACCGACGATACACGGGAGATCCTGATGTGTGCCAAAATCCTCGGCGTGAACCGTCGGATGGAATATGGCAATGAGCGTTTGATCCGAGCGCCGGTAGCGGGCGGCGATTCCAGGCTGCGACCCAAACCTGAGCCCATACACGTCGATTCGTTCGAATCCGCCCGGCAGCATGGGTGGAACGTCGAAGACCAGATCCGCCGCATATTCGGCTGCCCTCGTCGGCGCAATCGCCTCTCCCACGTATTGCCTGAGAAATCGCGAAAAGGCCTCGTCAGGGTCCAAGTGAATCGTGTCGAGGATGACCGAGAAATCGATCGACGACGCCTGGGCGGTGTCTTCGCCCTGACGAACAAATGCGAAGTAACCAATGATCCCTACGGCAACGGCGATCATTGCGGCCAAACGCAGCTTTTGAGTCCAATGCGAACGCATGCCGATGTCTTGATGTCCTTGCGGCGTAGCCGACAGCCGATGCTCGACGCCTTCCCACAGTTCGGAGGGAACCTCTGCTTGTTCCGATGCGATCCCATTGGTCAGCCGCTGGAGCGACTGAAATTCGCATCGGCACTCAGTGCACTCACGCAAATGCGAGTCGACTTGCCGCACCTCATCCGCCGAGAGCTCCGCGTCAAGGTAGGCGCCGAGGATTTGCTGTAATCTCGTGCAACTCATGATACGGTGCGGTCTCCCTTCTTGTGAGGCTGACCGCCTGTTACCGCACTTGATTCCGTGCCTTGTCCAGAAGGGGGCGTTTCGTGGCGTCGCCCATCAATTGGATGCGCCGGGGTACGTATTTCTTCCTGCGATGCGTCGCCGTTGGCAAAGAGGGCCTTGAGCCGCTCTCGCGCCCGGTTTAGGCGCGACGCAACCGTTCCCTCCGCACACTCTAGCAATTCGGCGATCGCCCGATAGTCGTTGCCCTGGTCGTAACGGAGCAACAGGATCAACCTATCATCGTGATTCAGCTGCGCTAGCGCGTCGTTGATGTCGATCCGTTCGACATCGGAAAACGCCTGCGTGGGGGGCTCATTCTGCTCTAGTCCGACGGCGTCTAGATGCCGCTGTTCTGTGTTCTTCCGCCTGAGAAACGCGAGTACCTCATTCACGGCAATCCTGTGTATCCAGGTCGATAGTGAGCTTTCGCCACGAAATTGACCGATCCGGGAGAACACTTTGACATAGACGTCCTGTGACACGTCCATCGCGTCTTCTTGTGTCCTCAGCATGCGCAAGGTGAGGTTGTAGACGCGATCGATCGTCTGGTCGTAGATCTGGCGTCTCGCCTGGGGATCTCCCGACTTGCATGCGGTGATGAGGTCATGGTCCGACATCGGCTTGGAAATTGCACCTTTCCACGTCGTAAGGTCATCCTCTTTCGTGGTTTAACGTAACTCAGATGGCCGAAAGGTGCCAGTAGCTGCGATTGAAACCGCTTCCACGCCCCGTGGTCAGGAGTTTGACGGCGACGAGGGCGTCGATACGGCAACTGGCGGTGCTCTATTTGAATTCAGGCAAGTGCGAGATTCACCAACGTGACATCATCGGCAAAGGCTCCGGAGCCATGGAAGGCGTGCGCCGTTGCGATGACCTGGCTCACCTGTTCGGCGACAGGAAGCTTTCTGGTGTCGCGAAAGAGACGATGCAGGCGATGGTATCCGAACTGCGCGCCGGTCGAATCAAACAGTTCGTGCAAACCGTCGGTATAGAGGAGCAGTCTGTCGCCGGAGCCAAACGGAACGGATGCATCTTCGAATTTGCCATCCCTCAGAACTCCGAGGGGGAGTCCGTCACAGTCCAGGAGTTCCAGCCGGCCGTCTGGGTGAAGGAGCACACCTGCGTCATGGCCGGCTTTGGCATACTCGATCCTTGATTTGTCGGGAAGAATTCGCGCGATGAAGCAAGTAGCGAAATCGCCGGCGCTTGATACCTCGTGTAGGCGTTTGTTTGCGGCTGCGAGCACCTCGCTCAACAGATGTCGATCTCTCAACTCATAGCGCAAGACGGTACGAAGGAGGGCGGTATATAGCGCTGCAGGGACACCGTGGCCTGCAACGTCGATCACCGTCAGTACCACGGAGCCGTCCGCAAGTTCCATGCAGTCGAAGATGTCACCGGCGACGCTTGTTGCCGGTTCGAATGCTGAGGCAAGCTCAAGGCCGTCGAATTGCGCCGAATGTGGCGGCAGAAGCCGTTGTTGGATTCGACGGGCTCGGTCCATCTCGACTCGTCGAGCGTCATCCATCCGACCGAGGGATTCCGACATGGCGTTGACGCCGTCCGCCAGGAAGGTGATTTCTGCGCTCCCAGTTCCGTTCGCCCGTGCGTCGAAGATTCCCTGTCCGACCTGATGAACTACTCCAACAAGCTGACGGAGCGGCCGACGGACCCAAAGCCAGAGTCCGCCCCCGGTAACGACGAAGATCAGTAGTGTCAAAATACCAACGCCGACCAAGTGGCTAATTGCTCGTCGCCATATCTTCTGTAGCATCGGTTCCAGCGATTGCGCGACCAGAACCGCACGGCCACTGTCCGCATGGTCCGCCGCCAGAAGGTACCGCTGCCCCTTATATTCGAATTCGGCGATTTCATTCTTGGTCTCGATCACGCTAATCATGCGAGACTCAAGCTCAGGCGTCGCGCGAGCGTGGGCGCGAAGCGCGACGCTTGACTGATCGTTGAGTATCAGGATGTGATGCCCCGGTGACGCCAAGGCACTCATCTGTTGGCAGTAGTCATCGATGAACGCCTGGTACTCGTCCGGATCAGTCAGGCGGCGCTGGGCAACAGCCAGGACCTTTGCTTCCTCACAGAGTTTTGCGGATTCCTGAGATTTCAGTGCATCCTGCTCGCTCAGGAACTCGGTTGATTCGGATGCGAC
>JAGQWL010000027.1 GCA_020437385.1 Bacteroidota bacterium
GACGACTGCTCGCTTTGCACTCAAATCCAGGTGTCTGCTAGTCACTCGGCGGTTCCTCTGGCCTACGACTTCTAATTCGTCGCCATGGAGTCCTATTGAGGCAATTGAAGTACTTCCAGGTCAGCTGGTAGTCTGCCGGGACTTCTCCATCCTTCAGAGGTGGAAAAATCCAACCCTCTCCATTGCTCGCGCGTCCATATCGACCAAGGATGCGGGAGTTGGGATCAACGATTATGTTGCGGAAAACACGACCATGAGAAGTTCGTATCGAGATTGCTCTGAATTCGTGTTGCATCAGGGGCACATCAATGTACCACTGAGTGCCATCTATGGTGGCTTCCTGCTTCACTGCAGTCCAAAGTTTTCGATTTTAGGATGGCGGGACGCACGAAACATGTGATCCTGGCCACGGATTCCGCGCGAATAGCCGTCTCAGTCGCCGGCTGTTCGCCGAAGATACGGATTGCTCCTGCCCGATGCGCCCTGGCTTGGCCGGTCTGTGTTTCGGGCCAGCCGAGAATTGTCTACTCCGTAGCGTCGAGTTGAAGGATGTTTCGTGGCGCAAGCTCGCCCACCTGCGTAAGATCAAGAACAATATTGTATGAGCGCTGCAGATAGGTTTTCGACTTCATAGGCATCAGCTGATAAAGCGCATCGCGCGATAAGTTTGAAGCCACGTAACTAATTTGCTGCGTGGAGTCCACTGCACCTGTCTCTACAACAAGTGCACGGGCGGTGTTAGCATACCGCCGCACCAGTAACGTGAGAGAAGGAGCCTCGTACTTGTATGGATCGACGATCTCTATAAGAAGATCGTCGTTCCCTTGTACTGAAAGGTTATACCAAACATGCGCACCCTCTCCATGGACGCCGCCGCTGTAGTAGTCCACGTCTAGTTTCTCATTACGAAACCACGTGCCGACGACAGTAACGGGATTCTGAAACATGTTGTCATCGACCCTTTGGAGCCACTCTCGACCGCCGGGTTCCGAGTGGCATCCAACGAGACAAGACACGGCCAGTGCGAGCCCCCCGCAAGTCTTGAAACGTGTTCTTCCGGCGTCGATGAAAGCGGTCAAGGAATGCATCATGTACTATTATGGGCTATCAGCCGTCGGCTGCTCGTTCGCGACAGTTAAGTCGAAGTGGCTCGCCGCATCGTTTCGCAAAGTTCGGTCGAACATAGTAGCGGCAGACTGCGTGTAGTGCAACAACCGAGCTAGGACCGACGGAGGGTCTTTCGTCACCGCGCAAACCGTCGCGACAACGCCCGATCCACCGACGCCGTCAGCCAGTAGGCCATCCGCCAGAAGAGCCGAACGACTGGCGTCGCCTTCTGCTTCAGCTTCGCGACATCGATCCGTTCGGAGTCCTTCAACTCATCTTCGAACAACGCGAGCACCTCGTCGCGGAAGTCCGCGCGCTCGACTCGCAGCATGATCTCGAGGTTTACGTAGAGACTCCGCACGTCGAAGTTACCCGATCCGATGAATACGGCATTGTCCGTAATGATCAGCTTCGTGTGGAGCAGCCGCGGCTGGTACTCGTAGATCTCGGCGCCCGCCTTCAGCAGCTTGCCGTAGGTGTGACGCGCGGCGGCGCGGCTCATCTTCACGTCCGTCTTGGCGGCGGTGATCAGGCGAAGGCAGCCGTCGCGCGCAACACGCCGCACCTCCGCAAGCACACGCGGGGACGGTGCGAAGTACGCCATGATCATGTCGACACATTCGGCGGATCGAAGCTCGGCGCGAACCTGGCGCACGTAGTGGTTGTGTCCGCGCGACGGTCCACCCACAACCCAACGCACGTCGCCCTCGTCTTCGTTCGACTGCTCGAGGATGTCGGCGAGCGCACGCATGCTCGGGCGCTCGCGGCCAACCCAGTCCCACAGGCTGTCGTAGTACTTCGTGAGGCGCGTCATCGCAGGTCCGTCGATGCGTACGCCGATGTCGCGCCATCCCTCTTCGCTTTCGTCGCTCAAATGCGTCTCGGCGATGTTGAAGCTGCCGATGATGCCGCGGCCGTCATCCGCAATCGCAATCTTCTGATGATTGCGGAGGAGGTAGCGCTGCAGGAGCCGCGGCTGAAACTTGCGGAACGAGCCGCCGGCCTCGACGAGCGCATCGAAGCAGCCGTCCGGCGTTTCGATGCTGCCGAAGTCGTCGATGAGCAGGCTGACGGTGACGCCGCGCGACGCCGCGCCGACGAGCTTGTTGACCACCTCTTTGCCGCAGCTATCGTCCTTGAAAGTATAGAACAGCAGCCGCAGGGAGTCGTCTGCACGGTCGATCAGATCGAGCAGTGCGTCGAAACCGTCCGAGCCGGTGCGCAGGAGCGTGAGTTGGTCCGTGTCCGCTGCGGACATCAACGTGATGGGAAAGGTGGCGGGGACGTCGGTTGTTAGACAACACCGAGTCTGCCGAGATCCGCACGAAGCTGATCGGCGGATTCAAACCGGATGCCTTTCATCCCGAGTTCACGCCCTGCCTCGACGTTGCGGAGGTTGTCGTCGATGAAGACAGACGACTGCGGATCCGCGCCGAACCGATCAAACAGTATCCGGAAGAAATCCGGAAACGGCTTGCGGGTTTTTTCGCGTCCGGAAACAGCGATGCCCTCGAACCACTGCAGGAAGTCGTAGCGCTCTTCGGCGACAGGAAATGTCTCGGCGGACCAGTTGGTGAGGGCCAGCAGCTTGTGTTCGCCGCGATCGCGCAGCTCCCGTAGGATGTCGACCGATCCGTGGATGGGGCCACCCAGCATCTTCTCCCACTGCCCGTAATACGCGCGGATCTCCTGCTCCCAGTCCGGGAACAGCGCGACGCGTTCTTCCGTCGCCTTCGCGATTGGATAGCCGGCATCCTGCTGCTCGTTCCAGTCGTGCGTGCAGACGTTGTCGAAGAAGTACTTCCGCCGTTCGTCGTCGTCGCCGAAGATCGGGTCGAAGACGTGGTGCGGGCTCCAGTCGATGAGGACGCCGCCGAGGTCGAAGATGACGGTGTTGATCATGGGGAGGGTAGGGGAGAAAGTAGGAGCGGAAGAAAGTAAGAGAGTAGGAAAGTAGGAAAGTAGGAAAGTAGGAAAGTAGGAAAGTAGGACGCGTCGTCGACGGTGCGACTCGCTGTTACCAGACGGATTACCCAATGATCCGCTTGTGCCTGAATCGGTGCGTGGTTTCCGTATTCGCAATGGAACCCGGAAGTATGGCTGCTGCACGCGACGGATGATTCGAGGTAATCGAGGGACGTTCCCGCAGGGCTGTGCGGAAAC
>JAGQWL010000028.1 GCA_020437385.1 Bacteroidota bacterium
ACGTTGACTCCGTGTTTGTCAGTCGTGACGCAACCAGTCGTTTCGACGCGCGTCTGGTTGAGGACACGATTGAGCTGGGAGAGGTCACGGTCGAGGATGTCATCTCAAAGGCGGACCCGGGCGTCTACTCCATCGAGCCAAAGGACATCAAGACAATCCCCGGACCGTTCAAGGATGTATTCAGGGCGCTGAAAGTGGTCCCGGGAGTCGCGACCAACAACGAGCTCTCCTATCAGTATTCGGTTCGGGGCGGAGGCTACAACGAAAACCTCGTCTTTGTTGACGGGTTCGAGATCTTCTTCCCGTTCCGACCGCGACAGGGTGAACAGGAAGGGCTGTCGCTGTTGAACCCCGATCTCGCGCAACGTATCACGTTTTTCACCGGCGGGTTTCCGGCGCGCTACGGCGGCAAGCTGTCGTCTGCCTTGGACGTCGAGTACCTCCAACCTGATGAATCACGAATACGAGGATCCGTCTACGCCTCGACACTCGATGCGGGCGCGTCCGCATCCGGAAAGGCCGGCAGGTTCACCTTCGTCGGCGGCGCCCGAAAGGCGCGGCCGGGGCGATTCTTCGCGACGCAGGACCTGAAGGGCGCCTATGATCCTGACTACACGGACTTCCAGGGCAAGGTCACGTTTCAACCGTCGCCCAACATGGGGATCGAGGCGCTCGGCATGTGGGCCGACCACTCGTTCTCACTGGATCCGAATTCGCGGAAAGTCTTCTTTGGAACGGTCAGTCAGGACTCGCGGCTCGCGCCATCTAACCTCAAGTCACTTTTTACAAGTTTCGATCCGGACAATATCGAGACTGACGGATTCTCTACACGATTCGCCGGCGTGAGGATGCGGAACCTCGTCGCCAATCGATTCTCCGTCACGCACGACGCGGCGTATTACTCGACGGACGAGTCGGAATTTCGCGACCTCTCGGGCCAGTCGATCCTCTTTCTGGTTGACCCCGGTTCAGGTGGATCGGAGGAAGGGCAGCTTAAGGCCGGTACGAGTCGTGAAGAGGAATCTGCCGACAACTCGGTCGTCGTGACAACGCTGACCGGCCAGGGCAGCTATGCCTATTCGGTCAGTGATCACATCGTGGAAGGCGGATGGTACCTCAGAAGCCTCAAGTTCGAGGACAGGCTGAACGAGAAGCGTGTTGTGATCGGCCCGACCGTGGGCTCCGACGAATTGACTCGAATCGTGGTTGACAGCCTCCAGGATGCGGTGACGCTGAACACGGCCCAGGCGGGAGGCTACGTGCAAACCGAGATGAACCTTTCTCCTACCACCGGGCGCGTCATCGCGACGGCGGGGCTTCGGGCCGATTACTTCGACCTTACCGGCGAATGGACGTTGTCGCCGCGCGCGTCGATCCGGTACCGCTATTCCACACTGCTATCGTTGTTCGGGTCGGTGGGCGTCTATTACCAGGCACCTACGTATCGAGAACTGCGCGGGGCACCGGACAGCGCGCAGACGATACTGGGAGCGATCAATCGCAATCTCAAATCCCAACGCTCGATTCAATCTGTTGCCGGTTTCGAGTACTTCTTCCCTCGTAAACAGTTCACGCTCCGCACAGAGGCTTACTACAAGAATCTGTCGAATCTTATCAGCTATTCGGTCGAGAATATCCGCATTGAATACTCAGGAGAGAACGATTCAAAGGGATATGCCTTCGGGCTCGACGCACAGCTTCGTGGCGAGTTTGTGCCCGGCCTGGAGAGCTGGGTCAATTACAGTTTTCTGAATACGAAGGAGAATTTCCTCGAGGAATTCGAGACGCAGTACAACACGGGCTGGGTACCGCGGCCGACAGATCAGCGCCACACGATCTCGCTGTTCATTCAGGACTACATTCCGGGAGACGATCGATGGAAGCTTCATATGCGAACGCTCCTCGGCAGCGGACTGCCCTACACGCCGCCTGTCCCTGGTCCCTTCCTTGGAAGCGGTGTTCGGGCGCAGGCTCCGGGACCCCGAAATGGAGCCCGCTTTGATCGCTATTTCCGATTTGACATTGGGACGACCTTCGAGATTCCGCTCTTCGGACACGAAGGGGGCAACCCGGTTAATCTGCAGTTGACCGGCGAGATACTGAATCTCTTCGACATGGTGAACGAGGTTGCGTATTCGTGGGTACCGGACGCGTCGGGAATCTGGAACAGAATCCCAACTCGGCTCACGCCGCGGACGATTAACGTTCGCGCCAGAATCGACTTCTAGGTCAGGCCCGTTCGGGCGACTCCGTTGGAAGCTCAGCGGGTTGCAGATCAACCAGCATCAGTCCGGTAAAGATCGTCTGCTCCGGATAGGAAGGCAGGTCCTCCGTGCGAATCTCCTGCATACGGATGGCGGCGAGGTAACCCATCTCAAATGCCTGCGACACGATCTCGTCGCGGATTTCCTCGAGGCTCATTCCGTATTCGAATGCGGCGGCCGAGACGCGGCGCAAGCTCGCGTTGACGTCCGATCGCTGAAAGGTCAGGAACTGAAGCACCGGAGGAAATCTTCTGACGGCAGGGCGCGGGGTCGGGAGGTCATTGCGGGGCTCAGGCGTTCTGTCTGAGGCAGGCCCGCCTCCGGCTTTTACGTACAGATCGAGGGACATGGCTGAAGGTGATAGTCGGGTACTCTCGGTATCGACGTTGACGCGGATCGGATTAAGCGCGCAGAAATGATCCAGATGCAGTGAATTGCGGCATTTCGTTTGGCGGCCACGCGTCCCTGCAATATATTTGCAGTCCTCAATTTCGGGGGTCCTTAGCTCAGCTGGTTAGAGCGCTACGTTGACATCGTAGAGGTCGGAGGTTCGAGTCCTCTAGGACCCACAGGTGGCGGTTTGTTGCCAACTTGGACCAATGCGAAACTCCTGCCCTGACAGACCCGGACCCGTGCCGGGTTTTTTTGTTCAGGCCGCGAATAGCCGGAACAGCAGGATGAACACCGCCGCGTTCAGCGCAATGAGCACCGAATAAATCAACCAGAGGTCTTTTCGGGACTTCTTTTTCATACCCGACCGTTGCCGCCTTTGACTGGGAACAGCCTTTTCAACGAGCGGAAACCGCGTTATCGCGCCACGAGTAGCAACATGTAGCGCTTTTTCGCTGATTTCTTGGCGGATTTCCGAGACTTGACGTTACGCTAGCCTGCGTTCGACACCTATTCGCACATGGACAAGACGATACAGATAACCTTCCCGGACGGGTCCCGGCGATCGTTCCCCGCCGGCGCGACTGGAATGCAAATCGCCGAATCGATTTCGGCCGGGCTTGCCCGGAACGCGTTGGCCGTGAAGGTTGATGACACGGTGATGGATTTGAGCCGGCCGATCTCATCCGATGCGGCTGTGTCCATTCTGACCTGGAACGACGCTGACGGAAAGAAGACGTACTGGCATTCGAGTGCCCACCTGATGGCCGAAGCGCTCGAGGAGCTTTTTCCAGGCGTGAAGTTCGGCATCGGCCCGCCGATTGAGAATGGCTTCTACTACGACGTCGACCTGGGAGATCGGAAGCTCCAGCAGGAGGATTTGGAGCGCATCGAATCGCGAATGGCCGAACTTGCGAAGACCGACGCACCGTACGTCCGCCGCGACGTCTCGAAGGCCGAAGCACTGAAGTACTTCACCGAGAAAGGCGACGAATACAAACTGGAGTTGATCGATGATCTGGAGGACGGATCGATCACATTCTACGAGCAGGGCAACTTTGTTGATCTCTGTCGCGGCCCTCATATTCCGACAACGAAGGCCATCAAGAACCCGAAACTGCTCAATATCGCAGGAGCGTACTGGCGGGGTGATGAATCGCGGCCGCAGATGACTCGAATCTACGGCATCACCTTTCCCAAGAAATCGGAACTCGACGACTATCTGGAGAAGCTCGAGCTTGCCAGACAGCGTGACCACAGACGCCTTGGAAGGGAGCTGGAACTGTTCACGATGAGCACGAAGGTTGGCCCCGGCTTGCCGTTGTGGCTCCCGAAAGGCGCCATGCTCCGCGAAACCCTGGTCAATTTTCTCAAGCGCAAACAGCTTGAACGCGGCTATCTGCCGGTCGTCACGCCGCACATCGGGAAGCTCGAACTGTTCAAGACGAGTGGGCACTACCCGTACTACAGCGACAGTCAGTTTCCTCCCATGTTCGAGGACGAGGCCGAGCAGCAGGGGTACCTTCTCAAACCGATGAACTGTCCACACCACATTCAGGTGTACGATGATCGGCCGCGTTCGTACCGGGAACTGCCGGTCAGGCTGGCCGAGTTTGGTACCGTGTACCGGTTCGAACAATCGGGCGAGTTGGGCGGTCTCACGCGCGTGCGGGGATTTACCGTTGACGATGCGCACATCTTCTGCACGCCGGATCAGGTTAAATCGGAATTCATCAACGCGATCGAGCTGATTCTCGAGGTGCTCGGCGCGCTTGGATTTACGGACTATCGGGCACAGGTCTCCCTCCGGGACCCGAACAACAAGGAGAAATACGTCGGTGCCGATGAACTCTGGGATTCCGCTGAGGATGCGATTCGGGCAGCGGCCCGCGAGGCCGGGCTCGTCGCAACCGAGGAGGAAGGCGAGGCAGCGTTCTATGGTCCAAAGATCGACTTCATGATTCGCGATGCGCTCGGACGCGAATGGCAGACCGGAACCGTTCAGCTCGACTACAACCTGCCTGAACGGTTCGATCTCTCTTATGTCGGCGAAGACAATCAGAAGCATCGTCCGGTCATGATTCACCGGGCACCCTTCGGTTCACTCGAGCGCTTCATCGGGGTCTTGATTGAGCACACCGGCGGCAATTTCCCGCTTTGGCTTGCCCCGGTTCAGGTGACGGTCCTCCCGATAGGACAGGACTTCAACGAGTATGCGTGGTCCGTAGCGAAAGAACTGAAGGCCCGGGGTATCCGCGTCGAGGTCGACGACCGAAGCGAGAAGGTAGGCTACAAGATTCGCGCGGCCGAAATTCAGAAAGTGCCTTTCATGCTCGTGACGGGACAAAAAGAGGCGGATTCTGGTACCGTGGCCGTCCGGGAGCATGGCAAGGGGGCCCAGCAGGTAGAGGCGTTGTCTGATTTTGCCGACAGAATCCTGCAAATGGTGTCCGATGTGACCGGTTCGACCGCCGCCCTCTATTGAAATTGAAACCTTTGTACTGTTCCTTGCATATCAATCGTTCATGCCGTCCCTGGCGCGTGCCATACGACTCTTCTCTCCAGCAGACATACTGAATGGCCAGATCACAGCAGCAGCCGGCCCAGACGACAGGCCGAGTACGCGTAAATGGACGAATCCGGGCGGACCGGGTTCGCGTCGTCGACCCTGATGAAGGCAGCCACGGCATCTATTCGCTTGACGAAGCCCTCGCGCTTGCAGAACGCCGCGGACTCGATCTCGTCGAGATCTCACCGAATGCCGATCCTCCGGTCTGCAAAATCATCGACTACGGCAAGTTTCGGTACGAGCAGCAGAAAAGGGAGAAGGAACAGCGCCGAAAGTCGCATACCATTCAGCTCAAGGAAATCAGGTTCCGACCTCATACGGATACGCACGATTTCGAGTTCAAGGTCAAGCATGCGCGCGATTTCCTGGAGCACGGGGACAAAGTGCGCGCCTACGTGCAGTTCCGGGGCCGCGACATTATTTACAAAGACCACGGAATGCAGATTCTCGCTCGATTTATCGAGGAGCTTGCCGAAGTGGCCAAGGTCGACCAGGAGCCCCAAATGGAGGGAAGGCGTATGACGGCCATCCTCGCCCCGGCCAAAAAGAAGGCCAGCTGAATCGAAAATTCAACTCCCCTCCGCCGCGAGGCGCGCCAGGGGCGTTGAAAGTCGGCAGAAAGGGCCGTATTTTTCTCGGCTCAATACAATTCGAACACGACCAGAAACAGGCAGTCTTGTTGCACAAGGTGTTGCACGGACGATCCTGATTCGGCAGCTCGCAGATATCGCTCGCAATGCCAAAGATGAAGACAAATAGCGGAGCCAAGAAACGGTTCAGCTTCACCGGGACGGGACGAATCCGCCGCAAAAAGGCCTTTGCCAGCCACATTCTGACGAAAAAGTCGCCCAAGCGGAAGCGCAACCTCCGCTCCAGCACCCTTGTTGACACGGTCGACGTTCCCAGAATCAAAAAGCTTATCTAGTCTATTTGCCAATGCCCCGCTGCGGGGTGTTGTCCAGGTGGCGAGCCGATCAGGCGAACGGTGCTGCCACAGCAACAGACTGGAAAAATGAATCAGGTGCGATCATCTCGATCGCCGGTATAATCGACAGGTTTCGTAAATGCCACGCGCAAAAAACAGAGTCGCTTCGCGACGCCGACGCAAGAAAGTCCTGAACATGGCCAAAGGCTTCTGGGGCCGGCGAAGCAAGATCTACACAGTTGCCAAACACGCCGTCGACCGTGCGATGCGGTTCGCGTATCGCGACCGCCGTCAGCGCAAGCGACAGTTCCGCAGTCTCTGGATCAGCAGGATCAACGCGGGTGCCCGCCTCAATGGCACAACCTATTCGCAGCTTATTGGCCAGCTCGGAAAGGCGGATATCTCGCTTAACCGAAAGGTCCTCGCCGATCTCGCGATGAATGACCCGCAGGCATTCGCCCGTATCGTCGAGGAAGCCAAATCCTGACGATGACCACGCTACATCCACACTCGTTTTTTGCTACCCGGCATCCACTTCGCGATCGAGGGTAGTAGGCAATCCGGGCCTTCGGGTGTCACCCGCTCTGTCGCGCGACAAAGCGGGTTTTTTTGTGTCGAAAACTGGAATCGTGCACTGCAATAGCGAAAACGCAAACAGCAATCATCATGAGCGATCCCTTTCAGGAACTAGAAGAGGAAGTTCGATCTGCCGTCCTCGACTCGGACGACGCAGTCGAGGCCTTTCGCATCCGTTTCCTCAGCAAGAAGCAGGGTCGGATTACGGACCTGATGAAGGCTATCCCCACCGTAGCTCCCGAAGACCGGAAGAGCTACGGCGCGCGAATCAACGCCCTGAAATCGGCAATCGAAGAGCGGATAAACACCGCAAAGACATCGCTGTCAAATAACGGTGTCTCCCTGCCCGAAGTCGATGTCTCGCTCCCGGGACGGCGAAACGCCTACGGGTCGCTCCACCCGATCACGCAGACACGAAATGAGATCGTCCGGATCTTCCAACGTGTAGGATTCTCCGTTGAAGAAGGTCCCGAAATCGAGGACGAATGGCACAACTTCACCGCGCTCAACTTCCCTGCCGATCATCCTGCGAGGGACATGCAGGACACGCTGTTCATCAATCCATCAGACGACGGAGATACTGGTGTCCTCCTGCGAACGCACACGTCTCCGGTGCAGATTCGGTCTCTGCTGAAACAGGATCCACCAATACGAATCGTCGTTCCCGGACGCGTCTACCGCAATGAATCGATTTCATACAAGTCGTACTGCCTGTTCCATCAGGTTGAAGGACTCTACGTTGACAAGGGCGTCACATTCGGCGACCTGAAGTATGTCCTTCACATGTTCGCGAAGACAATCTTCGGCGAGCAGGTACGAATGCGATTC
>JAGQWL010000272.1 GCA_020437385.1 Bacteroidota bacterium
GATCAGAACCTCATTAATTGGGTATTATCGGTTATTATTGGATAGAATGGTATATTATTGGGTATAATTAGATGTGATTGGGTATCACGCGGCCCGACAGCGTCATGGACCTCAACAAAATCCACATAACACCCGAAATCCTTCAGTTGATCGCGGAAATCGACTCGTTCAAGGGCCGATGGGTCGCCGTGGATTCCATGTCGCCGGAGCGACTCTCTTCGCTCAAGCGCCAGGCATCGATCGAAAGTGTCGGGTCATCCACGCGCATCGAGGGAGCGATCCTGTCGGATTCCGAGGTTGAAGCGCTGCTGTCCCGATTGAGTACGACCTCGTTTCTGTCGCGTGACGAACAGGAGGTGGCGGGATACGCCGAGGCCATGGACCTCGTGTTCGAGTCGCACGAGGACATGCCGCTGACGGAAAACCACATCCGCCAGCTCCACAAAATCATGCTTCACTACAGCGAGCGCGACGAGCGACATCGTGGTAGCTACAAGACGCTGCCGAACCACGTTGTTGCCCGCGATTCGAGCGGTGCCGAGCACGGAGTGGTTTTTACAACGGCCACGCCGCTCGAAACGCCGCAATTGATGACCGACCTCGTGCGACGAACGACGACCGCTCTGGACGAATCAGCTCACCATCCGCTCGTAATCATCGGGGCATTCATTGTTGAGTTCCTCGCGATCCATCCGTTTCAGGACGGCAATGGCCGGCTCTCAAGAATACTCACGACCCTGATGCTGCTTCGATCCGGGTACATATACGTGCCGTACGCATCCCTCGAGAGTGTCGTCGAGAAGAACAAGGAATTCTACTACAAGGCGCTGAGACGTTCGCAGGCAAGTCTCGCCACTGATAATCCCGACGTGAATCCGTGGCTGGGATTTTTTCTACGTTCACTCAAGAAGCAGAAGGACCTGCTCGATTCCAAGGTTCGCGAACCCGCCGTGCCTTTTGGCGAAGAGGAGCTCCCGCGGCTCTCGGTCCAGATCGTATCGGAGATCCGTCAACACGGGCGCCGGTCGATTGCCGAAATCGTGTCGGCAACGGGCGCAAACCGCAACACGATAAAGGCGCATCTACGCCGACTTTCGCAAGACGGCCGGATTCGACAGTTCGGAAAGGGGCGCGGTACGTGGTACGCGATCTAGCAAACAGACAAGCGACTCTTCAGGACAATTCGCGAGTCTCTGCGTTGAGCCGCAACGGCAACTCCACCGGCTGGCCGGATGCATTCACGTAACTAAGTGTGAACGGTATCACCGGCGACGTGCTTTCTTCGCCCAGGTTGGAGAACGTGAACTGGACTTCGTCGTCCGGTTCGATCGTCGGTGGATTGACGTGCACGTCACACAAATCTGAGTTCGCCGCGATACCGGTTGCCGATCCGCCGAGATTAACCGCCAGAACGGTAAGCGTTCCTGCAGACGCGGCGATCGACTGCTTCGCCTCGAACAAAAGCGGACTCATTCTGCGGTGCACCGTCCGCCCGATTCGGATTTCGTCTGCCAGCAGGTCCCTCGCGTGCCCCGCCTTTGCCGCGGACCGAACGTCCGTGCTGGACACGTTCCAGCGCGAGCGATCCCCCTTGAAAACATCCCGAAGCACCTCCAAACGATAGATGACCAACACGGCGGCCGCAGCGCCTGCGATGATAAGGCCGATGATTCCTGTATCTGGCACGTCAGCAAGCAGGAGAAGGTGGACTGGTCTTGTTAATCACTACTCCGCTACAACAGATAGCTTCACATCACCCGCCCGTTTTCCGGTCAGGTCGCTGAACACGATGCGATAGATACGATCGCCCCATCCGGCGCGCAATCTGTTGTCCTCAAGATCGATTGGCTCGATTGCGACACCAACACGTTTGGGATCGTACCTGAGCAGGACAGCGCCACTGTCCGACACGTCGTCGGCGAGCCTTAACGTACCGGGTTTCGCGACGGCCGGCACACGCGGCGTGATCCAATTAAGTTGAGTGGGACCGATAGTCCTTTCAAGATCATAAGCGTCGCGGATCGTAACCGTTCCGCGCCGCAGCATAACAGTCCGCTTCCACGACCGAGCGGCGGCTTCGTCCGGGTAGGCGCCGGCCAGATCGAGCCGGAAGATCACGGACCTGTCGTCAGCATCGAAGGACACATCGCGCGCGTGGTACTGGCGCCCGTCCTGCTGCATGGCACCGTTGATTGTCGGCACGTTGTGATAGGCGGACTGCATGTTCCAGATCGTGTAGCGATCGGGTCCAAACGTTTTCGCCGTGTACTCGGCGGCACCCACGTCGATCAGGACGGGCTGTCCGTCGTGATAGACGATGACGTTGCCGATGTCGTTGTGGTTATGACTCTCCGCATTGTGCCCACCCTTGGCCGCTACGTAGAAGCCGGTCCGCGAGCCCGCCGTCTCGCGGGCACCCATCACCTGTATATCGGGCAGCCAGAAGTTTGCGAGCAGCGGCTCCTGGGGCACGGCCTGACGCACGTCGGCAACCGAGAAGAGCCCGGGCAACACGCGATTCAGCTGACCGAACGCGCCTTCGATCAGCCCGTCTCCCCACCCCTGCTCACGGGCGAGGAAGGCGCCAAATCCAACCATCGTTTGATCGTTGATGCGCGTGCCGTAGCGGTAGACGAGGGACGGATCCGGATGGATCTTTGCACCGGCATCCGCGAAGTTTATGTAGTAGTCACCAGCGATGTAGCTCTTGTAGATGTAGCGTCCCATGTTGCGGATGAGGGGGCGATCGTAGAGATTGATCGCTCCGTCCGTGGCGCTGTACAACAATTCGAGCGTATCGAACATGGAGCCGGCGGCCCTCGTCCAGTAGACAGGACCTTCGTCGCATCCACCGTCCTCAGGGTAGCTGTCGATAAAGCGATCGAGACTGCGCATGATCTTGTAGACGGCCTCGACGCGCCGGTCCGCATCCGACTCTGCCAGCAGCACGGTCGTCAGCCAGTTGCCGTTCACCCACGGATTCCAGTTGTTGATGAGATCGTCGCCAAAGCTCATCCACCAGAAATCGTCTCGTTCCAGGTTAGGAGTCAGGACGCGGCGATCGAGCTCGGTGTAGATGCGCTCGCGGATGAGCGGCGACACAGCGTCCAGGCGATCGCCGAGGAAATAGGCAGTCCAGGCGAGCAGATGCGCCGTCTCCGCGGCGAACAGGTCGACGGTGGGTTCATTCACGTCCGGCAGGCCAGGGCCGGCCTGCTGTATGTTCAGGTGTGCCGGAACCCCCCAGTACGTTTCCTCACAGATCGCCCAGATGCCGTTGATGATGTCGTCGAGGAAACGTCCGCGATCCTCCATCGCTTCGGCGATGACGAGCTGGGCGAGCTGTCCGCGACGCGCGTACGACAGCGCCTGAAAGTTGCTCCGGTTACCGGTCCGCACGTACTCAAGGAACACCGTCGCCGGCAGTTCCGGCCAGGATGTGCCCAGCAGCGCCTCGGCTGCGGCGACGTGCGCGCGTCGGTTAGCCTCCGGCACCTTGTCCCAGCCCGCCTCGCCCGCTTTCGGATAGGGATGCCAGGCATCTGCGGCCACGAGGTCTCGCCGGACGTCGTCGAGGTCATACGCTCCGGTCAGGAAGGAGCGTGCAGGTGCATCCGTCGTCTGTCCCAGACCCGGACGGGCAAGGCAGATTAATACGAGAAGAATCGAGAAATGACGAAGCATACTGTCGGCGTACATTCTTCAAGGAGCGATCACATGCAACATACAATCCACAAACCGCCTGCGCATCAGGTGCATACGTCCCCAGAACACAGACCTTTGCCTCCTGGCATCTGCCGCAGATCAGAACCCCGATCATTGGGACGGGTTATTGCCTTCAAGCCAGACCTTTCCATAGTGTCTGGCCTTCAATAATCGTCCTTCCGGAGTTCGTGATCGGTATGAACGGGTTAAGCAGGTTAAACATGGTCGTGATGACAGGCCTCTCGATGCTGCTGCTGATGTGTCGGTCCAACCCGAGCAGCACCCTTGAGGCACGGCCGCAATCGATACGGGTGCTCTCTGCCGCTCACGCGCACAACGACTACCTCCACGACCAACCACTGCTGGATGCACTCGACCACGGCTTCCGTAGCGTCGAGGTCGATGTTCACCTCCGGAATGATACGCTCTTCGTCGCACACGACAGCGTGGATATCCGCTCGGATCGCACCATCCAGTCACTGTATCTCGATCCGCTTCGCGAACGCGTTCGATCTTTTCAGGCAAGACGGTCGGCGGCCCCGGCAGAATACGACCCACTCATTCTGCTGGTCGACATCAAGACAGCGTCCGCAACGACTTTCGCCGCACTCAATTCGACGTTGGGTCGTTACGCCGAAATGCTGACGGTTTTCGGGCCCGACAGTTTGCGACTCGGGTTTGTCTCCGTAATTGTTTCAGGAAACCGGGACAAGCAACTGATTGCCGATGCTCGTCCGCGGCTGGCGGGAATCGACGGTCGGCCTTCGGATCTCCGCTCGGACGATGGCTCAGTCCGCTTTGATTCGCTGGCGATGCCGCTTATCAGCGCGTCCTGGGAATCGCTTTTCGATTGGCGGGGCGACGGGCCCATGCCCGCATCTGAATACGGAAAACTCGTCGCGATTGCGCATGACGCCCGATGGTCCGGAAGAGAACTTCGTTTCTGGGCCAC
>JAGQWL010000273.1 GCA_020437385.1 Bacteroidota bacterium
GTCGCCTCCCTCCAGGTTGTAGTTACCCGGAACGCCATCGCCGTCGATAACCGGGGCGCCGAGTTCGGCGGGCCAGTTGGCGAGGTCGGGGATCGGATCCTGCCCCGATTCGTAGTTCGCTACATCTACGCGGCTTACCAGGTAGATGTGGTCGTATTCGGAGCAGTCGGCAGGCGGATTTCCGTTTTCGTCCAGCGGTCCGGGCCAGTATTCCCAGTTGCCATATGCCTGGGCAGCCGTTCGCACCTGCGTCCCGGTTGTACCACCGATCCAGATGGACGACGCGAAGAGTCCGTTGGGCGAAATCGGCTGGCCCTCTTCTGCCTTGGGAACGTTGTATACATTGCCGGCTCCGCGCCAGAAGAGTCCACCGTTGTTGTACAGTCGCGCCCGCACGTTGCCGATGTCGAGGTCGACGGTGTGCTGTCCCAATACGCAGTTGCCCGGCGTCTGCGCCGAAACGCCTCGCGACGTGTTGGCAGCGATCGCAACGAGCACGAAAACTGATACGACCTGCGCCGTGGACACCGAACCGCTGATCGCGCCGCCGATGCCACGGTGGATCGCGCCACTGCCTGACTTGCGGATTGTATTGCCGGTTGTGTTACGGATTCTGTTACGGATTCTGTTACAGACCGTAACACGGATCAAACACAAGAATGAATGCGCTGGTATCTGTCTCATCATGAGCTGCACGGTACGGATCAGCAAAACAACATGGCCGCTTATCGGCGCCAACAAACAGAACTCTGTAGAATGTATTCGGTGCCAAAGTTGCCTTGACCAATATCAAGGAGATTGGGACGAATTGAAATGCCAGAGCAAGTGCCCCCGGTAACAAAGCAGTGGTATAATCCTGCCGGTGACGTGTGAATGCCCCAAAACATGTTGCCATTTCGCAACATACATTGAGCGATCCGCGGATTATTGGCCGCTCAGATCGCCGCCAGTATTTTCTGCGCCATCTCATTCTGCGGATCGAGTGCCAGTGCGCGTTCGGCACTCCTCCTGGCTTCGTCGTAACGATCCGCGCGGAAATACGCGAGGGCGAGATTCACGTGACCGTCGAGGTACGCCGGGTTGTGGCGTACCGATCGTGACAACAGGTCGATCGACCTTTCAAGCTCGCCGGCATTCAGAAAATAGATGCCAAGGTTGCCGAGTGCGACGCTGCTGGTGGAGTCAGACTGAACCGCGAACTCAAACTGCTGTCGCGCCTCTTCGAGCCTGTCACGCGTCGCATAGTAGAGTCCAAGGTTGCCGCGTGCCTCGACGTAATCCGGATCGAGGTGCAGCGCCTCCTTCAGTTCGTTCTCCGCATCGTCGTTTCGTCCTTGCTGCAGATACGCCGTACCGAGGTTGAAGTGCGCCTTCGCGGACCACGGCTGTTCCGCAGCGGCCAGCTGGTACTGCTCGACTGCGTCGGCCAATCGGCTCTCCGTTTCAAGAAAGCGTCCGTAGTTCAAGCGAACAGCTGCGAGCACCGGCTGGATGGCAAGCGCCTTCTGATACAGCCGCTGGATGTTCACGGGATTTCGCCGATCCTGCTCATACGCCTGCGCAAGTGCGTTCAGCCGTTCCGGATCATCGTCGTCCAGGCGCACCGATGCTTCGAGAAACGGAATCGCCTTCGCAGCTTCTCCCAGATTGAGATGGGACAAGCCAGTGAGATACTGCGCATCCCCATGCTCGGGGTTCGCATCGAGGAAGCCGTCCAGCGTCCCAAGGCCGCGGCGGATGGCCGTCGTGTCTCCATGCTGCGTGCCGTACACGACCCACGCCATCCCCTCATAAAGCTCAGAGCGTTCGTCCTCCGCGAAGTACGGCTCTAACTCCGAAGGAGTCTGCGCGTCGTCGGACGCAGCCGGCACAACCTCGTCCGCGACGATTCGGATGTAGTGATCGGTAAACGATGAGTGCGGCGCCTCCCTGACGTCGACCTTAGGCATGTGGCAATCGAAGCACCCGGAGTCCGCGAGGTGAAACGCTTGCGCGTCCTCGGGCAGTTTCGCGCGCAACGTCTCGACGGAATGACACGTCTGGCACACCGCATTGAAGTAGTCCTCGCCCAACGTCCTGAAACCCTTGTGCGGATCGTGGCAGGTGGTGCAATCCATCGGGCGCGAGGTTCCCTGCGTAGCCGTGAAACACAAACTTTGCCGCATCCGATCCGCGTGCGAAATAACGGAGATCTCACCGTCCGACTCCGGTTTGCTGAACAGAACCAGATGTTCGGATAGCGGACGCGAGGGGATAAACTCAAACGGCTCACGTCCCTCTCGAAGAAACGAGACAGTGCCGCTCAGGTGGCACTGTTGGCAGACATCCAGACGCCGTTCGAGGCTGAGGTGGGCCGGATTTACAATCGTTGAGTCGACATCAAACCGTGGCAGCTCCTCGACGAGCCGCTCTTCGACATGCAATTCCCCCGGTCCATGACATCGTTCGCAGCCGATCCCGTTTGGCACGGCGTCGTACTTGCCGTCCGTAAACGGGACCGCAGTCGGATAGCTGTTGTGGCACGCCATGCAGCGGTCTGGCACGAGTCTGTCGAAGCGTCCGTTATCCTCGGCATAACCCGGACTGAAATCCCAGCGCTTCTCCTGTGTATACCACGTGACCGGCAGTTCATAGAGCCACCCGTTGCTGTCGGTCAGGTAGGTGCGGGCGGCCGTCCCGCTTCCGACAACAAACTGCATTTCCCGGATCAGCGAATGCGTCTTCCTGCCGGCAGCATCGGTTCGATATTCCTCCTGAAGAAAACGGTCACCCTTGCGATAGATCCGGTAGCTTAGGTCGCTGGGACCGTGTTGCAGCACGACGCCCGAAAAGTCTTCGACCGCATTCTCGGACGTCAACGGATAGTAGGATCGGGCCATTCCGTGCTCCTTGAATCCGTTGAAAATCTCCTCATGGCAGGAGAAGCATGCATCGTCGCCGGTATATCCTGTGGGCAGGTCGACATTCCGAAAGCCGGTCGGAGCCGCGGCCACTTGCGCCACACCCTCCTGGTGCCCGTCCGCGGGCTGGTCCTTCGTCCCACAACCCGACACGACAGCCAGCACGCCAATTGCAACGGATGCGGCGGCCTTGAAAGTGGATACCCTCGACATGGACAACAGTGGACTGTCTGGCTTCTGGTGGAACAGCTAAAGTTACGCTCCGCACGAATACAAAACGGGGCAGACCGAACCGGCCTGCCCCGTTAAGAACCTTACTGGCGATATCGTCGATTACAGCGTGATGCTTGCGGTAACCATGTTAACACCGTCAAAGTAGTCTGTCGCACGGTAGGCATAGTCAACCGTCAGACCCGTGCCGCCAAGGTTCAGGTTGAGACCCGCACCAAAGCTTGCACCGGTGTAGAACGTGTTGTCCATGTCGCCCTGCAGCTCGTAGCTGCCGCGAACATGGAGGACGTTCATAAGGCCGAACTCAACACCTGCCGCGTACTGGTCTTCCGTGAACGAATTCGAGCGGAAGTTTCCAAGTACGGTGACGTTGCTGTTACCACCCAACGGCCGCGTGTAGGACACGCCGAAGTTGAGGAGCGACGGCAGTTCGTAGGCAGCACCGTCGAGAGCAACAGCGTTCGGCGTCGCGTTACCGTTCTGCTCCGGAAGCCGGATCAGACGGACGAGCCCGTCGCCGCTGTAGTTCATCTGCTGGCCCAGGTTCTTCAGGCTTACGCCGAAGCGCAGACCCGACTCACCAACTGCGTACGTCATACCAGCATCGAACGCCATTCCGGATGCGCCCGTGTCGTCGATCTTTTCGTTAAGCAGCTTGGCGGTAACACCGGCCGAAATTCGGTCGGTGAACTGCCGCGCATACGTAAGACCGGCGGTCAGGTAGCTCGCCGTCCACGTGACAGATGAGATCTCCGGCAGTTCTTCCGTCTGAAGCGGAATGTCGCCAAAGTCCCAGCTTGTCACCGTGAGTGCGATGTTGTTGCTGCCGAAGTTCTGCGCGATTCCGAGGTAGTTCACACCGATGTCAGCCACGTACTGCATGCGGCTGAAGAGTGCGTTCGTACCGGCGTTGGTCGCGAGACCAGCAGGGTTTGAGAAGACCACTTCCACACCGGCCATGTCGTTGAGACCGGAGGTTGTGGTTGTGCCGAGCGATGCCGTGCGGGCAGTAACCGGGACGAGGAGGTAGTCTGCACCCGCAGTACCACGACGTCGGTCCTTCTGCGCGTCGGCGTCGGTCACAGCAATTGTCAGTAGACAAGCCGCAACCAGACTATATGCGATCAGCTTCTTATTCA
>JAGQWL010000029.1 GCA_020437385.1 Bacteroidota bacterium
CAATTTGACGGGTCGCGACATGCGTCCGGGGTCTATTTCTATCGACTTCGGACGACTAAATCCGTCGAGACACGACGGATGATCGTCGTCAAGTAGAAGGTCACCGCACCACGAGCACCGTCCGGGACTCGAGGAGCTTTCCGTTGGCGACGACACGCACGAGGTACGTGCCAACCGCCCGGTCGGACAGATCGAGAGCCGCCCGACCGGCCTCGAGCGGAACGCTTTTGACAGATCTGCCCAACAGGTCCACAACCTCGACACGGGCGTCGCGGTTCGTTGCACCGACACGCTCGAGTTCAACTCGCACGAGACCTGCCGTCGGATTCGGGTAAACGTCCAGCCGGACATGCTCCTCCAGGTCCGGTTCGACGGCAGGAAGAACGACCGTCTCAACCTTCAGGCGATCGATGTTGAAACCCGTCGAGTAGAGGATGAACACGCGCATAGGCTGGACACCCTCAGTCAGGTTCATGGTTGTCGAAACAGTCGTTGTCGTTTCCCAGCTTCCGGTATTCGGAACCGTGATACTCTCGGAAACACCGCTTGGGAATTCGAACCGAAAACGCGCTGACTGATCCAACATCGCTACTTCCGCACTAAGCTCGTAAATGCCGGTGGACTCGATGTCGACTGTGTACTCGAGCCACTCGTTGCTGGCGATGTACGCTACGTGGTAACCGCCGTCAGTTCGCGTTTCGATATCGACACCGTCCGCCGGGCGATACGACGCGTCGCCTTCGTTGATGAGGTCGGAATCGTGAAACGTGAGTCCTTCACCGCCGATGTCGTAGTCTTCCGCCTCGATCGCATCGCCAAGACTGAACGGCACGCCGTGGAACGGAGCCCGCTGCGTCGCGGCCGCCTGCGTTCGGTACGCATACGAATACCGCGGTGAATTCGAACCGGCATATACGATGAGCCGGTAGTAGTAGAAATGACCCGCTTCAACATCTCGATCGTCGAAGTGAGACGCGGCGCCAAAGACAGCGCCGACCCGTTCGAATTCCGACGTCTCCGTTCGCCTCTCGACAACGGTCGAATCTGCAGACGGAAGTCGGCTGCTCCAGGACAACGTGATCAGCGTGTCGGTCGAGACATCGGCCTTGATAGCTGCGGGCCCATCGACCGCCCCGAATGCGATGACATCACGCGCCTCGACGTTCCAGCTGCGATCACTCCGATCATAGATCGCGAACATGCCGCCGTCATCCCAGAGCTGAAAAGGAATGCCATGTTTGAGCGACTCCTCCACGTACTTCGCGAAGAAGAGCTGGCGCGAATTATAGTCGCAGTCCTGCAGCGCGCCGAACTCGCTGAGCACGACCGGAATTCCAGTGGAAGCCGACCAGGCTGCTACCTCGTCCAGTGAATTCCGGAGTGCGGTCTGCTGAGCCGATGAACCCCACGTTCCGTTTCCGAGTCCGGCGAACTCCCACGGGTCGTACTGATGAAAGTAGGCGATCAGGTAGTCGTCATCCGGAACCGCAGCGGCCATCATCGTCGCACGACTTGAATACTCGTTTCCGGAGTAGATGACAATGCGTGTGGGATTTGTCCGGCGGATGATCTCGAGGACGCGCGCGTTCAGGTCGTCCACCTCTTCGCGCGTCATGCCGAACGGTTCGTTGATGATCTCAAAAAGAAGACGGTCGGGCTTGTCTTTGAACCGATCCGCGATCTGAACCCAGATGCTGTCGAAGCGCGCACGCAGATCCGCGTTAGCGTAGTCTTCCTTGAGCCACTCTTCGTGATGAGCATTCAGGATGACGGTGAATCCGCGATCCAGTCCCCAGTCGACGACCTGCTCTACTCGATCCATCCATGTGTCGCTGACGGAATACGGGGCGGTCGTGCCAGTGTGTTGATCCCAGCGAACGGGCACTCGGACGGTCTGGAAGCCGGCGCTGGCGAAGTCGTCGAAGTAGAACTCCTGCGCCGGGCCGTTATTCCACGCGCCTTCGGTCGGCGGTTCGAGCGTGTTGCCGAGATTGATTCCGCGCCCCATCGCGGCGACCGCCTGCTGCGGCGTGAGTTGCGCTGATGCGGATTGGACGAGGGCGGCGCATACGGCGAAGGCGATGAGTACAGGGTTGAGCTTCACGGCACGCGTTTGTAGCGGGAAAGGAATTGGGAGTCCGAGGGTCGTGGAGTCTGGGAGTCCAGGAGTCTGTGAAACTGTGAGTGTAAGAGACTATGAGTCCAATGGAATCTAAGAATCGTGGAGTCGTAGAATCGTAGAATCGTAGCGTGTCACCCGCTACTGCGGCGGCCGTTGAACGCTACTGCGGCGGCCGTTGAAGACATCAGAAGTGCCGCTGGCGGCAGCGCTCCGCCGGCCTGGGGCCCTGAGTTGGTGTCCTGAGTTGGTGTCCTGAGTTGGCGCTTCTCGATACAGAGATTCTCAGGTTCCTGGAGTCCTGCATCCGGCGCGATTGAAATCGCGCTTCCCTATCGCAACCTGAACACAACCGGCAGCGACATCCTGACCTTCACCGCCCTGCCGCGTTGGCGTCCTGGTGAAAACTTTGACTCCCTGACGGCACGAAGCGCCTCTTCGTCGCACCCGCCGCCGATCCCTTTGAGCACCTGCGCCCACGCGACATCGCCATTTTCATCCACGATGAATTCGATGGTGACGCGTCCCTCGATGCCGACCCGTTTTGCCATTTCCGGATACTTGATTCGGCGATTCAGGTCGGCGATTCCACCACGAAGCTCCGGCATTTCTTCGACCGTGAGAAACGTGTCGGGTTCTACCAGGTCCTCGTTGTCATCGACAGTCGGCGGCGGTCCAATTTCAAGAGGTAGGTAGTCATCAACATCGAACGGACCATCCTCGATTAGTGTCGTCTCGACATCGACCACCGGAATGTCGGGCCTCGGGGGCGGGGGAACGGTACGTTTGTGAATCGTGACAGGCGGAGGCAACGCGTCGGGGCTGCGATGGACAACCGGCGTCCATTTTGCTTCGGTCTCACCAGCCTCGATCGGAGCGTTCACGAGGCCAATCGTTGCCAGCAGCGTAATTACCAGCCCAACCTGAATCCGGAGTCGATAAGCGTTTCGATCTTTCATGGCAGCGTCCGTTTGGTTCAATTCAAGGACACAGCCGATCAACGAAAGTTGTCGCTCGCTGCTTCAGCGGTGACGATGGGTTGTCACCCGCGGATGTTACAATAAACCCGGCG
>JAGQWL010000274.1 GCA_020437385.1 Bacteroidota bacterium
AGAAACCGTGAGTCCCACTTTCAAGCCGAGGTACGCGTTGGCGCCGGCAAGAACCGCCGACAGAACCGCACCCAGCACGACCGACTTTCCGGTTATCTCCGGAAGAATTGTCGAGGCCGGGATGTAGGGACGAACAACGGCCGGCGCCTTCGGCGCGGACTTGGAAGAAGTATGTGCCATCTTCGCTGCGGGATGTGAGAAGGGACGGAATCGAGGCCGATCGGCCTAATTTGCGGGTTTCGAAGTGAAAATAAAAGAACGGCCGATGGGCTACTTCACGAGCAGCATTTTTGCTGACTCGATTCGATCCTCGTATTGAAGCCGAATAAAGTAGGTGCCGGCGGACAGGTCACCGGCCACAAACTGCGTTTCATGCAGCCCGGCGGCGAGGTCCGCGTCGACCAGAACCCGAATCGGCTGTCCCGAAAGATCCCAGACGGACAACTGGACATGACCCGCATCTGGAAGCTCAAAATTGATCGTTGTCGCGTCCGAGAATGGATTAGGAGCGTTGCCATTGAGCAATCCTGAATCGACGCCCAGGGGATCTGCAAGGCCAAACTTCATAACCGTCGAGTGGCGCTTCACGCCGTCGTCGCCTGCAGTCGCAATTCGGTAAAAGACAACCTCACTATCGATGAATGAATCCCGGAATTCATACGCGTCATCAGAAGTGTTGCCGCTTACGGTACCGATGCGCTCGAAACTGATTCCGTCGTCGGAGCGCTCAACATCAAACATGGCGGATTGACTCGCGGGCGTGCTGCCGCCGGCGTTCCACGAAAGTTCGACACTTCCCGAAACGAGCCTCCCCTGCAACTGGATCTGGGTCGATTTATCATACGTTTCGGCGGATGCAAGTCGCACGTAACGTGGCAATCTGCCAGACGCCAGGTCATCCTGCGTGAACCGTTGGAACACGATTGGCTGGGCGACAACACGTGACGAGCCGGCTGCAAGCTTCGCTACGTCGACGGCTCCAAGCGCCTGATTCCACAGGCCAACATCGTCAAGCTGGCCGGCGAAGAGGGAGGCGCTTGCCATGCGGTTATCGGGGCCCGGTCGCGCACCGGCCAGAAGTCTTACCCCGGTTCCGACGGCATCAAAGTCCGTCAGAAGCGAGTCAGTTGCCAGACCATCTACGTACAGGACCGCGCGGCCCCTGGCCGGATTGTTCGTGACAGCAACGTGGTGCCAGGCACCGTCGGCAACGGGGACAGCCGATCGCATCGACTCATGGTGTCCCGGTTTGCCGCGATAGAAGACGGCGCTACCGTCGACGCCCACAAGCAACTCGAACGGATACTCATCTGCCTCGCGACCAGTCCACGACGAAAGAAAAATGCCGCCAATGTCTGTCGTACGGATCCATCCAGCCAGCGTGAATGCCGCGCCAACCGAAATCGATCTCAGCCGCCTCTCCTGAATCTCAAGCGGGGGCGAATCACGCGAAAGGTCAAGCACCTGATTCCCTCGCGACGCAGGTTTGCGCACGACCACCCGGCGTACAACCTGCTCTCCAAGATCCGGCACTGGCGCCACAAACGACGCCTCCAATGGCGTTGCCTTTACAACGACCTCCGTTGAAAAATCGGCCGGACGAAACGACAGGATGACCACAGCGGGCGTTTCAAGTGGACCATCAACCACGAGTTTCCCGGACGTGCCATTCTTGTCGATCTGAAACCGACTCGCCAACGGACCCTCCTGATAACTTTCGACAGACGCGTCGACCAGGCGTGCGCCGCCTGCGATCTCAATTGCAAGACCCTGAAATCGTTTGGCCGGAAGAACAGCGAACACGTTGCCGACACGGTCTGACGTGATTTCATCCGGTGCCGTCAAATCGAATGACGGTTGCTTCATCGCGGCGGACTGCCCATGCACTGTCAGCGAAGTGAACACGGCGAATACAACGGCGAGCGCTGAAGCCAGGAACGCCGGTGCGAGAAACACAGGACGGTTTGTCCGACCGCTACGGGAAGAGGTACAGGTCGACAAACGACCGGCGGCCGCATGCGACGCTGCAGTAGTATGAGATCGGGAAACTCTCATGGTCGTGTCCGGCGCGTTCGAAGGAAGCCAGGAATTCGACTTCGGGGAGGTGCTGACGACGACAGGGGAAATCTGTCGTGTCACGCAGCCGGACAGTAGTACGGTATCAGTTGTGCAATAACGTCTGCGTCTCGTAAATCCGTATGTCGGCTTCTAATAGCGAGGCAAGTCGCGGTATATTGAAGAACCACCGGAGAATCGCCTCGGGCCGACCGACCGCATGCCGGACAAAGTCCGGGTGCCGCCGCCGCCCGGAGTGGATTCTGGATCAGCGGCGACGGCACCTTTGACCCTAAGATTTGATGATTTACCCTGCCAAGCAACCGGTGGGGATAACTTGTTCATTACTACCAAAGTCAACTCAAAAAGAGACAGATTTCGTACGAAATGGCATCTACCAGAAGAGTGGGTTTATTGACCGGTGGGGGCGACTGCCCTGGCCTGAATGCGGTTATTCGGGCCGTAACGAAGAGTCTTGTGCTACAGCACGGCGCCCAGATCATCGGCTTCGAGAACGGATTTGAAGGTCTCGTGAAGCAGCGGATCAGAAAGCTTGAATACAGCGATGTCAGTGGGATCCTGAGCCGCGGAGGGACCATTCTGGGCTCCTCCAACAAGTGTAACCCATTCCGGTATCACGAGCGAGGTGGAGCGGATGTTTCGTCGGGCGTTCTGCAGTATTACCACGAATTGGGTCTTGATGCCGTGGTCGGAATTGGCGGTGACGGTACGATGTCGATTCTCCACCGCTTCCAGGAACTCGGCATGAACACCGTCGGGGTTCCGAAGACCATCGACAACGACCTCGTGGGGACGGATCGAACCTTTGGCTTCGACACTGCGGTCGCGATTGCCGTCGACGCCATTGACCGTCTCCACACAACGGCACAGTCGCACAGCCGGGTCATGATTATTGAGACGATGGGACGGTATGCGGGGTGGATCGCGCTCTACGCCGGCGTTGCGGGTGGTGCCGACATCATTCTCCTCCCTGAGATCGAGTACGACCTCGAGGAAATCGCCCGCGTCTGTCGAAATCGGGAAATCGGCGGCCAGCATTTTACGATCATCGCCATCGCGGAGGGCGCACGGCCGCGCGGCGGTGAGATGGTCGTGGGCGAGGTGGTGACCGACTCACCCGATCCCGTGCGCCTGGGCGGCATTGGTCATTTCCTGAAGCAGCAGCTTGAGACGGTAATCAAGAGCGAGATCCGCACATCCGTTCTCGGTCATATCCAGCGTGGCGGAACGCCGACTGCGTACGACCGCAACCTCGCGACCCTGTACGGTTCATACGCTGCCGCGATGGTGGCAGAGCGTCAGTACGGGCGGATGGTTGCACTGCAGAACAACCGCGTTACGTCTGTCGCGCT
The DNA here is from genome assembly GCA_020437385.1 of Bacteroidota bacterium. GTDB lineage: Bacteria > Bacteroidota > Rhodothermia > Rhodothermales > JABDKH01 > JAGQWL01. The sequence goes on from JAGQWL010000274.1 coordinate 3,429, forward strand.
TTCGGAGGTTGCAAACAGAACGCGCACGGTACCGCAGGACTCTCCGATGATCGCATCGGCTATCGCCGTCGGCACCTCCCTCGGAATCTCAAATTTCGATCTTCGACTGAACGGATCGCAGATTACGCACGCGATTTCGTAAGCTCCGGATCGAAATAGACAAGAGCGGAATGAAGCAGGGCAAGAAATACGTAGCAATCGCGGGAAACATCGGAGCAGGCAAGAGCTCGTTGACGGGATTGCTGAGTGACTACTTCAAGTGGGAATCTTTCTTCGAGCGAGTCGACGACAATCCGTACCTGGCCGACTTCTACGAAGACATGCGAAGGTGGTCGTTCAACCTGCAGGTGTTCTTTCTTTCCAGCCGGTTCTCGCACCAGCGAAGGATCGAGGCGCTGCCACATTCTGTCGTCCAGGATCGTTCGATCTATGAGGATGCGGAAATCTTCGCCCGCAACCTTCACGAGATGGGATTGATGACGGCACGCGACTACGAGAACTACCGGGATCTGTATCTGTTGATGACCAGCTACCTCAAGCCGCCGGATCTGCTGGTCTACCTCCGCGCAAGTGTGCCGACGCTGGTGCGGCACATCCAGGCGCGTGGGCGCGAATTCGAATCGTCGATTCGGATCGAGTACCTGGAACGTCTCGAAACGCATTATGAAAGCTGGATCCGCAACTACGACCTCGGTCCCAAGTTGATTATCGAGGCAGATGCGATCGACTTCGTCAATGTCGACTCGGATCGTATGACGGTAATCTCACAGGTCGAAAGCAGGCTGTATGGCCTGTTTCCGGAGGCCGGTTGATCGGCTCCCCTCGATTACGTCAGGGCATCCAACAGATGGACGGCTACCCCACCACCGTTACAGCAAGGCGCATGAGGCGCGTTCGCACATATCTGACTTCGGCTCTGACTCCGGCTCTGACTTCAGCGCGCAGGGTCGCAACGTTCACTCCGGCGCGTAGGCTCGCAGCGGCGACGCTTCTCGTCCTCCTGACTGCAGCGCACGGTGTAGCGATAGCGCAGGACGTGCCACTGCCTTCGGACACGACGGTGGTTCGTACGATCGAAGAATCCCCCGAAGTCGAAACGAAATCCGGTACCGACTCGCTAGCGGTGCTCGGACCCGGATTCGACATGCCGGGGGCCGTTGGCACAACCTTGCTCCACACAGCCGCAACGCAGCCGTTTCCCGAACTTGTCCACGCCCTCGCTCAGGCACCGGGTTTTTTTCTCTTCGACCTTTCGACACCCGGCTGGCACCACGGACTCAGCGTCTTTGGCTCCGATCCGAATTCGACCGGACTCACCTATTCGGGTATCGATTTGACGGACATCTTTTTCGGGCGCCCGCGCTTCGACTTTGTTCCGATTGCGACGATCGCGGCCGCGGAACTCGCCGGAGCCACAGACGGTGCGGAACAATCGATTCGACTTGTCCCACGCGACTACGACGGTGGAAGACCCCTGACAGAGGCACTTTACTGGACGAGCAACAAAGGATTACAGACCGCATCGGTCACCCATTCCCAGACGCGGTTCGTTCGCTTGTTCGGCACTCCCGGAAAACTGGATCTGCTTGCCGGCTATCACGGAGCAAGCGCGACCGGCGAGTACCCAAGTTCGAAGCTCGAGCGAGGCCGGCAAATGCTCGCGCGCGTCCGCTATCAGAAGCGCCGGTGGTCGATCGAACTGACAGAACTCTACAATCGCGGCAACCTCGGCCAGCATGCGGGCGTCAATCCCCCGATTTACCGAAGACTCGAAGCAAGCGTGCGCGCGTCCGGAACGAAGCGCCAGATGCGGCGAAATGACGTCGGCGCTCGGGTTGCAATCCGAACGCTTGGGATGAACGCACTGACCTCGCGTGTTTCGTACGCCCGTCAAACCGATGTCTTTATCCGACCGTCGGCAGACACAACCCGAACCCGCACGAGTCGCCTCAACGTCGAACTGGAACAACCCGTTGCGATCGGCCGCTTCACCGTCTCGGCGTTCGGATCACGCACGTTGGACAAGATTCGCGGCGCATCCTGGATAGCCGACTCGCTCACGCTTGACGCCGGACTCAGCAGTGCAGGGATCCGGTTCCGCATCGTCGCACCGCTGTCCATCGGCGCCGAGTTGTCCTATCAGTCGACAGGCAAGGCAAGTGGTCTGGCGGCTAAAATCGATGCCAACGCGCAGCCCGGGATGCTTCGTCTCGGTGCAACCGCGGGATTCGGACCTGTCCGTCAGTCTCTCTTCGAACGAAACGGGTACGCCGGCCTCGTTGATGCCGGCGAAGCGCCGGCGTTCGTGTCGGGAGGCGATACGCCGAGCTTCGCCTCCGTGCGAACCAACGTCGGCATCTCCGTCCGGTCGTTGCTTCTTTCGATTGACACACAGCTCTCCTCGCCCACGAACGAGCTGGCGTTGGCTTCGGTCAGCAATGGAGATACGTTGGCGTGGCGCCGGGCAGCTAACACCACCCGCCTGACAGTCGCCGGCGCCGTCTGGTTGCGCAGGGACGCCGCCCGCGGGTTTTACTTGGGAATTCAGCCGACATTCAGTCCACGAACGACACCGACGGACGTCGTGCGAAACGTGACGGAGTCGGCACGGCCGGAGTTCTTCGTGCGGGCCGTTGGCGGCGCGAGGTACCAACTCTTCAGCGGCGACCTCGACGCTGATCTTTTCGTCCGCGCCACGTGGTGGTCCGAGTTTGCGGGCCTGCAATTCAACGTCCCTACCGGTCTGCTCGCCCTTCCGGCGTCGCATGCGGTAAGCGTGCCGTCAGCGTCGAGTCTCGACATAGTACTGAACGCGGGAATTCGCACGGCGACACTCTTCCTGTCGCTGGAAAACGTTCTTGCCGGTACGAACTTGATGGAGGGC
>JAGQWL010000030.1 GCA_020437385.1 Bacteroidota bacterium
AAATCCACTGCGAAAGAAATGTGTCTCCAAGTTGAATTTGTAGCTCTCGGCTATTGTTGGCAATGTCGTTTGCGGGAAAGAGGCCGAGAACAACAACGTCGGGATTGGATGCGCGAACGAGGGTAGAGTAGACGGCAAGCTCTTGAATTGTCCCGATTCCGGAGGACGCGAAATTGTTCACGCGAAGAGACTGCGGACAGATTTCCTCTACCAGCTCCGTTACGCGACGTTCTTCCGAGACCGCGAGGCCCTCAATCATGCTGTCGCCCAGAAAGGCAATCGTTACCCTGTTGGCGCCGTCCGCTGCGCGCGAGGTCTCGACCATACCGAGGTCGTTGGTAACGTAGCTCGGAGGATTCTCCGTTGAATAGGCCGGTACAGGTACCTTCGTGTTGGGCGCACGCCAGGGCCCGAGGCCCTCGATGAACTGGCGTTGGCTCATCTCAAACGCGACTGGACCGAACTGCTCAAGTCCCGCCTCGAGCGCTACAAGCGATAGGAAGGAGCTTGCGAGGAGAAGGAGTTTGTTGGACATTGATCGGAATGCGTGTTGATGCCTGCCAGATCAATAGTCATACCCCGCCCGATCACAGCGCCGCGTTAGTGTCCCATCGGTCACATTGGCGGGAATACCCCAATTTCGCGAGGAAAATGATGCCGGATTTCGATCATAGTGAACCGGCCGTTCGATCTGCAGCGGCGATCTGGCGGGCCGGACTCGACGCGGTTCGTCCCGAGAAGCTTGTTACCCAGGCTCTCGTCAAACGAATTCTACCGGACGCGGTCAGAGGACGCATCGCAGTAGTCGGCTGTGGCAAAGCGTCAGTGTCGCTGTTCCGGGCGCTGAGGTCCGTCCTTGGCGCCGACCCCCTGTATGCGGACAAGCGTATATCAGGCGTTGTCACGGCCTCACGCGGGTATAGTCCCAGGACGGCAACGGATCCGACTAGCAGCGTGGAAATCGTCGAAGCCGGCCATCCGCTGCCCGACGAGGGGTCGGTCGCAGCCGTCAATGCGACCAAAGAGTTTCTTGCGGCGTTCGAGCCAACCCCTGACGACCTCATCGTCGCGTTGATCTCTGGAGGTGGCTCCGCGTCCTGGGGCGCACCGATCAGCGGCGTCTCGCAGCGAGAAACCAATGAATTTGTCTCGCGGTGCATCGGGTCGGGAGCTGACATTCATGAAATAAACTCGGTCCGTCGCGTCTTGTTTGAGTTCGGTGCTGGTGGTCTGCTTCAGTACACGGGTCGCGCGCCGGTCGTCGGCCTCATCCTTTCCGATGTGACGGGGGACGACATGAGTGTCGTCGCAAGCGGTCCGACGTTTCCGACGTTCGATCAAGAATTCGCGTTCGACGTGATGAGACGGTATGACGCGTCAAGTCGTATCGTGTCAGCGGTCGGCCGTCGCTGTCGCACGCTTCGACATGCGGCTACAGAAAGCGTGGATCTTCGGAACGTGCGGCTCGGCGACAACGGCGTTGCTGTTACCGCAGCCGTGGAGTATGCAAAACAATTGGGTCTGTCGGTCCTGCCTGTGTTTGAGCTTTCGGGCGAAGCGAGTGTCCGAGGTAGCGAATTCGCCCGGGCGTTTCTCGATCAGGCGCAGGATAAACCGTATGTATTGATCGGCGGTGGTGAGACGACGGTTAGGGTTGCCGGAGACGGGGTTGGCGGACGCAATCAGGAGTTCTTCCTCGGCGCTCTGAGGCAACTTCAAGAGACGACCCGACAGTTTGGACTTGTCAGCGCCGGAACTGATGGGATTGATGGCCCGACCGACGCGGCAGGTGGAATCGGCGGGCGGGAACTGGTAGCGCGGATCCGTGCGGGCGGCTTGTCGATAGACGAAGCCTTGTTGAACAACGATTCGAATTCGTTGCTCCGCGCGTGCAACGGGGTTTTCAGCACGGGTCCAACCGAGACCAACGTTATGGATCTCGCCGTCCTGACATCAGCGTAGCGCACTGCGCGGCCTAGCCGGCGATTCGGGTCGGACTCGAAACGTTGGCTGCCCACAAATCCGTTCCGTATTCTTCCGTACCAATCACATTTTCCTTGACAAGGAGTCCTCGTCGTCCATGAATCAACTGTTCCGCGTTGTTCTGCTTCTTCTGTTTGCGACTGTCGCGTTGAGCCTGTCAAACGCCGTGACTGCGCAGTCCCTTCCGTTCGATTTGCCGGTACCGTATAACACGGTGGCACGCTACGACAGCAGCGTGCCAACGCCGGAGGAGGTCATCGGCCACCGGATCGGATCCCGACACACGACACCGTCCCAGGTTGTTGCCTATTTCCGCGCTGTCGCAAACGCGAGCGACCGCGTCGTTCTCGAGGTACACGGGCAGACGTACGAGGGGAGACCGCTGATACATGCTGTCATTACCTCGGCCGACAATCACCGGCGATTGGATGCAATTCGGCGCGACAATCTTCGCCTTGTTGAAGATCCGTCAGGGGTATCCGACGAGCAGCTTCAGAACATGCCGGCAGTATTCTACGCTGGCTACAGTATTCACGGCAACGAGGCCACCGGCACCGAGGCGGCGGTACTCTTTCTTTATCATCTCGCTGCGGGTCGCGATTCGGAGCTGGACGATGCGTTAAACAATACCGTGATCCTTCTTGACCCGATGTTTAATCCGGACGGCCGCGATCGCTTTGTCGATTGGGTCAATCGCTGGCGCGGGGCAGTGGCAACGACCGATCCGCAGGATCTTGAACACAACGAACCGTGGCCCGGAGGTAGGACGAATCACTACTTCTTCGATCTGAACAGAGACTGGCTGCCGGCCCAGCAGCAGGAGTCGAGAGGGCGGTTGGAGCTTTTTCACCAATGGAAGCCGCAGCTTCTGACCGACCACCACGAGATGGGTGGCAACTCGACGTTCTTTTTTCAGCCGGGAGTCCCGAGTCGGACAAATCCGAATACCCCGGCGATCAATCAACAACTGACAGAACAGATTGGCACGTACCACGCCGCAGCCCTCAACAGCTACGGCGCCCTCTATTACTCGAAACAGTCGTTTGACGACTTTTATTACGGCAAGGGTTCGACGTACCCGGATATCAACGGAAGCATCGGGATACTGTTTGAGCAGGCATCGTCCCGTGCATTGCAGACGGAGACAAACAATGGCGTCTTGACGTATGCCTTCGGAGTCCGTAACCATTTTGCGGCGTCGTTGTCATCGTTGCAGGCGTTGCAGGATATGCGCGTGGCTCTTCTGAAAAACCAGCGTGACTTTTACCGAAGTGAGACGAAATTTGCAGACGATCAGCCGATCGACGGGTACGTCATCGAGACCGCTGCCGCCCCTCATCGCGCCGCTATTCTTCTGGACATTTTCCGCCGCCATCGGATTCAGGCGTACGTTCTCGCGTCGCATTTCGAAGCGGGAAACGAAAAGTTTGAAGCCGGAGATGCGGTCTACGTCCCGTTGAAGCAAACGCAGGGGCGGCTTGCAAAGGCAATCCTGGAGACAAGCCGCACCTTCACGGATTCGCTCTTCTACGACGTGTCGACTTGGACGCTTCCGCTTGCTATGGACCTGAGGTATGCGGAGGTGCCAAAGCGAAAGGCGCCATCCGTCGGCAAGCAAGTTGTTCCGGAAGACGTACGAAAAGCCACGTCAGGCGTCAACGGCCGGGCGCGTTACGCCTACCTGATTCAATGGGGACCGTATGACCTGCCGGCGATGCTGTACAGGTTACTCGATAAGGGTGTGCGACTGCAGCTCATGACCGAGCCCGTTACCGTGCAGGCGGACGGACATCGTGTCGACCTCGATCGCGGCGCCGTTGTTGTGCCTGTCGCCCAACTTGATGTCCCGGTTGATTCCGTTCACGCCATGGTTCGCCGACTCGCCGATGAGTATGCTATTAAGGTGATGTCGGTCGAAACCGGCGCGACGCTGGACGGTCCGTTTCTTGGCTCGGGTTCGGCCCGTCAGATCGCGCGGCCCGAGGTAGCAATCGTGGCCGGCTCGCGTCAGAGTTCGTCGATGGTCGGCGAAGCGTGGCAATTGCTGTCGGAACGTCTTCGCATGCCGGTGTCGCTGTTGGACGTCGATGGACTTTCGTCTGACAACCTTTCGCGATACAACGTCATCGTTGTAGCCGGATCGGGTGCTGACGGAAAGCCGATCGCCGAGTGGGTACGATCCGGCGGAACGCTAATTACGATGGGATCCGGAACCGGTTGGGCAATGGACAATGGTCTGGCGGGTTTGAAACGAAGGCCTTTCCAGATGGACTCGGTTCTGGCTGGCGTCAGCTACGCCGATCTGGGAGATACGCGCGGCGCGCAATCGCTTGGCGGTTCAATCGTTCGGGGAGACGTTGACAACACGCACCCGGTAGCGTACGGCGTCGGCACCGTTCTGCCACTTTTCCAGCAGGGAACCGTGGTCTACGATGCCCCGGAGGAACCGGGTGCCGCGGTGGTTACGGTCAGCGACCATCCGGAGTGGAGTGGTTACTTCTCGCCTCTACACAGGGAGCTATTGCCGGGCACCATGGCGATTGCCTCGTTCCGGTCAGGTCGAGGCTCCGTCATCACGTTTGCAGGCGATCCCAATTTCCGCCAGTTCTGGTACGGAACGAGCAGGCTGTTCGTCAATGCGGTGTTTCTCGGGTCAACACTGTAGTGGCCGATCGTCGCTACTCGTTCCGTAAGAATTGACCGGCAGCTCGCGCATGTCAAATCGACTGGCCAACGAAAAGAGTCCGTATCTCCTGCAGCACAAGGATAATCCGGTGGATTGGTACCCATGGGGTGAGGAGGCTTTCGAAGCAGCAAAACGACTGGATCGGCCTTTGTTTGTGTCGATCGGCTATGCCACCTGTCACTGGTGCCACGTCATGGAGCGCGAATCCTTTGAGGATCCCGACGTGGCGCGCCTGATGAATGGGGCGTTTGTCTCGGTGAAGATTGACCGAGAAGAACGGCCGGATCTGGATGCGGCGTTCATGGCCGTCTGCCAGGCGGGAGGCGGGTCTTGCGGCTGGCCGCTCACCGTAATCATCACCCCGGATCGAAAACCGTTTCTGGTCACGACGTACCTACCGAAAGAAAGCGTGCCGAGTCGTATCGGGATGTTGGATCTCGTCCCGCGGATTTCGCAGATGTGGATCACAGATCGGGACGGAATTGAGGAACGAGCGAATCAAATCGAGGAGTTCGTTGCATCCAGCCAGCAATTTGAGGCGACGCGGCTTTCAGATGCCTGCGTGGACAACGCCGTTCACGATCTCGCCGCGTCATTTGATCGCCTTAACGGCGGATTTGGCGGTGCCCCGAAATTTCCGTCTCCACATGTTCTGGTTTTCCTCATTCGCCATGCCGCACGGGGCAATGTTGCTGAAGCGCTATCGATGGCTCGGCTTACCCTCCGCCAAATGCGGCGAGGCGGGATCTTCGATCAAGTCGGATATGGCTTTCATCGGTACAGTACCGATTCGGAATGGATCCTGCCGCATTTCGAAAAAATGCTTTACGATCAGGCCACCCATATGTCGGCGCTGACGGAAGCCTGGGCTGCGACACGAGACGAGGAGTTCCGTCACACGATCGCTGAACTATCGGTGTATCTCTCCGAGAGGCTGGCGGCTCCATCCGGCGCCTTCTATTCGGCTGAAGATGCAGATAGCGAAGGTGAGGAGGGCCGGTACTACGTATGGAGCCTGGCGGAGCTTGAAGATGTTCTCGGGAACGACGCGGCTGCATTCGCTCGTGCTTTTCGCTGCACTGCGTCCGGTAACTTCCTGGATGAGGCAACACGTCGCAGAACAGGGACAAACGTTCTCCATCGTGGATCCAAAGACGAGTACGCTGTTCCGGAGCATCTTGCTGGTGCGTTGAGCCGGCTGAAGCAAGCACGTAGTCGTCGCGTTCCGCCGCTTCTCGACGACAAGATTCTTTGCGACTGGAACGGATTGATGATTGCATCGCTTGCCGACGCAGGCTGGCGATTGGATGACAAAGAGCTTCTTCATCAGGCTGAGAAAGCCTATCGCTCCGTTTCACTGTTGCTCGGGACCGACGACGGAAAGCTGCTTCACCGATATCGAGACGGTGACGCAGCAATTCCCGCACTGCTTGACGACTACGCATGCATGATTCGCGCGAGCCTATCGCTATACCGGGCGACCGGGCGCGTGAGTTACTTGCAAGAAGCGCTGCGGCTCCAGAGTGTGCAGGACGACGCGTTCCTGGATCGCGACAACGGTGGGTACTTCATGACAACGGTTGCGTCGACTGAGGTCCTGACAAGACAAAAGGAGTTCGTCGATGGCGCGTATCCCAGCGGGAATTCAATCTCGGCGGGGAATCTTGTCTGGCTGCATCGACTTACCGGGAGCGCGGACTTCCGAGATACCGCTCTAAGAACCATGACGGCGGTTGCACGTTTTATCGAACGCAGTCCGTCTTCATTCGCCTCGATGCTTGACTCGTACGACGAGTTGCTGCATCCGGCTACAGAAGTGGTAATTGTCGCGGGCACCGCTGCCGATGCTGAGCCGGCGCGCGATCTGATTCGTTCGCGCTTCACACCAGGTGTTACGGTACACGTCCTTACTGAAGAAAACCGCGACGACCTCGAACTATTGGCACCGTTTGTGTCGGGTATGTCCCGGCTGGGTTCCCGACCGACCTACTACATCTGTACCGACTTTTCGTGTCGAGCCCCGACCACGTCGCTGGACGAATTGGCGAGCGCGCTAAAGCACACATTTTGAGTTCATACTGATTGCGCAAGGCAAACAACCATTCTGGAGGTAGGTAATGCGAGAGGTATTCATCGTTTCGGCAGTTAGAAGTGCGATCGGTCACTTTGGCGGCTCGCTGAAGGATCATTCTCCCGTGGATCTGGCGGCTCCGGTCCTGAAGGCTGCCGTCGATAGAGCCGGGATCGATCCGGGCAAGCTTGATCTTGTGATTATGGGCAATATCCTTCGTGCGGGTCAAGGACAGCTCGTTCCGCGTCAGGCGGCGATGAAGGCCGGAATACCGGATCACGTTGATGGCCTTGCTGTTGACATGGTCTGTTCAAGTGGGATGTATAGTGTCATGGCTGCCGCGACGCATATTCGTGCCGGAGAAGCGGAAGCCGTACTCGCGGGCGGCACGGAGTCGATGTCGGCCAGCGGATTCTACCTGTCCTCACGTGCCCGTTGGGGCTACAAGTATCTGGCTGGCGCGCCTGAACAACTCGTCGACATTCTTCATTACGATGGCCTGACCGACCCGTTCACAGGTGAGGCCATGGGACTGCAAACGGAAAAGCTCATAGCCGAGCTGGGCATTACCCGCGGCGACATGGATGCGGTGGCGGCAGAAAGTCACCGCCGAGCCGCAGAAGCGCAGGCCGCCGGTAGGTTTTCGGATGAGATCGTCGGAATTGAATATCGAAAACGAAGAGAGATGGCGGTTCTCAGCCATGACGAAGGCGTTCGACCAGAAACGACAATCGACACGTTGTCGGGCCTGCGACCAGCGTTCTCGAAGGATGGCACGCTGACGGCGGGGAACAGCAGCCAGATAAGTGACGGTGCCGCAGCACTAATTGTGGCAAGCGGCGACTTCGTGCGCGCAAACGGCCTGACGCCGCTCGCCCGGTATGACGGCGGCACCTGGGTGGCGGGTGAACCCTACCGGTTCTCCGAAGCCCCGGTACCGGCAGTCACTCGACTTGCAGAGCGGCTCGGCTCCACGGCAGATGGATACGATCTGTACGAGAACAATGAGGCCTTTGCCCTGAACACGGTAATCATGCGGGATCGTCTCGGCATTGACGACTCGAAACTGAATGTGAACGGTGGTGCGATCGCCCTCGGTCACCCAATCGGGTGTTCAGGCGCCAGGATCCTGGTCACCCTCATCCATGCGCTGCGTCAGCGCGACAAGGAAACCGGTATGGCCGCCATTTGTCACGGGACAGGCGGTGGCACAGCCGTAGCCGTGACTGCGGTGTAACGGCGTCAGTCGCGGCCGGAGTCTGTTCGAAGGAACACAGTTCCGCCTGAAGCCTTGGCTCGGATGAGTTCGCCTGCGCCGTTGATACTTCCCTCGGCTGACGTCCGCTGTACACGTCCTCTGAACGGAAAATCAGTTTCCAGGCGCACGCGTTCGCCGGAAAGCTGGATGTCAGCCTCGAGATCGCCGGGAGCTGCGATGACCACATCACCATCACCAACGCGGACGGACACTTGAGAGCGGCCAGTCAATCCCACGTAGACATCGCCGTCGGAAGTGGACGCGTCAAGCGTTCCCGCGAGAACCTCGACCTGGATGCTTCCGTCCGACGTGCGAGCATCGGCCCCGCCAGAACGAAGCGACCCGATCTTGATATTTCCATCTGACGTTCGCGTCGAGATCGTACTGTTGTCAGCCCGCCCGACTACGATATTGCCGTCGGACGTTCGAAATGACGCCCTGCCGAGAACCTCGTCGACCCGAATCGAACCGTCTGAGGTCACCAACTCCGACGCTGCGCCGTTTAGCCTCCTCACTGACACGTCGCCGTCTGACGTGCGGACGTGGATATCTTCGGAATCCAATTGTCCGAAGCGGATGTCCCCGTCGGAGGTTCGTACGTTGATCGAAGAGCCGGACAGCGACTCGAACTCGATGTTGCCGTCGGATGTGCGAACGGCGTGCGTGCCGACGTGCCGACCTGCACGAATGTCGCCATCCGACGTCGAGACGTCGAGGTCGAATCGTTCTGGTAACGTGACCTCGATCAGAATCCTTGCGCGATCAGTGGTCGACCACGAAATCGAAAACCTCCGCTTCGTGCGCTCCGAGACGATACGAACTGCGCGAGAAGACTGATCGACCGTGATCTTCTGTTCTTCGTAGTAACGCCGTGCACGTTCCGCATCGCGGCCGTCTACTGTAATGAGCACGTGAGCAGAGCCGGTCGGGCCGGTCCTCAGCACGACATCAGCGTCCGGAACATCGACTAGCAGGAGATCCCCGTCCGAGACGTCGTAGGTTGCATCGACCATGACCTCGCCAGAGGTATGACGTAGATCAGCGGGAGGAGCCGGGCGTACCGCAGCCTGGGCACCCGAGACGCATGCGACACTGGTCGTCAGACAAAGGCAAAGCGCCGCGTTCCTTACGGCCAGGCGCGAAACCGATAACAAGGCTGAACTATTCATTGGAAACATCTCGCTACTTCGGGGATCTGACGTCGTGATCGGCGCAAACACTGTCTCGGACAGATACAGGGCCGTCACGAATAGATAAAGTACTAACGGATATGTCGACGTCAAGTTACAGAGTCGGGACCTCACTGTCGCCGCGAGGAGGGGGCCGGCGCCAATGAGAGACGATCGGAGCGGGCCCTTGCAAGCAGCATTTTTTGATCGAAACGCACTCGAAGTTGCGCCGGCGTTGCTGGGGAAGCTACTGGTTCACGAGATCGATGCGGAGACCAAGATCGTCGGTCGCGTTGTAGAGACCGAAGCCTACACCGGTGACGACGCTGCGTTTCATGCATGGGGCATTATCGATGGGCCAACCGGAAGCGTCGTGCCAAGCGGAAGAGGATACGATCTATTTGCGCCGCCGGGCAACGCGTACGTCTACCTGTGTTATGGAATGTATTGGATGCTGAATGTTGTCACCGAACGAGAAGGTGTGGCGGGTTGTGTGCTGATTCGAGCGGTCGAGCCGATCGCCGGAATCAACGAGATGTACGAGCGGAGGCCGACGGCAGCGAACGACATCTCGTTAACGGACGGGCCGGGCAAGCTCACCATGGCATTCGGAATTGACAAGGATCATCACAAGCAATCGCTCTGTTCACCGCCACTATACTTTGCTCACGGGCCTCCTCCCGCCGAGGCGATCAGAACGTCAAGTCGAATCGGGATTACCAGAGCGGTCGATCATCAATGGAGGTACTTCCTGGAAGGCAATCCCTGGGTTTCGAAAGGTACGCCGAGCGATGTCGCCGCTGAAAGGCGGCGCGAACGCCATCGTGGAAGGCCAAAACGGCGCCGAAATTCGTCTTGAAGGCACGAGGCGGATTTGTAGTCGCTACTGATCGGGCCAAGCAAATCGAGGCAGAATAGCGTAATTTACCCGCTCACTTGGCGACGTGGCTGTAGCTCGCCAGACCCCACCAGCATGCGCACATCGTGACCGCAACCATGACGGTTGACGCCGCGGGAAGCGCACACAGAACCGGAACCCCAGTAAAACGAAGTGAAGACTTCAGCCGAAATACGACAGGACTTTCTGCGCTTCTTCGAGCGGCGCGGACACCAGATTGTGCCCAGCGATTCGCTTGTGCCAAAGGACGATCCGACGTTGTTGTTTACCAATGCCGGAATGAATCAGTTCAAGGACGTGTTCCTGGAGACCGGCACCCGGCCCTACAACCGCGCGGTGGACACTCAGAAGGTTTTGCGTGTCTCCGGAAAACACAACGATCTCGAAGAGGTTGGTCTGGATACCTACCATCATACCTTCTTCGAGATGCTGGGCAACTGGAGCTTCGGCGACTACTTCAAGAAGGAGGCAATTGGCTGGGCCTGGGAATTGTTGATAAAGGAGTGGGGCCTCGATCCGTCGCGTGTTTATGCAACGGTTCATGGTGGTGATGAAGGTCTTGGTCTCGAATCGGATGAGGAGGCGGCCGGCTTCTGGGCGAGCGAGACCGGCATCCCCAGGGAGCATATTCTGTACTTCGGATCGAAGGACAACTTCTGGATGATGGGTGACACGGGACCGTGCGGCCCATGTTCAGAAATCCACTACGATATGCGGTCCGATGAAGAACGTGCCGCCGCCAACGGCGCCGGTCTTGTGAATGCGGGCGACCCTCGCGTAATCGAAGTCTGGAACCTCGTATTTATTCAGTATGAAGCGAGGCCGGACGGAAGTCTGCGCCCGCTGTCCGCAAAGCACGTCGACACCGGAATGGGGTTCGAGCGGATGGTGGCCGTGCTGCAGGGCAAGTCGAGCAACTACGATACAGACCTTTTTGCGCCGCTTCTGGCGCGTATTGCCGAGCTGTCACCCGTCCAGGCTCTCAAGGGCTACGACGATATCGACCTGGAAGCCGAAGAGAGCGAGCGAGCGCGTATTGCGATGCGGGTGATCGCTGATCACGCCCGAGCAGTGTCTTTCGCGATATCGGATGGTGTTCTTCCTGGTAATGGTGGACGCGGCTACGTTATTCGACGCATCCTCCGGCGGGCCATTCGGTATGGGTACCAGACGCTGGGCTTCACGGCTCCTTTCATGGACCGTCTGCTCGATGTGATCGTCGAACAGATGGGCAGTCAGTTTCCGGAGCTGACAAAAAATCGTGATTACGTCGCCAGAGTTATTCGGAGCGAGGAGGAGAGCTTTCTGGAGACACTGGGAACCGGAATCACATTCTTCGAGCGCATCGTACCGTATGTCAGTGCCGGCTCAGATGCGGACATTTCGGATTCGGTTGCGACGCTGTCTGCTGACAAGGGTACACTTGAGATTCTGCGCAACGCGTATGGAGACGTCGCGGGCGGTGCCGATCGCGCGAGTTCCGGTCGGGCCATTGCGAGCGCGTTTCTGGGCAGTGCAAAAGAGGGCCTCATCCCAGGTGAGGTCGCGTTCCTGTTACACGACACATACGGCTTTCCCGTTGATCTGACACAGCAGATGGCAAGGGAGGCTGGCGTCGGTGTCGAAATGGTGCGATACGAGGCTCTGATGGAAGAGCAGCGCGAGCGAGCCCGGGCCGCGTCTCAGTTCGGCCGAGGTGCCTTTGATGGTGAATGGACTGTTGTATCGGCGGAAGAAACCGATTCCGTTTTTGTCGGCTACGATCGCGAAGAGGTCGACAGTACTCACATCGTCATGATGCGCTTGCGTGACGCGGATGGCGACAATCCTGGGCAGGCTGAACTTGTGCTCGGTACAACGCCCTTCTACGCGGAGAGTGGCGGACAAGTCGGCGACGTCGGTGAAATCATTTCGGGGGACGAGCGCCTGCAGGTACTCGATACGTTCAAAGAGGACGGCCGTATCGTCCACCTGGTTGATCGAGCGCCGGCGGATGCAACTAAGCCAGTGCGCGCCGCGATTGCCTCTGCTCGGCGTGCAGAAATCAAGAAGCATCATTCCGTGACGCACTTGATGCACGCGGCGCTACGAGAGGTTCTGGGCAAACACGTCTCGCAGAAAGGTTCGCTCGTTGCTCCCGATCGTCTCCGTTTTGATTTCGGGCATTTCGATAAGGTTTCCGACGAGCAATTGGCTGCCGTATCGTCACGTGTGAATGAGATGATCCAGCGCAATCTGCCCCGTACTGAAGAGCGGGATGTTCCCATAGAGGACGCGATGTCTCGTGGGGCCACGGCGCTGTTTGGCGAGAAGTACGGTGAACGTGTCCGGATCATATCGTTTGATCCAGACTATTCGATGGAGTTATGTGGTGGAACGCACGTCGCGGCCACAGGCGAAATCGGGTTGTTCCTGTTTTTGAATGAAAGTTCCGTTGCTGCGGGCGTTAGAAGAGTCGAAGCCGTCGCGGGAAACGCCGCCATTGCCTACGTCGCAGATCGGATGAAGGAGCTGCATTCAGTAGAAAGTCATTTCAAGGCTTCTCAGGGTTCAGTCGCCGCTGAGGTTGCGGCCGTCCTGGATGAACGCAAGACCCTGGCGCGCGAAGTGGAAGGACTCAAGGTACGTTTGCAGGCGGCTGCGCTGGACGACCTGATTTCGGCAGCCCGTGTACGCGACGGTATCCGTATACTGGCGGAGAAAGTCGCGCCCTGTTCGATGGAAACCCTTCGCTCGCTTGGCCAGGAAATGCGCGAACGGATGGGAAGTAGCTCCCTCGGCGTTCTGGGAACTGTTGACCCGGACGGCGAGAAGGTGTATCTCGTTGCGTCGGTTTCGGACGACCTTGTGAAGGACGGTATCAAGGCCGGCGAAATCGTGTCGCGCCTCGCTCGCATCGTTGGAGGTGGCGGCGGTGGACGACCAGAACTCGCTACGGCGGGCGGAAAAACCCCCGAAAAGATTGACGAAGCCCTGGCTGCCGTGGACGAGATTCTGTCGGACGCCAGGTAGTGCGTCCGCGTGCCGGTAAAGATGAGTACCGCCGCAGGCGATTATTAGAATTCAGTCAGTGTTAGAAGCTTCTATCAGTGATTCGACAGAACGGCCATAAAGACACGATCAGGTTCGACGGGGACGGACACGCGGGACGCGAGACGCCCGGACGCACGTATGCGAGATTGCGGAAGGTCGCACAGGACCGGGGTGCCGGCTTTGTTGTCTTGATCGATCCGGATCGACTGACGTTTTCAGAGCTTGAGTCATTCTGCCACGACTGCGAGGAAGCGGGTGTGGACGCGTTTTTTCTAGGGAGCAGCGTCCTGTTCGGGGCGTCCCTCGACAAGTATGCTGCGGGGCTGAAGCAAATGACCGATCTCCCGGTCATCGGCTTCCCTGGCTCGATAGGGCAGTTGTCGGCACATCTCGACGCGGTGTTGTATCTGTCGGTAATCAGCGGGCGCAACCCTGAATATCTGTTCGGCCAGCATGTGCACGCCGCACCAATGATCCGCGCTCTTGAGCTGGAGCCCATCTCAACCGGGTACATGCTCGTCGAGTCAGGCAGGATGACCACGGCGCAATACGTGAGCGGTTCTCTGCCGTTGCCCTCGAACAAACCGGACGTTGCGGCGGCAACGGCGCTTGCGGCAGAGATGATGGGAATGAAGCTTCTCTTCACCGATGGCGGCTCAGGCGCGGAGCGGCCAGTTCCTGACGAAATCGTAGCCGCAATCAGTCAGAATTGTGTCACGCCACTTGTGGTCGGTGGCGGAATCCGCACTCCCGAGGTGGCTGCTTCAAAGGTCGAAGCGGGTGCCAGCTTCGTAGTCGTTGGAAACGCTATCGAGCGTCGCCTTGATCGGAATTATATTGCGGAACTTGCTTCAGCAGTCCACGTTGCAGAGCCTCGCCTGTTGGGGTAGCGGAAGTGTTACTGTACCCCGCGCCGGGCGGTACTGTAGAAGTGTTGGAGGGGTGCCAGAGTGGTTGAATGGGGCGGTCTCGAAAACCGTTGTACCCTTCGCGGGTACCGAGGGTTCGAATCCCTCCCCCTCCGCATATCCAATTCCTCGTCTGGCGGACCAGCTTATCATCGGGTTCCACCGTCCGATATCCAGGTTGTCCGTCCCCGGTAGTGAATCGAATGTCTCGCGCCGGTTTCCGCCATAACGTGTCCGTAATCAGCCTATATGGAGTGGTTAGTCTGTAAAGCCTGCGGTTCGAGTGCAATTATGCCTATGGACGTTACGCTCGATGGGCAAGATCTCGACGACATCGAGGACATCGAGCTCGACGGCTTCGAAATGATGGAAGAGGAGTATCCGGAGGATTCCGATCTTGATGGAGACGACGCCGAGGACCACGAGTCGCGATTCTTCACCTGCCACGTTTGCGGCGACAATTGGCTTTCAGTGAGGGAAGACTCAGAG
Organism: Bacteroidota bacterium; assembly: GCA_020437385.1. Taxonomy (GTDB): domain Bacteria; phylum Bacteroidota; class Rhodothermia; order Rhodothermales; family JABDKH01; genus JAGQWL01. Next base: position 14,496 of record JAGQWL010000030.1, read on the forward strand.
GACGCCACGTGCCACATCACGTTCATCCATCAAATGGGCATGGCACCGGTCCTCAAGCGTGTGGCGCACGTCGAATCACAAATCGTCATCAACGAAGGGTCGGTAGATCACTGGGAATACTTCCTCGACGATGAACAAGTGGACGAGAAGATCTGGCTCGAAAAGCTGACGCGCCGTCGAAAGGTCCTGAAGTCCGTCTGTACGAACTGACATTGTAGCAACTCGAAGCGCGACCGGGCCGACCGCCGACGGGGAGTGCGCGACATCTTCAGCGGATCGAATATCCTTCGATTGCGTCGATCAATTCTGAAACGGTCCAATCAGTGTCTCTCCACGTTCGCAAGATCAAGCCGTCACCTCGAATCACGGCGACGATCAGTGGATGTGCGATCGGCTGCTCTTCACCGGGGAAGCGACTAACTCCAAGGTAGGTGTAAACGGAATCGAGAGCGGACGAGCGTCCCGTCAGGAACGTCCACGTTCCCTCGTCTGCACCGTACCGCCGACCATAAGCGTGAAGCACTTCTGGTGTGTCAAACTCTGGATCGACCGTAATCGACAGAAGCTCGACCCTTGACAGGCCACGCGCGGCAAGCAACGCCTGCATCTCTTGAAACCGCGATGAAAGTAGTGGGCAGAATTCCGGCAGGGGACACCGCGTATAGACAAAATCAACGACAAGCAGGTCTGTCGCATTGCCTTCAAAGAGTGTGCGCGAGTTCAGTCGCGAATCCTCGAGTTCAATCGGCGGAACAATCTCGCCGGGAAGTAAGGTGAGCAACGCGCCCGAAGGTGTTACGCCAGGCGTAACGTCATGCGCGCCGACGACATCAAAGCGTTCGACGTTGTCAATCCAACTCGAGTCTTGCGCTACGTTGAGCGTGAAAGTAATTCCGTCGCCGATGGCGAATCGGCGCAAATCATCCGGATCGAGTGCACGAAAGGGCATGGTCATGGCCGGCATGAATCCGGGGACGTCGTCATGCGCGACAAATACAGTCACGCTGTCGTCCGCGAATCCAACCACCCGGCCACGAACCTCAAAGGATGCGTTGTTTTGACAAGCCTGCAATAACGCAGCAGCAACAAGAAGAAGGAAGGGAGTACGTTGTCGCAAAATGGATAGCCTAGATGCGCCAGAGCAGCTGTGCGCGGATTTCCCTGAGGCGGTTTCCAGCGACTTCGTCGAGTCCCGAACCGACTGTCTCCACGTTTTCATACCTGGTAACGGCATACTTTACCTGAAGGAGGAGATTTTGCTGCGGTTTGAAGGAGAGCATAAGATACGTTCGCTGTCCGCGGCCCGAAAACGACGGAATTGAGAACGAATACCGCAAGTCGTATTCGTATGTGAACACGCGTGCGTCGAAGCTGTCAGTGTCAAACAGCATGAGGCGTGAGTCGAGCGCGAGCGCGGGACTCACATTCCAGCGCAAGTCCTGCAGCAAGAGCGTACCGGTTGCCGTCGGTTCTTTCTCCGCAGAAAACCGCGTGACTTCAACGCGGGATCTCAGCGTGAGCTGTTTGCTGAATTCGTACTGGAGGTTGAGTCGAACGGACTGGCGTGTTTCGTCTCTCAACCCGTCGACGGTTTGGCCGGAATCGTCAACGACCGGCACGCCGCCTTCCTTTGTCTCGGACCGAGCCTGTACGTACCAGTTAAGCCAGCGTCGCGGCCGATGCTCGACCAGGAGCAGGGTCTCATGACCGGACGAGGGCATCGGCACGCCGAATCGGATCCACGGAAAGCGGTACTGATCCATGTACGTCGAAATTACCCAGTGCCGTGCCGGCGTTACGCGAAGCCCGAGGTAGACGCCGGATTCATTTTGTGTAGCGCCACTGCTTTCCCCAAAGGCAAACGAATGGAGATTCGTAAACGATCTCGGATACCTTCGCGCTATCATCACGGCGCGGATTCCTCGGCCGAATCGGGCAGAAGTGCCACCGAACGTCGCGACATTCCCGTCCTGATCTCGCGCGACTTCTCCGAATAGGCGAAACGTGCTTATGAACCACGATCCATACGCGCTGGCGATCCCAACGTCACGCCCCGTGAAACGGTAACGCTGATACGCTGCGTCGCCTGGAATCAACGGTTTGTCGAATTGAGATTTGTACGCAACGGCGCCGATGGAGAACTTCCCGGCGGTAAATTCAACGTTTCCGCCGAGCAGCGCCTCTGATAATGCGTCTCGCTTCGCTATTTCCGTAGGTGTCCGGTGAAGGCCGGTATTCGTCAGGTTCACTTCTTCCAACTCCTGCTGAAGCGAATCCGACGCCGAGACCGTTGCGTCAAGAGTACGTCGAGAGGCGAATCCTGAGACTGAAAGTGCCCGGGTCAGCCTAATGGTCGTGGCCACTCCACGCAGGAATCCGTTCTCGTCGGTCGAGCCATATGGGGTGATCCCGTTGCCAGATCGAGAGGCTGGGCCGATCACGTCGCGACCTTTTCCCGCAGACAGCCCCTTCCAGAACACCAATCCCTGGCCGAATGCCGCGACGTAGTCACCTACGACTAACGTGTGGATTCTTCCAAAATCGCGTATCGCGGCGTGCCCGGTGACATGATCATATCCCAGCGAGCCGGTGGACGGGCTCCAGTCAAGCACTTCCCCCGGGTCTTTCTCGCCAGTGAGATTGAGGCTGAGGCGCCTTCCGTAAGTTGCCCGAAGCCGCGAGTAGATGCGTTCGGGTCCCCCGACATACGTCGTGCGTGTTGAATCGTCCTGGTAGCCGACACCCGTGTCCAAACGCCGCGTCACACGCTGGATGACATCGAGACGAATTCCGCGGACGAGTTCTCTTACCGGCACGGGACTTGGGAATGGACTCGGGCGCTTCGTTCTCGTTTTCAGCTCCTCGCCAATCATCAGGTAAGGCCGAGCGTCCTGAAAGACGTCTTCTGTGAGTCCAGGAACGAGTTGCAGTTCCGGCAAAGACTGGAACGGTCCTCGGTTTCGCCGATAGTCGACAATTGCGAAGGCCAGACCCTCGTCAATTCCGGGAACGAGAGAAAGTTCGTCGATGGTGGCCGTGTTGACATCGAGCGGATTCTCCAACAGAAACTCAAGTGTTTCGACCAGAAGTGAGGTGTCGCCGGCGTCTTCGTCGATCGATTCGATTGCGCGCTCAATGGCTTCGGCCGCGCTCGAGTCCGGGAGGACCTGCGCGTTCGAAAGGGCGGGGGAGAAGGCCGCGAGTACGAGGCACGTTGCGATAAGCGTCGCCGGCTGAGCGATAGATGCTCTCATACGTGTCACCACAGCATTGAAAGTCCTCCGGCGGGGGACCAGCCGAGAACCTCGTGCCGCTGCGCGGATATATCCACGGCCACAAGTCCGAGTCGAACGCCGGCTCCAAACGTCAGCCCCGCCGGCTGCGAAACGGCTCCCGCACGAACGTACAACACGTCGACCGGCAGGAGCTCAATCCCGACCCGCGCAGACAAGGGATAGCCAATCTCCTGATAGGCATCGGCTGAGACCAGAAGAGGTTCCGACGGGCGGAATGCCAGTCCGACGGCAAGCGATCTCGGAAGCTCGCCGCCGTTGCCAAGGTCTGCTGCGCTGACGTTTGTTGCCGAAAAGCCAAGATCGAGTCCGCTGGCCAGTTCCACCATTCCACCAAGGCTGAAGTCAACGGCGCCTTGCGCACCGTAGCCGGCAATCGTCACGCTGCGATACGAGAGCAGCATCCCGAAATAGGCCTTACGCATAGCGCCGAATGCGAACCCGCGTCCGTACCCAACAGAGGCATCTGTGCGGCGAAAGTCCGAAAAACCGAACGAAGAGGCGCCCAGAGAGAATGCGCCGATTGTTGTCGGCTCGATGTACTGAAACGCCGAGTATCTCAGTTCCGAAAGGCCAAATGACTGGCTGGCGAAGAATGCGAGCGATCTACCCGAGCGTGTGCCTGCGACGGCAGGGTTTCCGTCCGTCCACGCGTCTCCTCTGAGAGCGGTTGCAGCGCCACCCATCGCGGCGGCACGAGCGCCCCCGGTCAATATCTGTCCGGTCACCGGGGACGCCGTCGACAGGATGAAAGTCGCGAGAGCGAAAGCCGCCGGCGCATTCCGGATTGCCCTGCGAAACCGAACACGGCAGTTATTGTTTATCACGATCCAATTCGTTTGGCTTGATTCCCCAATGCGAAAGCTACGATTTCCAGTACTTCTCACGCTGCTGGCGTGTTATGCCCACGTTGTATCGGCCCAGGAGTTCGATTGTACAGTTTCGGTCGACCAGTCACAGCTTGAGGGATCGACCTCTACATTCGCGTTTCTGAAGGATCTCGCTCCCAAACTGGAGGAGTACATCAATCGCCATCGGTGGACTGAAGACCGGTTCGAGCCTGAAGAGCGGATCGAATGCACGGTCAACATCCAGATTCTTGAATCGCTGACGCTCACTCGATTTCGCTCAAATATCATCGTTGCCAGCAAACGTCCGATCTACGGTACTGTTCAAAACACGAACGTATTGAGGATCATCGATGAGGGGTGGGTCTTCAATTATGCCGAGGGAACGCCCATTCTTCACAACCCCGACCGCTTCGACGAACTCACGACCCTCATTGACTACTATGCGAACATCCTTCTAGCGTACGACTACGACACGTTTGAAGAATTAGGGGGTTCGCCGTATTTCGAGGAGGCGCGTCGAATCTCCGATCTCGGGAAGAACGAGGGTGCGCTCGGCTGGGCGACTCTCGGCGGTGATCGCAGCCGCGGTGATATCGTCACCGAAATGCTGGATCCCACGTTTCGCAAACTGCGACAAGTATATTTCAAGTATCACCTTGAAGGACTTGATCGATTTGTAACAACGACGGAGGAGGCACGACAAGCCGTCTTGTCAGCACTCCAGGAAATCAAGGAACTGTCAGAAAACCGAGCGCGGTCCTATACGATCGATCTTTTCTTCTCAGCGAAAAGCAAAGAGATCGCAGCCATCTTCAAGGACTCGCGAGAAAGTGTTGCAGCGTATGATCTTTTGGCAGAGATCGATACCGCCCACCTTTCAGATTACAACTCCCTTGTCGACTAGCCGGGTATTACGTCTCGACACGTGATACCCACGACTACGCGCTCGACAATGCACTATACCAGTACAGGGAGCGTACCCGGTCCTCACGTCACGACGGTCAGCACGGAAGGTCGGATCGCCGCTCGTCACGCGGGACATGTCCGCAGCTGTAGATAGACCGCTGCCCCAATGGACCTTTGCAAATGGACCTTAGCAAATGGACCGATGCGAATAAAGGAGGTGCGAAAGGGGGGACTTGAACCCCCACGGGTGTTACCCCACTAGATCCTAAGTCTAGCGCGTCTGCCAATTCCGCCACTTTCGCGCGAGTCGCATCATATTCTTGTCGCGTTACAGGGTTCCCGAGCGCGATGTTCGAACGAAATCCAAGGTATGGGGGCTGCAAGTAGCTTAGATTTGCTCTGCAACTGTCAATTATCGCTTATTGGTCCCATGTATATGGGTCGGCATGGAGGAGGCAATGATCACAAGAGGCGGTCACATCCAACTATTTCTCGGCCTCGTGCTCACTTACGCACTCGGCGCAGGCTGTTCTGCACCCCGTGAGACGGTACAGATTACCGAGAGGGCACCCATCGTCGAGCGCGCACCGAACACAGAACAGCGCTCGAATGAAACAACATCTCGCAGGGTTTATGAATCGAGCGCCGAAACGGCTTCACCTGGTGTCGCGAGCGGACGGTTTGATCGTGGCAAGATGTGGACGTTCGATGATCCGCCGCTTGAGTATTTCAAGGAAGCGTATGGGTTTGATCCCGGTCAACGATGGTTTGACAAGGCTCGGTTGAGTGCCCTCAGGTTCGCAACGTACTGCTCTGCAAGCTTTGTCTCCGCAGATGGCCTCGTTTTGACGAACCATCACTGCGGGCGTGAAAGTGTTACGAAAGTGTCAAAACCAGGCGAAGACCTTCTCGACAACGGCTTTTACGCCGAGAGCCTCGACGACGAACGCAAGGTTGATGGACTGTTTGTCGATCAACTGATCTCAATCTCTGACGTCACCGACCGCGTGTACAAGGGCGTAGATGAAGATGCGCCGGCCGACCAGCAAGTTGCCAGTCGCGAGACAAACCGCACAAAGGTTGAGGAGGAAATGACGAACGCCGTTCAAAAGCAGGACACGCTGCTTTCGGTGCAGGTGATCGAACTCTATAACGGCGGTAAATATTCCGCGTACACGTTCCGGAGGTACCACGACGTTCGCCTGGTGATGGCTCCTGAGCTCCAAATCGGGTTCTTCGGCGGCGACTGGGACAACTTCACGTATCCCAGATACAACCTCGACATGAGTTTCTTCCGGGTTTACGATGCCGACGGAGAACCGCTGCGTCCAGAGAACTATTTCAGGTGGTCGGCAGGCGGGGCTCGCGAAGGTGATCTGACTTTCGTTATCGGTAATCCCGGCTCGACGAGCCGACTCTCCACAGTGGCCCAGCTCGAGTTCGAAAGAGACGCAGCGCTGCCTCAGGCCATACGCGTCATCAAATCCAGAAGTGCGGTGCTCAAGTCCTTCATCGACACGGATCCAGTTGCCGCAGACTCGCTGGATCTCAGGAATACCTGGTTTTCGCTCGAGAACTCATTGAAAGCGAACGAGGGACAACTGTCAGGCCTCGAAGACGAGGCCTTCATGGCGCGTAAGCGGGCCGGGGATGAGAAGCTTTCGGCGGCCATCCGGGCGGACTCGTCGACAGCGCGGTACCGCGACGTTTTTGACAAGATCGCGGATATCCAGATCTCAAAGCGTGCAGTCGCGAACCAGTCGGGTGCCTTCACTTACTTCTCATCCGACGTGATGACATCCCACATTCTGTTGCGGGGACTCTACGGCTATATCGCTGACATTCTCAAACAGCGCGGTGCGCCTGAGAGTCGCGTGGACGAAATGAAGAAGGGCGGTCTCGGCGTGTCGGACTGGCCAGCGCAAGTAGAACAAGGCTACATCTCCGCCAGACTCGCTGAACTACGCGACTACCTTGGCGCCGAGCATCCGACGGTTCGTGCAATCCTGAAGGGCAGCTCGCCGGATTCGGTTGCCGCGCGTCTCGTTCGAGAAACATCAATTGCAGACTCGTCCGGCTTTGCGGCTGCCCTCGAGAGCGGCTATCTCGCATCTGGCGATGTTACTGTTCCCGTCGTTCAGTCGCTCGCCGAACTGTACTTCTCGCTGGGTCAGCAGCTCGGGCAGTTCGAAGACTCCGAAAAAAACTTGAACGCACAGCTTGGTCGTGCGCAGTTTGCTGTATACGGAACGGAGGTCCCGCCAGACGCCTCGTTCTCGCTTCGCATTGCCGACGGCGTCATATCAGGTTACCAGTACAATGGGACGAAGGCGCCGATCTATACAACGTTTTACGGGATGTACGACCGGTTTCATTCGTTCGAAGGGGATAAGGATTGGACGTTGCCTAAACGCTGGACACCCGCACCGGCTGCACTCGATCTTTCTACGCCCGTTAACATCATCTCGACTAACGACATCACCGGTGGGAATTCCGGCTCTCCAATGGTGAATCGGAACCTGGAAATCGTTGGTTTGGTGTTCGACAGCAATATCGAGGCGCTCCCGAACGAGTACATGTACCTCGATGAAACGGGACGGACCATCTCCGTTGATTCAAGAGGTATTGTCGAGGCAATCCAGAGTGTTTATGGCGCAACTCGCCTCGCGAACGAACTGCGCGGGGGCGAATTGGGATCGAAGTAAAGACGGGTACTGGTTTGGTTGTTCAGGTTGGGTTCAGGCACGCAACGCACGGACCGACAATGTCCAGAAGAGAGTGTGCGGAGGAGAATTGCTCTCTGCCAGGACCGGCGACGAGAAGTGGTACAGGGTTTAATGTGTGCGAACGGGTCGACAGATCTTCGATATTGCCGTGGTCGCTCGTTAGAACAAGTGTGGTTGACTCGAGGTCGATCCTCGAGAGGACCTCTCCTAGGAACGTATCGACGGAACGCAGCGCTTCCGCCGCAAGCTCGTGTTGTTGCGAGTGTCCCGCCTTGTCCGTCTTGAAGTATTCGAAGAGAACATAGTCGTGATCGTCGAGCAACGCGACGATCCGATCGGAGGCCTCGGATATTGTTATCGGTAGGCCGATGCTCCGGGCGTTTGGAAAACGCTGGCCCGTAATGTCGGCCGCCAGTGCCTTTCCGTCTGCCAGATCGCTTTCCGTTCGTATGCGGATGCCGGCCTCGACGGCGCATCGTGTCGTGACGGTCCAGCGGTTCTTCAGCCGGGCATATTCGAAGAAGCGATCTGGATAGGCGTTGGCGAATGCAAGTCGCTCAGCTCGACAGCCGGTCTTCAACAACCGGGCAAAAACAGATCGCGTCCTTAGAATGTCGTACGTGCGTGTGTGCGGGAATGGACCGTAGTGCCGTCCCGCGGCGGCGGCGCAATTCACGCCGGTAAACAGCGATGCCTGTCCGGTCCCAGACTGCGGCAGCCCCTCAACGCCGAGTCGGGCGTCGAGTAGCCACGGTGACCGGCGCTCCATTGCGATTGATTCCGAATCAGGTCTGTCGAGGAGGCGCCCACCGTACAGCGCTTCGAGATTCGGATACGATGCGACCGAGAACGGATTTGCCGGGCCGTCGGGCCCGACGCCAACGCCGTCAACAAAAATGAACAGCAGCTTGCGGCCTTCCATCGCCTATTGCCGTTTTCTCGAACTCGACAATGCCGCCAGTACCCATTCGTCGTCTGTCGCACCTACGAGCGGATGCACGTCAGGTCTGTCGGGCGTTTTGTCGCCCAGAATGAACAACGGAATATGCCGATCGCGGCAGAAGTCGGCCAGCATCTGAAAGTGCGTGTTTTCGGATGCAGGCCGTTCCGACGATGCGCAGTACACTACCACAGTGCCCAACGCCGCCATGAGCGCGTCGCGGTGGGCAAGATCATGGTCAAACGGACCATGCACCATATCAAACGGCGAGACGAGTGCTCCGCCGCTTCGAACGATTTGCGTTGCTGTCGAACGGAAGGTAGGGTCGATGCGCGCGAGTCCGCTGTCGCAGACACCAACGGACGATGGACCTCCTTGTCCCGCAGAGGCGATGGCTATCTTTGACAGCACCACGTCTGCGCCTGGCCTTGTCCCGGTCATGATCGGATACCCACTCGTCATCACCGTTCTGGCGAGGCGCTGGAGATGCTCGAACGAATCGGCGGAGAGCGAACCGCCGTCAACGACAAACGTGGCAGCGGTTGAACTGCCCAATACCTCCGTGTCACCGTAAAGGAACAGAATTGGCGACGAATACCTGCCTTGGAGACGCTGCATCCGATCCGAAACCATCGGATGCGCGGCCGTAACAACCTCAATACGCTTCTCCTGCAGTTCCAACAGTTCTCGCTCGGCTGCCCGACGCAATTCAGCGATCAAGGAGGCGTCCAGAATACGGGCCGCCAGCGTCGCGGCCCCGGGTATGCCGCGAAGCCGGACCAATACCTGCTCGAGCGGACATTCCTGCAGTTCTTCAAGACTATCGTACGAGCGCAGCAGCTTCGTCACGCCAACCGCCCCGAGACCATCAATCTGCCTGAGGGTAATGGCAAGTACGGCGTTGGCGTCTGACGGTCGGCCCGACTGGTCTGAGGAGTTTTGCATACGATGAGTCCGAGCGAATCCGGTACGGCAACTGGCTCGGGGTTATATTTCACAGGGAGAACCTAAGCCGTGTCGAATGGATTCCCAATAGCAACTCTCGTTTCTGGATCGACTAAGAGCCCTACCTGCTTCACATGGGATTGACCGATGTAGTGCGCCGCGTCACGCGTGCGTTCAATCCGCTTGAGCCTGTCAACATGGGCCTGCTGCTCTCTGGCGGCGGGGCGCGGGCGAGCTATCAGGCGGGCGTACTGAAGTATCTGGGTGAGGCGTTTCCGACCATGCGATTCCCCATTCTCACCGGCGTGTCGGCGGGTGCGATAAACGCGGCACACCTTGGTACCCATTCCGGCGACCTCAAAGAATGTACAGAGCGGTTGGTCGATTCCTGGCTGGAGATCAGTCCCGGCGATGTGTACCAGTCCGAGTCTTCAATCTCGTGGGCAAAGAATTACCTCTTCAAACGCTCGAGGGATGAACCGGACATAACGCGACGGGCCTTTCTGGAAACCTCGCCACTGAGGGACTATCTGATGCGCAAGCTGTCTGATGGCACGGGGCGACTCGCTGGTGTCGAAACGCGGCTCGCCAGTGGCTTCCTGCAGGCCCTCGCTATCGTGACGACCAACTATACCACGGGACAAACGGTCACGTGGGTTCAGGGGAGCGACATTGAACGCTGGGAACGACCGAACCGCGTATCGTTCAACACGTCGTTGACGATCGACCATGTCATGGCATCAACTGCGCTTCCGCTCATCTTTCCCGCGATTCAGATTGGAGATGCCTACTATGGTGACGGCGGCATTCGTCTGGCTGCTCCGTTGGCCCCGGCGGTCCATCTCGGCGCAAACAAGGTTCTGGCGATCTCGACGCGATATGCTCGATCAAGAGCGGAAGCAGATGAACCGCAGTTTGTTGGATACCCGCCGCTTGGACAGATCTTTGGCCTGTTGATGAACTCAATCTTCCTGGATGCGCTCGATCAGGACGCCTTGATGATGGATCGAATAAACGCGCTGTTGGACGAACTGCCGCGCCGAAAACGACTGGGTCTTAGACCTGTCGAATTGCTCGTACTCCGACCATCGGTCGACCTCGGGCGACTCGCATCCGAATTCGAAACGACCGTCACGGGACCTCTCGCACTTTTTTCTAGGCTGTTTGGGCGATCAAAGAGTCCGGACTGGCTGAGTATGTTGCTCTTCGAGAATCAATACGTTACGCGGCTCATTGAAGTCGGATATACCGACGCACGCGAGCAACACGACCGGATCGAGGGTTTTCTGGAAGACTCCGAGTTACCGCCCCGGTCCGAGGCCCATCTTGCCGAACTGGACGGTCCTGGTCACAACTCATAACGGTCGACATCCGTATGTCAGCAAAGCAGTCCGCTACGTTGTTTGACGGAACAGAAGATGAAACTGCTGTTCGGGGAAGTACGCCGCTTATGCGTCAGTACTACTCGATCAAGGAAAAGCATCCGAATACGGTCCTGCTTTTTCGAATGGGTGACTTCTATGAGACGTTCGACGAAGATGCGCGTCTGGTTGCTCCGATACTGGGACTCACGCTGACAAAGCGCGCGAACGGAAAGGCAGAAGACGTCGCACTCGCGGGATTCCCGCATCATGCACTGGACTCCTATCTACCAAAGCTCGTCCGGACGGGACACCGTGTCGCCATCTGTGAACAGGTCGAGGATCCGAAGACGGCTAAGACGATCGTCCGCCGAGAGGTAGTAGAAGTGGTTTCTCCGGGCGTGTCATTCCGGGACGAGCTTCTGAATCCACGGCGTGCCAACTACCTCTGTGCGCTTGTCTTCGCAAGCAATCGCCAGACGGCCGGCCTCGCGTTTGTTGACGCCTCCACCGGCGAGTTTTTCGCAGCAGAGATTGACGCTGCAGAACTTGAACGCGTGCTCGACGGCATCGCCCCAACGGAGCTGCTTCTTTCCGAAAAGCAGTCGCTGGACCGCATCCCCACCGAACAGACAGGAACGCTGGTGACGAGCCTTCCGGACTGGCTCTTTGGTTTCGACATGGCCCAGTCAGCGTTGACCGATCACTTCCGGACGCATTCGCTGAAAGGTTTCGGGTTGGACAACCTTCCGCTGGCGACGCGTGCAGCCGGCGCCGTCATACAGTATGTTCGCGAATCCCAGAATGGACGGATCCCCCAGATTCGGAGTCTGAAACGCTACCAGACCGAGACATTCATGTTGCTCGATCCGGCGACGCGTCGCAACCTGGATCTCGAGCACGAAGTCGATACGGGAAAGTCGGTTGTAGCTATACTCGACCGAACGAGAACCCCGATGGGTGCCCGACGGCTTCGAGCATGGATCTTTCGACCACTTGTGGAAGAAGGTCAGATCAATGCTCGCCTGGATGGTGTCGCCGAGTTTATTCGAAAGGACCGCCGTCGCTCGGTCAGCACTGCATTGGAGGCGATCGGGGATATCGAGCGGCTCGTCGTCAGGAACGCCACGGGGCGGTCTACGCCTCGTGACCTCTCCGCGCTTGCGTCGTCATTGCGGGCTGCGCGCGAGATCCCTGCGCTCCTCAAGGACGCCCGTGCGCACATCGTACGTGAGACGGCCGCGGGCATCGATCCCTGCGACGAGGTTGTCGATTTGATCGAGGCCGCGATCGTCGCCGAACCACCCGCAAGCCTGGGCTCCGGCGTCACGTTCCGCAACGGTTTCAATGCAGAGTTGGACGAAGCGCGGTCGCTGAGTTCATCCGGGAAAGAACACATTGCCCGCATTCAGAAGGCAGAGTCTGGTCGGAGTGGAATCCCGTCCCTCAAAGTGGGATACAACAAAGTGTTTGGCTACTACCTTGAGGTCACAAACGCTCACAAAGACAAGGTCCCGGATTACTTCATCCGTAAACAAACGCTCGTAAACGCAGAGCGCTACATTACTCCGGAACTGAAGGAACTGGAGGAGAAGATCCTTCGGGCGCAGGAGACCATCGAGGGACTTGAGCGGGAGCTGTTTGACAAGATCCGCACGGAAGTGGCGGCCCACGAAGAACGTGCGCTCTCCGTTGCGGATTCGATTGCGACCATCGACACGCTGTGCGCCTTCGCCACAGCCTCCGAAGCTGGACGGTTCGTAAGAGCGGTGGTCGATTCGGGCAGCGTCCTCGATATACAGGGTGGCCGTCATCCTGTCGTTGAGGCATCGCTTGAACCGGGTGAGCAGTTTATTCCAAACTCCGTGACGATTGACCCGGAGACGGAACAGATCCTCGTCATCACCGGGCCAAACATGGCCGGTAAGTCCGTAGTATTGCGGCAAACAGGTCTTATCGTGCTGCTTGCCCAGGTCGGATGCTACGTTCCTGCCGAGCGCGCGCGCGTCGGCGTCGTCGACCGGATCTTCACCCGCGTTGGCGCCTCCGACAATCTTTCGGCAGGGGAGAGTACCTTTCTTGTGGAAATGAACGAGGCCGCAAACATTCTTAACAACGCGACGCCGCGCTCACTGATACTGCTGGACGAAGTTGGACGAGGTACGAGTACATTCGATGGATTGTCTATTGCATGGTCTCTAGTCGAATACCTCCACGAGCACGGTCCCGTTCGTGCGAAGACCATGTTTGCGACCCACTACCACGAGTTGAACGAACTGGCTTCAAGGCTCGAACGTGTTGCCAACTACCGGGTCCTGGTCGAAGAACACGCCGGTCGCGTAGTGTTCCTGCGGAAGCTTGTGCGTGGGGGAGCGGATCATTCGTACGGGATTGAGGTTGCCCGGATGGCGGGTCTTCCGGAGCCGGTTGTTTCGCGCGCCCGCGAGATTCTGTTTCATCTAGAGAAGTCATCGCTTGTCGAAGATGCACCTCAGGCCGGCGACGGCGCCACACGGCCTGTCCGCGTCGGCGCGCCAATGTCGCATCCCGATCAATCAGCCGGAAGAGATACTCTTGGCCCTGTCGCACGTGACATCATTGAGAAGATAGCCAGAGTCGATGTGAACACGCTTACGCCCGTTCAGGCACTGGTCCTGCTCTCCGAGTTGTCCTCAATTGCAAAGACATATCATGATTCGTGAGTTCATCGGTAAGACGCCGCTACTTGAGGGCAAGAACTTCGTCGCAGACTCGGCGGACGTGATCGGTGACGTTCGCCTCGGTCCACAGTCGTCTGTCTGGTTCAATGTGACGATTCGCGGCGACGTGAATCGAATCAGAATCGGCAGTCGATCGAACGTTCAGGACAACAGCTGCATCCATGTTACGCACGAAACCGCGCCCACAGTCATCGGGGATGAGGTTACGATCGGACACTCGGCCATTATACACGGATGCAGAATCCGGGACCGCGTTCTGATCGGCATGGGTGCCATCGTTCTGGATCACGCTGACATCGGGTCTGATTCGATCGTTGGGGCAGGTGCGCTGGTCACGTCTCGTACCGTTGTCCCACCCCGCAGCATGGTACTTGGTTCACCGGCCCGCGTGGTGCGTGAATTGACCGACGTGGAGATCGCCTCGATCCGCTCGTACGCAGCGAACTACGTCAGGTACTCGGCAGTGTACCTCGGCCTGGAACAGCCCGCTACAAACCCCTTCTATGATGCGTCGGCGCCCGAATAGGCGAGTCGATACGCCAGCCGGCGTTCCTCAACTCGGTCAGAACGGACCGAACCAGGGCAAGCCGTGTTACCGGCGCAGGAGCTGAATCGTGCAAAACGATGATTGATCCGTGTCGCACTGCTCCCACGACAGCAGCACCAAAGGGACGCGCATCGCCTTCGTAGTCAAAGTCCGCCGTCATCACGTCCCACAATACACAGGTGCGACCTGTGCGTCTGCACCAGGCCAGGAGGCCCGGAGTGACGTGACCGTACGGCGGACGGACCAGCGCGGCCGCACTACCAGTACTCTCGGTAAGAATACGATCACTTGCCGCCAGATCAGCCACACAGCTTTCGCGGGAAACCTTCCAGTAGTCGATGTGGCGCAATCCGTGATTTCCAACCGTGTGCCCCGAGGCAACGATGCGCTTAACAATGGGACCGGTGTCGTGGACGCGTGACGCCGTCAGAAAGAACGTGGCCTTCGCGCCGAACTCATCCAGGAGATCCAGAACGAGCGGCGTAAGGTCCGGCGTGGGACCGTCATCGAAAGTCAGGTACGCGGTCCGCGTTTCAGTGGCAATCCGAGACAACGTAGAAGGCAGGAGTGGGCCGACCAGTCGACCTCCGCTGGACAGCAATTTTATCCGTCTCTGAATGTTGCTCTGCATGGGTTGGTCACCATCTGTCCGTTGCAAACAGACCCATCGTCGAAACGAAGACGATGTAGAATGGCTGAAGGAGTGCAGCGAGCGGAAACAACCGGAGGAGCGGTTCGCGGCGGTAGAGGCGGGCGGCCGGCCACAAGATCAATGCATCGCCGGATGCTTTTGTCAACACAAGGGCGATCGCGAGCCAGGCTGACACGATGCCTGCGAGTGCACCTGCGGCCAAACCAAGAAGCAGCACGTAGAACAAGAACACCGCGATGGATATTATGCGGATCCTCCGATCCGGAAATCGCCCGGCCATTGAGGACCATCGAATCCGTTGTCGCAGAAAGTCGGACAGGCTTGCGGCCGGATCGCTGTAGACCGCCGCATCAAGACCAGGTGCAAATGCCACGCGCCAATCCTGGCGAGCATGGATGGTCTGCAACAACGCCTCATCGAAGCCCGGAAGCGAAGCAATCTCGGGATGACGCGTGGATTCGTCTTCGAAAACATCTTTTCGATAACACAGGTTGGCACTGTTGCAGATCGTGGGAAGACCGGAACCGATGGAACCTGCACCAACTGCGACAAGACCGAGAAACTCGAGTGACTGCAAACGACCGAAGATGGACCCGTCATCCTCGAACAATACAGGGCCGGCAACAAATCCCACATCTTCGGTCAGATGCCCCAGCATCTGCGACGTCCAACCAGGAGACTGACGGCAGTCTGCGTCTGTCACGAGGATGATGTCGGCGCTGGTGGCGTCGAGGCCCGTCCGAATCGCCGAGGACTTTCCGGTTGACCATCCAGTTGTTGAGACCAACCTGACTGACGCCCCATACAACCGGTGCGACCGTACGACTTCTTCCGTTGCGTCGCTGGACTGGTCGTTTACAACGATTATCTCGCCGATTGGTGCCGTCTGTTGGGCCAGTGCGTCGAGGCATCTGCCAATAGATGCTTCCTCGTTCTTCGCAGCAATCAGGATGGAGGCCCTCTGGAAACTCGATGCAGCTGCTGCCGGCGGCTTCTCGTGTATCGCGAGCAGGCCGCGCCGACATGCCAGGGCCATCAGCACATAGGCGACCCCAAGAGCCACTGCCGTTGCTCCCAACAGGTTGATCATGCGCCAGACTCCTTTTTCGAGAGATGCCGCACCGCAAACGGGATTCCAATCAACGCGGGCATTAAGACGTTGATGCCAAATATCGCAAGGGCCGCGTTGAACGCAGCGGCATTGCTCATCCCGGCGTAGCCGAACACAAACGCCGCGGCACCCTCGCGTACGCCCAGGTCCAGGAATGACACGGGTGGCGTGACGGATCTGACAAAGAATACGACGGCGCAGGTCGACAACAGGACAACCATGGACTCGTCGATCCCGAACGCTCGGACGGCGAGTACGAACTGAATGGTGAAGACGACGTAGCGCAGAATCGCGAACCCGAGTGACTGATACCTGTCGGCGAGCGACACCGACGCCAGAAAGTCAAATGACTGCGAGACGCGCCGGGGAAGAAGCCGAAAGGAAAAAAGTCGGTCGCCGGCAAGGAAAACGAGTCCCAGAGCTATCCAGTAGACGAACGCTGCGGGAAAGAGAAGCCGCACCCATCCCTCTGCGCCTACAGCTCGACTGTAAACTGAGGCAGCCATCAGGCAACCAAATGCGATAACAACCTGCTCTCCAAAGCGCGAAATGAGGACGGATGCCGCAACCTTCCAACGATCCGCACGCTCGGACTCGAATGTTCGTCCGTAGAACTCACCAATTCGGGCTGGTGTTATGAGTGCGAGAGAAAAACCGGCAAGAACCGCCCGCGTCAATGTCGCAATAGACTGTCCGGGATCAATCGGACGAACAACGGGACGCCACACGAGCACCTCAAGGATGACATTGACCGGCATCAGCACGACAACGAGAAACACCAACCCGACGTCTCCATCGGCCGCCGTATCGAGGATACGATCGGCGTCTATCCAAAGGATGACGATGGCAATAGAAGCAATTGCAACGATTACCTGCAGGACGGACTTGAGTAAGGATGCGTGGGACAAGCCGGAACCAGATGGACGATGGAGCCATGCCGACCGAATTCGTCCAACGATTGGACGTCAGGCCATGCCTGATGCCTGAAGCAACTCGGAAGTCAGTAACTTGCGGTATTGTAAACAGCATCCTCAAGATACATGCGGATTTTGATTGTTGGGAGCGGCGGCCGTGAGCACGCCCTTGCGCACCGACTGGCCTCGGAGGGCAACGAAGTGGTCTGCGCACCGGGTAACGCGGGCACCGCGCTCGTGGCGGAGAACGTGGCCGTAAACGCGGATGATGTGACCGGCCTCATGCGATTCGTCGAGCAACAGCGAATCGACTTGACCGTAGTCGGACCAGAGGCACCACTCGTGCTGGGTATTGCAGACGCGTTTCAAGAGAGTGGCCATCCGATTGTTGGTCCAAGCGCGTCGGCCGCACGTCTTGAGGGCAGCAAGGCATTCGCAAAGGCGTTCATGGCGCGTCATGAGATTCCGACAGCCCGATTCAGCGGGTTCCGACGCGGCGAGTTGAACGATGCAATCGCGTACGTGCGCTCCGAAGGCGCGCCAATCGTCATTAAGGCCTCCGGACTTGCTGCGGGCAAGGGCGCCGTCGTTTGTTTGGATCTTGCATCTGCGGAGAGTACGCTTCGCGAAATGCTGGATGGAGAGTCCTTTGGCACTGCATCAGACGAGGTGGTTGTCGAGTCTTTCATGGAGGGTGAGGAGGCCTCGGTCTTCGTCCTCTGTGATGGCGTCGATTACGTGATGTTGCCGGGTGCACAGGATCACAAGCGGATCGGTGATGGCGACGTCGGACCAAACACTGGCGGAATGGGTGCCTATTCGCCGGCACCTGTCTTGACTAAGAGCGTTCTCGAGCGCGTACGTCACACGATCATTGAACCGACTCTCAGCGGCATGGTCGAGGAGGAAACGCCGTACGCCGGGTTTCTCTACGTCGGTCTCATGATCGATGCGGGAGGAAACCCTCGTGTAGTCGAGTACAACTGTCGGCTGGGAGATCCTGAGACGCAGGTGATCATTCCGCGGATTCGGTCGCGACTCACGGATCTGCTGACCGCATGCGCCGAGCATCGATTGGGTGGGATTACCGCGGAACTCGACGACCGCAGCGCGGCAGTAGTGGTTGTCGCGTCAAACGGATATCCGGCTTCATACCGAAAGGGTTACCCGATTTCGGGCCTTGACGACGTAGGTGGCGTTGCGACAGTATACCACGCGGGTACAGCAGAGTCAGACGGTCGCGTGGTTACAAACGGTGGTCGCGTCCTGGGGATTACCGGACTCGGACAGACGCTCCAGGAGGCTTTGTCCCATGCGTATGACGGAGTGGCAAGGATCGCGTTCGAAGGAATGACCTTTCGACGCGACATCGGTCGAAAGGGGCTTGCTCGTTCCATCAGCTGACGAAGGAACGATGATCCGCACCCTGTTGCTCGCAGTCGCGTCCGCCGGGCTGGCTCCAGCCAGCCACGTCGCAAACGCACAGGCGTTGCCGGACACAGTAGATCTGGTGACGGCTATTCCTGTCGTCCGGTTTGAACGGGCGGTCGCGATGGATAACGATAAGAGCGAGACCGTCTACGTCGCCGACTCCGCGACGGATCAGATCGTTCGACTCGACTTGAGCACGGGTTCCGTTGAGCGATGGGCTGGGCCCGGTGGGGGACTACAACAGTTTGATGCTCCCAGCGACATCGATGCGACGAACGGGTTGAGGATCATCGTGGCGGACGAGGGGAATGGCCGATTAGTCTGGTTGTCCGCCGATGGCGTTTTTGTCTCGGCGGTGTCGCTCGGTCCGACGCCTGGGAATTTCGATTCGGTCGTACGCCGGCCGGTCTCAATTGCAGCGATCGGTGATGCAGTGGTATTCATTGATGCCGCGAGATCCGAGTTGCTTCAATGGACACCGGCACAGGGTGTGAGGCGCATCGCGGGCGGTGCGGGTTCTCCGGTCTTCCTTGTCGATCCGACCGCTGTCACGATCGATGAAGACAACATCTTTGTTGCGGACGAGGGTAGTCGATCCGTTCTTGTGTTCGATCGTCTCGGATCCCTGGAACGGCAACTGTGTCGGCAGGAATGCGCCGAGATCCGGAACGTCGGAATCGTTGGAACCGAAACCGTCGCCGTCGTTCTGGAGTCGGAGGTCCGGTTGTACACTCGCGACGGCCGCCTTCACCATCGCATCTACGTCCATTCAAGCGGCCTTGTCGATGCCTCGATACAATCTTCCTCCATTCTGTTCCTGACGCGAAACGGCCTGTACCGAATTCGATACTAGTCGGTCAGTCATATCTCCGGCCGTCGACCTCGAGCCAGCCCTCGGCATGATGTCCATCAGGATCATGATGCGTCCAATGGACGACGCCACCCTGACTGTTCCACTCATACTGACCGCGAAAATGGACCGTTGCTCCGGGCGCGACGGGGACACGGGAGGCGATATCGATATTGTGGCTAATCAATACCGTCATATCGTTCGCGAGCCGCACGACGAAACGCTGATGACGTGACCCGTCGCGATCGTCGTCAAGCAGACGAACAACGGTTCCGGTGCCCGAGACCATTCGCCCAGACTGACCAGAGTCGAAGAGAGCAGCGATCTCCGACTCGGAATCCTCGGCGACACTGTGCTCCTGAAACCTGAGATAGGCCTCGGTGCCAACAAGCAACAGGAGCAAAACGAGCAGAGATAGTTTCGTGCGGCTTGTCACGTGTTGTCGATCTGCGCCTTCTGCAGCTTGCCTGAGTAGTCGACGTACACAGTCTTCGTTTCCGTGTAGAAGTCGAATACCTCCCATCCGCCTTCGCGGTGACCATTTCCCGTCTTCTTGACGCCGCCAAACGGCATGTGGGCCTCGGCACCGATTGTCGGTCCGTTGATGTAGGTAATCCCGGCCTCGATGTCGTGCATCGCCTTGAATGCAGTCGAGATGTCGTTTGTGTAGATCGAAGACGACAAACCGTAAGGAACGTCGTTCGCAATTGAGACCGCCTCATCGTAGGAGTCGACCTTGATCACGGACAGGACGGGACCAAAAATCTCCTCCCGAGCGATTCGCATATGACGCGTTACACCCGAGAAGATCGTCGGCTCGATGAAGAAGCCGTTGTCCAGTTTTCCGCCGGTGGCACGTGCTCCACCCATCTCCAGCACGGCGCCTTCCTTTTTGCCAATCTCAATGTAACCGAGAACCTTGTCCATTCCCTTCTGATTGATCACCGGGCCCACGTCGACATCTTTTTCGTTCCCGTATCCGAGTCGCAAACCTGAAGCAGCGCTCTTCAGCATCTCCAGCAGCTTGTCGTGCACGCCGGACTGGATGATCAGGCGGCTTGTCGCCGTGCAACGTTGTCCGGTCGTGCCGAAGGCACCCCACAGGATACCGTCGATAACCAGATCCAGGTTAGCGTCATCAAGCACGATCATTGGATTCTTGCCACCCATCTCGAGGGAACAGCGCTTATGCATGGCCCCACATGTTTCAGCAATCTTTCCACCGGTATCCGTCGAACCGGTAAACGTCACAGCGTCGATATCGGGGTGCGAGACAAGGGCGGATCCCACTTCGCCGCCGCCCTGCACAAGGTTCACGACACCGGTCGGAAGACCGGCATCTTCAAACACCTTGACGAGCAACGCGCCGCTGTGGGGAGCATCCTCACTCGGTTTGAAGATGACGGTGTTACCAGCCGCGATAGCCGGGAACATCTTCCACGTTGGGACCGCAACCGGGAAGTTCCAGGCAGTGATAACGCCGATTACACCGACCGGTCGCCGAATCGACATATTGAACTTGTTTGGGAGCTCACTGGGTACAGTGTGGCCGAAAAGCCGTCGGGTCTCTGAAGCCGCATAGTACGCGGTATCAATGGCTTCCTGCACATCACCTCGGGTTTCGAAATGCGGC
This sequence comes from Bacteroidota bacterium, assembly GCA_020437385.1. Classification (GTDB taxonomy): domain Bacteria; phylum Bacteroidota; class Rhodothermia; order Rhodothermales; family JABDKH01; genus JAGQWL01. The sequence continues at coordinate 35,376 of JAGQWL010000030.1, forward strand.
TTGCCCATCTCTCGCGTCATTTCAAAAGCGAGTTCGTCTTTGCGCTCAGTAAGGATGTCGCCAATCCGCTTCAGGATGTTACCGCGCTCGGGAGCGGGCATCCGGGACCAGGATCGGAATGCAACACGGGCCGCGGCCACTGCAGAATCAACATCCTCGGGCGTCGACGCGGGAAACTCTCCGATGACGTCCGAATGCACTGCCGGATTCGTATCGGTGAAGGTTTTTCGGTTGCTGGATTTGATCCATTCGCCGTTGATGAAGTTGAGCGTAAGTGCGGACATGCAGAAATTGGACTGATTGGCGCCTCTAAGGAATTCCCCGTTTCCGGACACGGAATCGAGGTTCTAAAAATAGGTTGCAATAGCCCCCTGAACAACCTGCAGCGCTGACCGGCCGGACAGCACTCGGCGATGTGTCCGAGTTTTTTGTCGTAATTTCCAACGGCGGTTGAGGCTCGCAGCGCGCGCCCCCGGAGACCGTCATCCAAATCAAGGAATTGAATGAACTGGGAATCGAGACTAGCAGATCGGGTCAAGAAGGTGCCGCCGAGTGGGATCAGGCGATTCTTCGACATCGCGGCGACAATGTCCGATGTCATCACGCTCGGCATTGGGGAACCGGACTTCGTAACGCCTGACCCGATAATCGACGCTGCGATTGCGTCAATGCGAGCGGGGAAGACGGGCTATACTTCCAACGCCGGTCTTCTTGAATTGCGGAAGGCGATCTCCGAGGAGATCGAACGACTGTATGGCGTCCACTACGACCCAGTTTCGGAGATCATCGCAACGGTGGGAGTGAGCGAGGCACTCCAACTGGCAATGCTGGCTCTATTGAATCCGGGGGACGAAATTCTGATTCCCGAGCCCTGCTTTGTTTCATACGGTCCGACGGCGATTTTCGCGGGGGGCTCGGTGGTGTACGTTCCGACGTATTTCGAGAACGACTTCCAGGTTACCGCTGAGGACATTCGATCCCGAATTTCCCCAAGAACGAAGGTCCTGTTTCTCGCATACCCGAGTAACCCGACTGGGGCGGTATTGCGGCGCAAGACGTTGGAGGAAATAGCGGAAGTTGTGGTTGAGCATGACCTCATTGTTTTTTCGGATGAGATCTATGACCGCCTGATTTATGGTTCTGCCCACAGCGAGGGGCACACCTGCCTACCGTCGATTCCTGCACTGAGGGATCGAACCGTGTTGCTCGGTGGCTTTTCAAAAGCCTACGCAATGACGGGTTGGCGCCTGGGCTACCTGTGCGCGCCGCCCGGTTTGTATGACAGTATCTACAAACTCCACCAATACATCATCATGAGTGCCCCGTCGGCGGCTCAGTACGGAGCGATCGAAGCCATCCGATCGAGCCAGGGCGCGGTTGAACGGATGCGTGTTGCCTACGACGAACGTCGGCGCGTGCTTGTCGATGGATTGCGGTCGGCAGGATGCCCCACGTTTGAGCCCGAGGGGGCGTTCTACGCGTTTCCGGACATTCGGCCAACCGGCCTCAGTTCGGAGGAGTTTGCTCAGGGGTTGCTTGCCGAGGAGAAGGTTGCCGTCGTACCGGGCGATGCGTTTGGTCCCAGCGGTGCCGGATTCGTTCGCTGCGCCTACGCGAACTCACTGCCAAACATCGAGGAGGCCGTACACAGGATTGGCCGCTTCGTTGCCAAACATCTAGGTTGATGTCGGGATGAAGATCCTTCTCGGGGCGTTGTTGGCTACGCTGCTGAACATCATTCTGGGATGGCAGTGGTGCGTTGCGGCGGGAGCCGTCGTCGGCTGGTGGTCGATAAAGCGTGGATGGCTCGCGGGGGCGTCTGCAGTCGCGCTTTCGTGGCTGGTCCTCGTATCGCTTAACTACGCGGCGGCGGGTGAAGCGGTCGCTCGTATGTCGCGCACAATGGCTGCCTTCGTTCCGAATGCGCCGGCCTGGGCGGTCCCAGTGGCGACGGTGATCGTCGGTTCGATACTCGGGGCCGCCGGAGGCTTCTTCGGACAGGCAGCAGCGCCGTATATTTCACGTCCCCGTTCCTGAACGCCTCTGTCGGAGCCGACGCGTTCCTTCGATGAACTACAAAAACTGACAATGGAGCAAGTACGAAATCTGTTAGAGCGCGTTGGCGCGCTCGGGAGGTACCTTTGACGTCGATAAGCGTCGCAACCTGATCGCCGACCTGAACAAGCAGCGACTCGACCCGGAGTTCTGGTCGGATTCGCGAAACGCACAGAAGGTCGAGCGCGAGCTTTCTGCTCAGGAAAAGTGGATCACGGATTGGGAGACCGTGCGTCGCCACGCCGACGATCTTGAGACCCTCGTCGAACTTGCCGGCGAAGAAGGAGAGGATCTTTCTGACGACATCGATGAAGAGTTGGCGCGGCTGGAATCCCTCGTCGCGTCGCTGGAACTGAAAAGCATGCTCGGCGGCCCGGACGACGAGCGCTCAGCCATTCTGACGATTCACCCTGGTGCTGGCGGAACCGAAAGCCAGGATTGGGCGGAAATGCTCCTTCGCATGTACACGCGCTGGGGCGAACGGCACGGCTACAAGGTGCATCTGCTGGAGTACCAGCCAGGAGAAGGAGCCGGAATCAAGAGTGCTTCACTTGAAATCGATGGCTCCATGGCGTTTGGCTACCTGAAAGCCGAATCGGGGGTTCACCGTCTTGTCCGGATCTCTCCATTTGACTCGTCCGGGCGGCGGCATACTTCGTTCGCCAGCGTGTTTGTGTATCCGGAGATAGACGAGTCAATCGAGATTAACCTGAAGCCCGACGACATCGAAATGCAGATGTTTCGGTCCGGTGGAGCCGGCGGGCAAAACGTAAACAAAGTCGAAACGGGCGTTCGCCTGATCTGGACCGGTCGTCTAAGTGATGGACGACAGGAGCGCGTCGTTGCCGAATGCACGGAAGAGCGGAGCCAACTGCAGAATCGGGAGAGAGCCATGACAATGCTCAAGAGCCGCGTCTATCAGCTCGAGCTTGAAATCCAGGAAGCGGCAAAAAACGAGATGGAAGGATCCAAGAAGAAGATCGAATGGGGCAGCCAGATCCGTTCCTACGTGTTCCAGCCGTACACGATGGTCAACGACCACCGGACAGAGACGAAGATCACCGACGTCAACTCTGTCATGGACGGAGATCTCGACACATTCATTAAGGCTTTCCTGCTCCACGATGCGCGCGGATGATTTGGCCGGGCACGTCACAGAGCGTTACATTTCCTTGATACACGTCCCCAATAATCGGTCCCCCGTCAGGCCTCCCAGTGAATCCGATCCGCGTCGTCACGCGTCGGCAGACTTGCATTGATGGCAGAGAAATTCGATTTCCTCGTACTCGGTTCCGGTATTGCGGGCCTGTCGTATGCACTCAACGTCGCTGAACACGGCACCGTTGCGATCGTTACGAAAAAGGAATCGGTCGAGTCGAACACAAATTATGCTCAAGGTGGCGTCGCCGCCGTCCTTGCCCCGACCGATTCGTACGAATCGCACATTCAGGACACGCTTACGGCAGGAGCAGGGCTCTGTGACCCTGACGCCGTGGAGGTTGTCGTCCGGGAGGGACCGGAGCGGGTCCTTGAACTTGCAGAGATGGGAGCGGAATTCACCCGCCAACAGAACAGCTTCCATCTTGGCCGGGAAGGCGGACACAGTGCCAACCGAATCGTTCATGCAGCCGATACGACAGGGCGGGAAATCGAGCGAGCGCTTCTGTCACGGATTCGGGCGCACCGGAACATCCAGGTTTTCGAGTACCATTTCGCACTGGAACTCATTACCGAGCACCACATTGGGCAGCATGTCACGAGGTTGCGTCCGGATATCCACTGCTATGGCGCCTATGTGCTCGACGAAAAAGCGGATGTCGTCAAAACCTTTCTCGCGAAGGTAACCCTTCTGGCCACAGGGGGCTCGGGACGGGTCTACCTGCATAGTACGAACCCGTCGATTGCCACCGGAGACGGGGTGGCAATGGCGTATCGTGCAAAGGCACGGCTGGAGAACATGGAGTTCGTTCAGTTCCATCCGACGTCGCTCTACCACCCCGACGCAGACTCGTTTCTGATCTCGGAGGCAGTCCGCGGAGATGGAGCTGTGTTGAGGAATATGCGAGGCGAACGGTTCATGCCTCACTACGACGAGCGCGCGGAACTGGCCCCGCGTGATATCGTTGCCCGTGCCATCGACGATCAGCTGAAGCAATCCGGTGATAATCACGTTTGGCTGGATATTTCGCACAAACCGTCCAACGAGATCCTCGAGCATTTTCCGAATATCTACGAAACCTGCAAGAAGTTCGGAATTGACATCACCACAGATCCTATACCCGTAGTACCCGCCGCGCACTACCAATGTGGTGGGGTTAAGACCGATCTGTATGGCCGTACCTCGATTCTTGGTCTGTTTGCATGCGGCGAGGTCGCGTGTACCGGCTTGCATGGCGCCAACCGTCTTGCCAGCAATTCGTTGCTGGAGGCCCTTGTGTTCAGTCACCGCGCCATCGGACCGTCGCTCGACTATGCGTCTTCGGTTTCAAAGAGGGAGGTCGTCCCCGATTGGGATGATTCCGGAACGGAACATCCGCACGAATGGGTGCTCGTGTCGGCCAACCGTGACGAATTGCGGCGGGTCATGTGGAACTATGTCGGAATCGTTCGCTCCACATTACGTCTGGAACGAGCTGCTCGCAGAACAAAGCTGCTCTACGAGGAGACAGAGGACTTCTATCGCAGATCAAAGGTCTCCCCGGCGTTGTGTGAACTCCGCAATATGATCGCGGTCGCCTACCTCATTATCCAGAGTGCGTCGATGCGTCACGAGAGTCGCGGCTTGCACTATATCACGGATTACCCGCACACGGTAGAGGAGGAACGGCGTAGCACCCTCGTTTGACTGGTGGCGAACCTGGAATGACAGTTGGCGTTTGACGAAGCCGCGCAAGTTCCGGCGCTCCCCCTTCCAACCTGGGCGGTATTCAGGGTACCGTCGGATTGGGCCCCTTTAGCCAAGACCGGCGTAGGCCGATCAGAAAACAAGATTTTTCGACCTAAGCAGAGATAGACATGGATTTTGTGCCATTCCGGACAAGTTCAGTTCGATTGTTGGCCTCGGCCTTTGTTCTCGTCGCGGCAGGATGTTCATCGTCACGGGTCGCCAGTGACGAAACCTCTGTCGCGAATCGTGCTTCGGATCCTGAACCAGCAGGGCAGACAACCGAATCGGGCCCGTCGGTTGAAAGTCTCACCAGCGGGCAGGAATCGCCAAATGTCTGGTTTCAGGATGAGACGACGGATTCGAGGGTTGGAGCCGAAGTGGTTCCGGCGTACGCGATCCTCGAAGGACGATCTCCACAGAAACAGGTTATTGTGGCCGTGATCGACTCGGGTGTCGATATCAACCATGAAGACCTAAAAGACAATATCTGGACGAACGAGGACGAGGTCCCGTCAAACGGTATTGACGATGACAACAACGGCTATGTCGATGATGTCCACGGTTGGAATTTCATCGGTGGTCGCGATGGTCGGAACGTCGAATTTGACACATATGAGATGACCCGTGAGTTGGTTCGCCTGCAGGACAAGTATGGCCAACTAGCGGATGCTGAAGCGAACCTGCCTGGGGATAGCTCCGAGCTGGCCTACT